>VHCO01000058.1 GCA_016871715.1 Verrucomicrobiota bacterium
GCCGTGGCCTCGCTCGACCGTGGCGCCTTTCCCCTCCCCCTGCCCTTGCCGCGGCATTCGTCCCCCCCTTTGTCGTCCACCCTTTCGCGTTGTCTTTCTCCTCCCCCTCTGGCTACATCTCCGCTCATGAATTCCCAGCCCCAGCCGTCGCCGTCTCGAATCGCCGCAGTCAATCGCCGCCGCTTCCTTTCGGCTGCCGCCACCCTCCCCCTGACCCTGAGCGTCG
This sequence comes from Verrucomicrobiota bacterium, assembly GCA_016871715.1. Taxonomy (GTDB): domain Bacteria; phylum Verrucomicrobiota; class Verrucomicrobiia; order Limisphaerales; family J093; genus VHCO01. The sequence continues at coordinate 227 of VHCO01000058.1, forward strand.
TCGCTCCCCGCATCCTGGGCCGCGGCGCCGAGCCGCCCCCGAGCGAGACCCTGAACATCGCCGGGATCGGCATGGGCGGGATGGGCACCGGGGACATTCGGAGTGTCGCCAGCCACAATGTCGTGGCCCTGTGCGACGTCGACCAGCACGCCTTGGAGCGCAACGCCAAGCAATTCCCCAAGGCGCAGCTCCACCGGGATTTCCGCCGAATGCTCGAGGCCCAGAAGGACATCGATGCCGTCATGATCGCCACGCCGGATCACCAGCACGCCGTCGCCAGTGTGCTGGCCATGAAACTGGGCAAACACGTCCACTGCCAGAAGCCGTTGACGCACTCGGTGTACGAGGCGCGCCTGATGGCCCAAGTCGCCCGAGAAACCAAAGTCGCAACCCAAATGGGCAACCAGGGTCAAGCCGGCGAAGCGCCACGGCTCATCTGCGAAACCATCTGGTCCGGGGTCATCGGCACCGTGCGCGAGGTTCACGGCGGCTCCAATCGTTACCCGCCGATATCGCCCCGCGGCATCCGCCGGCCCCAAGAACGCCCCCCCGTCCCTCCCCAACTGAACTGGGACTTGTGGCTGGGTCCTGCGCCCGAGCGCCCCTATCATCCTTGCTATCATCCCTTCGCCTGGCGTGGTTGGTGGGACTTCGGCACCGGCGTGTTGGGCGACATCGGTTGTCACCAATTCTCGGCCGTGTTCAAAGCCCTCAAGCTCGGCCACCCAGCCTGGGTCGAGGCCTCCTCGTCCAACCACCAATGCCCACCCGAAATCGCGGACGAGACCGCCCCATTGTCCTCGATCACACGCTGGCATTTCCCAGCCGAAGGCGATCGTGCCCCCGTCCAACTCACCTGGTGGGACGGCGGCCTCAAACCGGAGCGTCCCCCTGAGCTGGACGCCAACGCCAGCTTCGCCGAGGGCGACTGGCTCATGATCGTGGGGGATAAGGGCAAGATGTACGGCCACCGCGTCATCCCGGTGGCTTGCGCCCGCGAACTGGGCGATCCGCCGCGAGTCCTCACCCGTTCGCCCGGCCACTATGAGGAATGGTTACAGGCCTGCAAAGGCGGCCCCCCGGCCGGCTCGAACTTCATCGACCACGCCGCGCATCTGGCCGAGGTCGTTCTCCTCGGCAACATCGCCATCCGCTCAAAAATCCGCCTCCTCTGGGATGGCCCGAAGCTGCGCTTCACCAACTCCGAGGAAGCCAACGCGCTCATCCATCCGCCTTACCGAGCCGGCTGGAGTGTGTCGTCCTAGACCCGAAGAAGGCGAACACCACGTCCGCCTGGGTGCGTTTGAGCCAGTCGTCCGGGCTGCCGAAACCCTCGGACCGCAGCCGCACCGTCAGTTCGTCCCCAGCAAACCCCAGGTTGCGAACGACCAACTCATGTTGCGGAAACCGGGTATGGATCAGCGATTCGAGCCAACCGGAGTGCTGCATCCGATCCGCCAGCGTGTTGCCAACGATGCAGATGTGGTCACCGGGCCGCAGCTCGATTCGGGGTGCACTAGCAGCCCGAGTCGCCAACCCCAAACTCGAACCCATGACCGCCGCCAGCGCCACACCCAGGCCGACGCGCCGTCCCGACGCACCCACCGCCCCGGCGCTCCGGCTGCCCCGGCCCCAAATCGGCACGCCGGACTTCATCTCATTCGACCTCGTAATACGCGCGTTCACTGATGCTTGGTATCAGTTCCCTCCGTCACTGACGAGTGGTTTCTCGCCTCCACCCCCGACGACCGCTCGCGTGCTCCCTCAGCGGCTGCCACAGGGGCGGGCGCGGGGAATCGGCTTTACCTCGCGCCGCCTGCCGGGCACGGTGACTGGGCGATGAAGCGACGAGAGTTCCTTGGGTTGGCTGGCAGCGGGGTCGCGGCCAGCCTCGTGCCCCCGCGACTCGAGGGGGCGAACCCCGCTCATCTCGGCGCCGGCGCGGCGATGAGGGTCAGACCCTTCGAGCTGGAGGAAGCGAGCCTCGCCGAGCTGGCGGCGGGTCTGGAAACCGGCCGGTACACGGCGGCCTGGCTGGTGCGGAAATACCTGGCGCGAATCGAACAGGTCGACCGGCGCGGCCCGGCGCTCAACGCGGTCATCGAGTTGAACCCGGATGCCCCGGCGATCGCTCGCGAACTCGACCGGGAACGCAAGGACCAAGGGCCGCGCGGGCCGTTGCACGGCCTCCCCATCCTGCTCAAGGACAACATCGATACCCACGACCGGATGCACACCACGGCCGGTTCACTGGCGCTGGCAGCGTCGATCGCGGCGCGGGATTCGTTCGTGGCTGAAAAGCTGCGCGCCGCCGGCGTGGTCATCCTGGGCAAGACGAACTTGAGCGAGTGGGCCAACTTCCGATCGAACCGATCGACCAGCGGCTGGAGCGGTCGCGGCGGCCTGACGCGCAACCCCTATGTCCTGGACCGGAACCCCTCCGGCTCGAGCTCGGGCTCGGCGGTGGCCGTGGCCGCGAATTTGTGCGCGGCGGCCATCGGCACGGAGACAGATGGGTCGATCCTCTCGCCCGCATCCTACTGCGGCATCGTGGGGGTGAAACCGACGCTTGGCCTGATCAGCCGCACGGGCATTATTCCCATCGCGCACAGCCAAGACACAGCGGGTCCCATGACGCGCACCGTGACGGACGCGGCCATCCTGTTGCACGCGTTGGCCGGCCCCGATCCGCGCGACCCAGCTACCCGCGAGAACCCGGCGTCCACCCCGCCAGACTACACCCAGTGCCTGGATCCGCACGGACTGCGCGGGGCGCGGCTGGGCGTCGCCCGCAAGTTCTTCGGCTCGCACGCGACGCTTCAATCGCTGCTCGATGAGGCACTGGCCACGCTGAAGGCCCTAGGCGCCGAGTTGATCGACCCCGCCGACTTGCCTTCGCACGGGAAGTTCGGCAGTGCCGAGTTCGAAGTGTTGTTGTACGAGTTCAAGGCGGACTTGAACGCCTATCTGAGCGGCCTCGCGCCGCATGTGCCGGTTCATTCGTTGCCGGAGTTGATCGAGTTCAACGAACGCCACGCGGCGCGCGAGCTGCCCTACTTCGGCCAGGAAACCCTCCACCGGGCCGAGGCCAAAGGTCCGCTCACCGAACCGGCATACCTCGAGGCCCTGGCGACCTGCCGCCGCCTGGCGCGAGATGAGGGCATCGATGCGATCATGAATGCGCACCGACTCGATGCCCTCGTCGCTCCCACGACCGGCCCAGCCCATGTCACGGACCTGGTGCATGGCGACCGCGGCACCGGTGGGAGCACCTCGCCCGCGGCCGTGGCCGGTTACCCCAGCGTCACCGTGCCTGCGGGTTGGGTGGCCGGACTACCGGTCGGGCTCTCCTTCTTCGGCCGCGCGTGGGGCGAACCGGTCTTGCTCAAGTTCGCGTTCGCCTTCGAACAGGCCACTCGGTTTCGCGCCCCGCCGCGGTTCTTGCGCGGGGTCTTGCCGCGCCAGTGACGAATGCAGCCGAGCTCGCCTCAGGCCGATCCGCACTGACCCTCTCCTCTCCACCATGACCCCAAGACACCTGATGAACTCGAACCTAATCCCCCCTACCGCGGTGGCGTTCGCCGTCGCTCTCCTCCAGGTTACCCACGCCCAGCCCGAACGGTTGCCACCGCTTGCGTCGCCCGGCCAGGGCCCCTATCTGAAGGGCGAACTCATCTATCCCCTCGACAACAAGCCGACGCCCCAATGCCACGCCTCGACTCTGGCCGAGACTCCCGCCGGCCTGGTGGCCGCCTGGTTCGGCGGCCAACACGAAAAGCATCCCGACGTGGGGATCTGGCTCTCCCGGCACGACGGCGCGAGTTGGTCGAAAGCCACCGAGGTGGTCAACGGCTCCGAAGGCGAAGCGCAGAATTACGCCTGCTGGAACCCGGTGCTCTTTCAACCCCGCACCGGTCCGCTGCTGCTGTTCTACAAGGTCGGCCCCTCGCCCAGCACTTGGTGGGGGATGTTGGTGACCAGCTCCGACCAAGGCCGAACGTGGTCAACGCCCCGAAAGCTCGGCCGCCACGACGCGATCGGTCACCTGCTCGGGCCGGTGAAGAACAAACCGGTTCAACTGGCCGACGGCGCCATTCTTTGCCCCTCGAGCACCGAGCACCAGGGTTGGCGGGTCCACTTCGAGCTCACCCGCGACCTCGGCCAGAGCTGGCAGGTCATCGGGCCCATCCACGACGGCCGCGACTTCGGCGCCATCCAACCCAGCATCTTGACCTACCCCAATGGCAGGTTCCAGATCCTCTGTCGCAGCCGGCAGAACGTCGTGGCCCAGAGCTGGTCGGAGGACGGCGGCCAGACCTGGGGACCCATGACCGCCACGGTTCTCCCCAACCCCAACGCCGGCACCGACGCCGTCACCCTCGCTGACGGCCGCCAACTGCTCGTCTACAACCATACCACCCGCAGCCAGCCTTTCCCCTCGGGCCGCAACATGCTGAATGTCGCCCTCTCGCGGGACGGCAAGGACTGGCGGCCGGTCCTCACCCTCGAACGCGAGCAAGGCGAGTTTTCTTACCCCGCCGTCATCCAGGCGGCGGACGGCAAGGTCCACATCGCCTACACCTACCTGCGCCAGTCGGTGAAACATGTCGTGCTCGCACCCGACAGGCTCCTCGGCCCCTGAATTCGATCGACTTCCCGCCCAGCGCGCCCTCCCTCCCCTCCCGCAGGATGCCCACCGCGCTCACCCTGCCGGGTGACGCCGCCAACTGCGGCTCCCTTCCCTGGTGTCACTCATGTCAAGTTCTTTGATCCTGTCTTATTGCTCCACAGGGTGAGGGCCCCGACCGCGGTCCCTTCCTGGCGCTCACGTCCAGAGCACGCGGACACCAGACAGTGAGTGTCGTGTCAACAATTAAAACCCTGTCAAATTAGAGCCTTCAGCCTTCTGCGGTGCGCCCCAAAGATTCGCCAAGTGCTTCTCCCGCAATCGGCCCGTGCGGCCCTCAGAGCCCGGAGCTCCCTGCCAGCACTCCACATCCATTGGAGTTCAGGAAGCTTGAACGCCAGGTCCCCTACCGTCACCCTGGACAGGTGACAACCATCCGTCAAACGCGCTCCGCCGGCCTCCTGCCCCTGACCCTGGCCGGCCACGACAGAACCGAGGCCACCCCCAGCGCCGCCTCAAGCCTTCGAGCCAGGGGAGCGAGCTTAGCCGCCGTGCGGTTGGCCGTGCTGCTGGCGCTCGCGTTGGCCAACTCGATCCAGGCGGCCGAGTTCTTCGTTAGTCCAAGCGGGCGCGACACCGATCCCGGAACGCGCACCCAACCATTTGCCACGCTCGCCCGGGCGCAGCAGGCCGCGCGCGCTTTGGCGGGCCAAACCGCCGTCACCATCACCCTGCGCAACGGGACCTACTACCTGCCCGAGCCTTTGGTGTTCACCGGCGCCGACTCCGGCACAGGTACGGCCCCGGTCGTTTATCAGGCCTTTGCGGGTGAGGAGCCCGTCCTCAGTGGCGGGTTGCGGCTCGAGCTGAAATGGGAACCGTTCACGAACGGCATCTGGCGGGCGGCGCTGGCCTCATCCGACCTGCGAGCTCAAGCCTCCGGCCTCGCCTTGGACCAACTCTTCGTCAATGGCCAACGCCAGCCCATGGCGCGCTATCCCAATTACGGTCCCCAGGCCCAGTACTTTCAAGGTTACGCCAGGGACTGCTCGGCGCCGGAGCGGGTGGCCCGCTGGGCGCAGCCAGCCGGGGGTTTTCTGCACGCCATGCACCGCTCCCTCTGGGGCGACATGCACTGGCAAATCACCGGTAAACGCGCCGATCACACCCTGGATTTGCTGGGCGGTTGGCAAAACAACCGGCAGATGGGCGCCCACGCCGAATACCGCTTCGTCGAGCACATCTTCGAGGAACTCGATGCCCCCGGCGAATGGTTCCACGATACCCATTCCAACACCCTCTACTACTATCCGCTGCCCGGGCTGGACCTGGCCTCGGCCACCATCGAAGGCGTGCGCTTGCAGCAGTTGGTCGAGTTCCGCGGCACTCGCCAGGCGCCCGCCCGCCTCATCACCCTGCGCGGCCTCACCTTCCGGCACGCCACCCGCACCTTTATGGACAACAAGGAACCGCTGCTCCGGAGTGACTGGACCACCAGCCGCAGCGGCGCGATCTATTTCAGCGAGTCCGAGGATTGCACCATGCGCGATTGCGTGATCGACCAGGTGGGCGGCAACGGCGTCTTCGTCGATGGCTACAACCGGCGCCTGGCGATTGTCGGGTGCCGCATCGCCGAGGCGGGTGCCAGCGCGATCAGTTTCGTGGGGCGTCCCGCGGCGCTGCGCTCGCCCCTCTTCGAATACCATCAGACGCAAACCCTCGCTGCCATGGACCCGACGCCCGGCCCGCAGACCCCAGACTACCCGGCCGATTGCCAGGTCGAAGATTGCCTGATCTACCGCACCGGGCGCGTCGAGAAGCAAACCGCCGGGGTTAATATCGCCATGGCCGAGGCCATCACCGTGCGCCACTGCAGCATCTACGATTGCCCCCGCGCCGGCATCAACATCTGCGACGGCGCCTTCGGCGGGCACCTGATCGAGTTCAACGATGTCTTCGACACGGTCAAGGAAACCGGCGACCACGGCTCCTTCAACAGTTGGGGGCGCGACCGCTTCTGGCATCCGGACCGGGCCGTGACCGCAGCCTGGGTGCGGGAGCACCCGGACATGCCCCGCTGGGACTGCCGCCGGCCCATCGTCCTCCGCAACAACCGCTGGCGCTGCGACCACGGCTGGGACATCGACCTGGACGATGGCTCCAGCCACTACGAGCTGTACAACAACCTCTGTTTGGCCGGCGGGATCAAACTGCGCGAGGGCTACTTCCGCCAGGTCTCCAACAACATCACCGTCGACTGGACCTTTTGCCCCCACGTCTGGTACCCGGACTCCCACACCACCTTCACCCGGAACATCGTCTGGGAAGACCGCTATCGGCCCGCCGGCATGCGATCGACCGACCAAAGCCACGGCATCGATCACAACCTCGTGCACCAACCCGGCGCCGCCGCGCGACCGGCGATGGGCCTCCAGCAGTTCGGCGGCGACCGCCATTCCCTCGTCGCCGACGCCCAGTTCGTCAACCCTGCCGCCGGCGATTACCGAGTCCAAGCAGGCTCGCCCGCGCTGAGCCTCGGATTCACCAACTTTCCCATGGACCAATTCGGGGTCCGATCGCCCGCCCTGCGCCGGCTCGCCAAGACGCCGCCTTTGCCCGGCACACTAGCCGCCGCACGCATCCGCAGCGGCGGTTGGGACCGCAAGTACAGCGTGCCCAAGACTGCCGTCTGGCTGGGCGCAACCCTCAAGAACCTCGGCGACCTCGCCGAACGGTCGGCCGTGGGCTTGGCCGACCCGGGCGGTGTGCTGGTAGTCTCAGTACTCGCAGACTCGGTTGCGGCCCGAGCCGGCCTGCGCGAGAACGACGTCATCCGCGCTTGCGGTGGCGAGCGCGTCGACAACCTGGAGCAGTTAGCTCAGTTGGACGTTGCCGCCGAGGGCTCCAACCCGGCGCCCCTGATCCTGCGCGTTTGGCGGAACCAGGCGGATCTGGACGTCGCAATTCCACGACCCGCGCGGTAAGCTGGCGCGTCGGCACTTTTCTTCTCGCGGATCGTGGGTGGCGTGCTTCCCACGTCCAACATCCCCATCCCCCCACGCCTGGGCGCCCTCGAGGGGATGTTGGATCTCAGCCGGTCCTCATCCGCCTGCGTCGGCGCTGCAATCTTTCTACTCGTCAAGCCGTCTGATACGGCGTATAGGTTCACCGAACCCTGAGCGCAACAGGAACCTATAATCAATTCCATGAACCCACACACACCGCCCCCGCGACTCTCCCGCCGCCATTTCCTCCAGGCCAGCGCCGCCGCTGCCGCCGGCGTGACCTTGGGGCTGAAGCCCACCTACACCATCGCCGCCAGCAACCCCCAAGGCGCGGACACGACGAGCATCCTCAACTACAACCCGGACATGGAATATCGCCGGTGCGGCAAGACCGGCTGGATGGTCTCAGCCGTCTGCTTGGGAGGCCACTGGAAGCGCGTGGACCAGATGGTGCCCGGGATCTTCCAGGGCGGCAATTGGCTGCGCGCCGATCTGAACCACGCCGAGTTCAACCGCAACCGCCACGACGTCGTCACCCGTTGCATCGAGCGCGGCATGAATTACATCGACGCCTGCACGCACGCGGAAATCGTCACGTACAGCAAGGCCCTCCGCGGGCGCCGGCACCAAATGTACCTGGGCTGGTCACACTACGAACACGAAGCCCGCCGCCCCGAATACCGCACCGCCGCCAAACTCATGCAGACCCTCGACGCGAGCCTCAAAGAGACCGGGGAAGAATCCGTTGACCTGTGGCGCATCACCTGCATCGCCAGCCCGCGCAAAGGCGCCAACCAGGAACCCCTGCCCGCCCACACCGAACCCGAATCGGAACAGATCGCCCAGGCCCTCGCCCAGGCCAAGCAGTCCGGCAAAGCCCGCCACACCGGCATCTCGTCGCACGACCGCCGCTGGCTCGAATCCCTCGCTGGCTATGGGCTCGCATCCGCGGATGACCCTCGCAGCCGCCTGGGTTCTCTGGCTCGCGATCGGAGTCGCCGCGCCACCCGAGGCGGGCAACTCGAGTCCTCTGCCGCCGTTGGAAGTGGCCCCGGACGCGCCGTTGTTGCTCGAGGAAACGGAAGCCCGCCCGGTCGTACCGGGCCAGCAACCCGCCCCACACCACCTCATCTGCTACGACTGCCACGGCAATCTGCGCGAGGAATCCCTCTCCGCTCAGCACGCCCGCGCCGGCACCTCCTGCACCGACTGCCACGGACCTTCCCACGAGCACGCCGAAGACGAAGGCAACACCACACCCCCTACCGTCATGTTCGCCCGTGCCGCCATCGCCGCCCAGTGCCAGTCCTGTCACCCAACCCACGATGCCCCCGCCACCGACGTCATCCGCCGCTGGCGACAGCGCCGCCTGCAGCGGCTTCGACCCGAGACCATCGTCTGCACCGATTGCCATGGCCAACACCGGCTCCCCGTGCGCACCGTGCGCTGGGACAAGTCTCAGGGCCAACTCCTGCCCGGCGCTACACGCTGACGTCCCTCGACCGGACCCGAATCCTTCGCGAGGTGCTTTCCGTTGGACAGACTGGTGGAAATGACCGAAAGTCGGCGCTGGCATGATCCGAGCAAGGTCCAGAGCTAGGGCAGAGTGCCGTCCATCCCCAACCGGGCGCGCACTGGCGCTCACCGCGGTGGCCGGCCTTTGCTGCGTGAGCACGGCCTGGGCGCCCGCCCGCGCGGCGGTCAATGTGATGCTGACGGGTGTGCCGGACTACGATTGGCACGTGGGCTGTTTTGGCACCGCCTGCGGCAACTTGATCGGGTTCTGGGATCGTCATGGATTCCCCGATTTCTACACCGGCCCCACCGCCGGCGGTGTGGCCCCCTTGGACGCCTACGGACCGAACCGCGGCATCCGGTCTCTCTGGGCGACCAAGGCCGGCCAGGACGGTCGACCCACCGACGAACCCGGGCACGAGGAGAACTACTACTTCTACTACGAGCACGCAGGCCCAGATCCCTACGTCTTGTTCGGGCGCACTGAACACGCGCCGGACTGCATCGGCGATTTCATCGGGCTCAACCAAAACAAATGGAAACAGCTCAACCAAGAGTGCGACGGCAACATCGACGGTTATTCCTTTGTCTACTGGGATAGCTCGGGACAGCGCCGGGTCAACTTCGTCCCGGGCCCCGAAGCCGGTCTCCCAGCCCTGGACCTGCAGTCCGGACTGCGCGCCTGGACCGCGCATCGGGGGCACGCAGCCGACGTGTTCACCCAACTCAGCGACTTCAACCCCAACGTGCCGGACGGGGCGGGCTTCAGCTTCGAGGACTTGCGCGCCGAAATCGACGCCGGCTACCCCGTGCTCCTGTTCATGCAGGCCTTTCATACTCGGTCCCGCCAGGTCGGCTCGATGCCCCGCGCCAACCCGAGCATCCATGGCATGCTCGCCTACGGCTACTTCGTCGCCGACGACGGCACCCGCTACGTGCGGTACCGGACGAGCTGGGCCAACGGCGACTACGAGTTCAGCGCCTGGACCCCTGCCAACTGGACGCCCGAAGGCAACCTGAACCTGCCTCTGCGCGGTGTCATCGGCTTTCATCCCCTCCCCAAAATCGTCGCCGTCGAGCGGCGCGCCGGCCAGTTGCACATCCGCTGGCATGGCCCCGCGGCGGAGTTGTACGACGAGGAAACCGGCTTGGCCCACCCCGCGCACTGGTACGTGCTCGAACAGGCCAGCCGCCTCGATCCGGACCACTTCCAACCCATCGCCCAGCCCAATCCCGCGCACGAAGCCACCGTGCCCGAGCCTCGCGGTCAAGGCACCGCGTTCTTTCGCGTGCGGCTCGTCCCCAGGGGGCGGAACTAGCCCGTCCCCACACCCTCAGAACAGGTTGGGAAACTGCTCGAGCACGGCACCCACGTTTGCCGGAGTCACCAATAAGAACCGCGCGCCGAACTCCGCGTGCGCATCCTCCAACGCCGCCACCGACTCCGGCGGCGCGCCAGGCCGGCGCAACACGGCCGCCACGATCTTGCCCGAAATAAAGGCCGCCTCGATCTCTCGCCCTTCCCCCAACAAACGCAGGTCCGGCAGCAAAAGCGCGAACCGCGGCTCAGCGCGCCGCCACCACTCGCGCTGCTGCATCCCCACCGGCAACCCGATCAAGCTCACCACCAAGTCCACCTCCGTATGCCGGCCCAGCATCGCCTCCCACGCCCCTTCCGCCGTCAGAAAACTCAAGGGCGTGGTCGCATCCGGCGGGATCGGGACAGATTCCGGGTTCGCCGCGGCCGCCGCGCTTAACGCGGGGAAAACCACCTCCACGAGCCGAATCCGCCCACCCCAACCGCGTTCGAGCCCGCGCACGGCTGCCGCTTCGAAGGCATACACACTCCGCCCCTGACCATCCTGCTGACTGAACGGGTTGGACACAACCAGCGCGCGTGTGCCGGGGAATTCCGTGGCCAAGTGCTCGCCCAAAACCCGCAACGCCAACTCACGCCTCCCAACCGCCTGGCTGCGCACTTGCCAGTCTTCGCCACGGAACAGCAGCAGGGCGCCCAACCCGCCCAGAGCCAGGACCGTCGTGCCTAAGATGGCCGTGAGGGGTCGCACGATCGCACACCGCTGGCGGCGCTAGTCGCCGCCGAAGTACCCGGGTACCGTGTCCGCCTCGAATAGGCCCGTGATCCCAAGTCCCTCGAGCCGCGGACGCGCGCAGCTCTCGACATGCCCATCCAGGAAGAGCCCGTTCGCCTTGTGCGCGTGCCGGCCGTGCACCTCCTTCTCGCTGGCCGCGCGGAAATAATAGAATTGCTGCGCCCCAATCCCCCGCCGCCCGCGGCTGGTCGTATCGGCTACGTGCAAATACTCGAGCGGGTTCGGCACGCTCTCGACCTGCAAGAACTCACGGAACCGGCCCTGGGTGTAGTTGGTGGGCGGGTCCTGGCGCACGCCGTAGGTGCGGAACCAGTTCACAAACCGGCGCGGCGGATAGCTCGGGCAGACGAACAGGTCGGCTGCCTGAAGATTCTGGTTGGTGCTCAAGAGGCTGGCCCAGGTCACGTTCGTTTGCAGCGGCTCGTTGATCTGCACCAACCCCGCGCTCTCCTGCGCATAGATCAGGTGCGCCACGCCGATCTGCTTGAGGTTGTTCAGACAGTGCGCCTGCTGCGCCCGCGCTTTCGCCCCGTTGAGCGCAGGCAACAACAACCCGGCGAGAATGCCGATGATGGCAATCACAACCAGCAACTCGATGAGGGTGAAGGCCCGGTGAATTCGATAACCCATCTCAGCCCATGCGCCCCGCGCGGCGCGGCGGGAATTTGCCTCGCCACGCGCGAACACACGCCGCTATAGTAACCCAAGCCGTGCGCGGGTCAATCGTCGGCTAGGCCATCATGCTGTTCAACTCCGCCGTCTTCCTCGTGTTCTTCGCGGGCTTCCTGCTCCTGTACTACCTGGTCCGGCACAGCTTGGCCGCGCGCAATGCCCTGATCGTCGTCGCCAGCTACGCCTTCTACGGCTGGTGGGACTGGCGCTTCCTCTCCCTGCTCTGGATCTCGAGTCTGGTGGATTATGCCGTCGGCCGCGCCCTCGAACCGCCCCGACCCGACCGGCACCGCCGCGCCTGGCTGGCGCTGAGCTTGATCGTCAACCTCGGCCTGCTCGGCTTCTTCAAGTACTACGGCTTCTTCGTGGACTCCTTCATCGCCCTGCTCGACCGCCTCGGGCTCGACGCCGAGCCGCGCCTCCTGCGCGTCGTCCTGCCGGTCGGCATCTCCTTCTACACCTTCCAAAGCCTGAGCTACGCCCTGGACGTCTACCGCCGCCAACTCACCCCCACTCGCAACCTCGTCAGCTTCCTCGCCTACGTCTCCTTCTTCCCCCAGTTGGTCGCCGGACCCATCGAGCGCGCCCGCCACCTGCTGCCCCAGTTCGAACGCACCTTGACGCTCACCCGCACCCAACTCGTCACCGGCGTCTGGCTCATCCTCTGGGGCATGTTCAAAAAGGTCGTCCTCGCGGACAATCTCGCCCCCCTCGTCGAGCTCGTCTACGGCCAACCCGCCCACGCCGCCCCCCTCGTCGCGCTGGGCACCATCGCGTTCGCCTTCCAGATCTATTGCGATTTCTCCGGCTACTCCGACATCGCCCGCGGACTGGCCAGCGTGCTCGGCTTCGAGTTGCGCCTCAACTTTAACCTGCCCTACCTTGCCACCAACCTGCGCGAGTTCTGGCGTCGCTGGCACATCAGCCTCTCGACCTGGCTGCGCGATTACCTCTACGTCAGCCTGGGCGGCAACCGCCACGGCCCAAGCCGTACCCGGCTCAATCTGCTGCTGACCATGCTCCTCGGTGGCCTCTGGCACGGCGCCGCTTGGAACTTCGTCCTCTGGGGCCTCTGGCACGGCATCGGTCTCCTCGTCCACCGCTGGTGGAGCGAACGACCCCGCGCCACGCCACTCCCCCAACCTGAACCTCACCCTGCCCCCGGCCGCCAGGAACCAACTCCTCCACAGCCCCCAAACCCTCTGGCCCGCCAGCTCCTGGCCTGGTCGCTCACGATGCTGGTTGTCGGCTACGGCTGGCTCCTCTTCCGCGCCCAGTCCTGGGCCGACATCCTCACCCTCACGAGTGCGCTGGCCCAATGGTCCGTCCCGCCTTGGTTCGCCAGCTACGCCCTCAACCTGGCCGCCTTCACCCTCCCGTTGATCCTCATGCAGTCCTGGCAGGCAACAACGAAGGACCTGCTGGCCCCCCTCACGCTGCCAGCTTGGACGCGCGCCTTACTCCAAGGGTGCCTGCTGACCGCCATCGTCCTGTTTTGGCGCAAGGATTCCACCCCGTTTATCTACTTCCAGTTCTGAGCCCCATGAAGAGCCACCAGTGCGAATTCAACGCCGCTGACCTCCTCGCCGCGGTTGCCCCGCCGCTCCTCCCCCTGCTCCTGTTCGCTGCCGCCATGCATCTCGGAGCGGCCTCGGGCCGCCTGCCCGCCCCGCGCCCTATCCTCGACGCCGACCGCACGATCCTCCTGCACCAGGCCGAGGCCAGCCGCCAGCCCACCCCTGCCGCCGTCCTCCTGCTCGGGGATTCTTCTTGCCTCATGGACGTTTGGGCGCCACGCCTCCAGACTGCGCTCGACCAACCCGTGCTGAACCTCGGCACCCTCAGTTACCTGGACTTACCCTCGCTGGCCCTGCTGCTCGAACAATACACGGCCGCAAACCCAGGCCGCACGCCCCTGGTCGTCCTGCTCATGCACCCGGAATCGCTGCGCCTCGCTGGCCTGCCCGCCTATCACGCAGCCGTCCTGCGCCACTACCTCGCCGGCCGTGACGCCCCCCCAACGGGTCACCTCCTAGCCCGCTTCGACCGCATCCTCGGCCTCGACATCTTCCGAGGACGGCTATGGACTCGGCTTGTTCCATCGCCTCTGCCGGGTGAGTTCGGCCGGGCCTATGGATTCACCTGGGACCTCTGGCGTTCGCTCGATCAACACGCCGGCAGCGCGGTCGACCCTCATCGCTTCGACCCCACCACCGCCCGCGGTAATGCAGAGTACCGGTTGGCCGCCCGCCTCGAAACCGAAAGTCGGATCTTCCGACAAAGGCTCCCTCCCCACACCCGACTCGCCGTGGGACTCACCCCAGCGCCTGAGTCGTTTGTCCTTCCCGATCACTCCGCCACTTGTCGCCAGATCCTCGCCCAATGGGGCGCCTGGCTCGAGGCGGACGCCCTCCTCACCCAACTCCCGGCGACCCGGCCCGCTGCCGAATTCGCCTCCGTCACGCACCTGCGTGCGACCGGCGCCCAGCGCTTCAGTGCCGATCTAGCGTCTCTGCTGCGTCCGCTCCTCTCCTCAGTCACCCAACCGTCGGCTCCGGACAACACGCGCCCCGCTCCATCCGGCTTGCCCTTGCAGTTGCTGCACCATGCATGGCCGCAGGATGCACCCACCACAGGGCCCCTGCCGTAGGGCGCCTCCATGTGGTCCCTCTGGCTTCCCCCCAGCCTTCCGCCTTCCGCCGCTGCTGCCCTACCGCAGTACCCTAGGCGCCCCGCAACCGACCTTCCCACGCTAGCTCCGGTTACCGCTCGCTCCCGATCCCCGATCGTTCCGCCGTTCCGTTCCGCCTTCCCCTTCCCCTTCCGCCTTCCGCCTTCCGTTCCGTTCCGCCTTCCCTTCCTTCCCCTCTGCACGCCCAGGCCGCAGCCCGCGACCGTCGACTCAAAGCATGCTGGACACCAACCAGTTGCCGAGGACTCCAGCCTGCGGCGAACGGACAAAGCCCTTGGCACTTGTCAACCTCTTTATGCCAGAGGAATTGCACTAGCCCCCTCCCCTTCTCTTTCTCCCTTTCTCCCTAGGCCTCGACAGCGCTTTTCCGGCTGCCGTGCCGATCTTCGTTGTCAACGTCTTTTTGCCAGTGGGATTGCACTAGCCCCGTCGGGACCCATCTCGTGATCTTTGCTCATCGAGGAAACGCGCCTGGCCACTCGGCTGCATTGGCTACGTTGACCCCGGTCAGATGTCTTTGAAGGGGGCCAAAGGCCAAAGGCTATCGCCCGCGGATCGCACCGAGCCCGGGGGCGCCGGTCGGCGGAACGGGTGTGCCGAGAAAATCCCGCCCGCCGTTGGCGACCACCGGCAACCCCGCCGTGAGGCAGGGCGAGTCAAGGCGCGGCAGGTACCGGTCCAAGAGGCGGAGTTGGGTGGGATCGGTCAGCGTGACTTGACCCAGGCCCCGCAAGCGCGGGTCTGCGTACAGGCCTACGACCTGGCCATCGACGGTCTCCTGTCCGGTGGCCGCCACCCAGGCCGCAAAACTGCTGTGCTCGCCCAGGGTGAAGCCGTCCGGGTGGGTACTGAACCAGAGGTTAGCCTCGAGACGCGCGGAGCGCGGGTCGCCTGCGATCGTCTGGCGGGCGACGAAGACGTTGTTGCGAAGGACGACCCCTAGGAACTCGGCTCCGCCAAAACCGAGCGCGGCTTGGTGTTGGCTGAAGACGGTGTTGTTGTAGATCTGGACCCCGTCGGCCTGCCCCGACGGGTTATGGTTATGGATCTCGATGGCGGCGCGCAGGTTGTTCTTGCGCCCGTCGTTTTGGCTGATGTTGTACCGGATGACGCTCCCCAACAGGGGCGGTGCCGCCGGGTATTGACACACCATGTAGCCTGGGCCTTCGTTGTTGTACGAGAGGTTATACTGCAGGACCGCGTTGCGGCAGCCGCCATCGATGTCGAAGCCGCCACCATCGTGACCTGGGCTCCGGTTATGGTGCGAGATGCAGTGCTGGATCACGACGTTCTCCGCTCTCCAACACCAGATGCCGACCGGTCCGTTGCCCGCGCGAGGCATGTCCCAGCCGTTGTGATAAGCCCGGCAATACTCGACCACCACGTTTCTGGCCACGCCGATAACGATCCCGTTGCCACTGTGGTTATCGAGGTTCTTCGGATCACCGGGATTGTTCGCGGCCACACAGTGGGCCACATACAGATCGGTCGACAGCCGGTGGTGGCCGGTGGCGATGCCAGACTGACCGTTCCCGTGGGCATGGACGCGCGTAATGCGCCCCCGCGTCACGCCGTCGAAGATCGCCCCGTTCAGGCGAAAACCGCTGACCTCGACCCGATCGATCTCGATGTCCACGCCGCCTTCCCAAGCCACGCCGTTGCCGTCGTTGCCGTCGTTACGGCCGCACCCGAGGAAGTCGAGGTCGCGCACGATCAAGTGACTGCAGTTCGTGGCGGACAAACCCGAACCGGCACCGGCGTCGATTGTGGCGCGCCCTCGGCCGTACGAGCCGATCAGCACTCTCTGATCCGCCGAGCCACTATCTTCGTGGTCGAGGACGATCGGGCCTGAGAACGTGGATCCGCCCGCGAACAGGACGCGATCGCCGGGTTGCAGGCGGGTGAGGTTGAGCGGCCGAATTGTCTGCCAGGGGTGGAGGCGAGTTCCCGGATGGTTGTCGTCGCCTGCGGGGCTGAGGTAGTAATCCCGCGCGACGGGATCGAGGCAGACCGACCCCGCGATCGCCCAGAGAGAAAGGGAAAGGGTGAGCATCGCGCGTGAGCGCAACGGCGGGTTCGACCTGGCCATTCGAGTCATGGGGTCGTTGGATGACCCACGCATGTGCCACATCCCGTGGCTAAAAACAAGAGGCTTCCCGGTCACCGCGGGTTCGCGCATGCTCAGGCCCGTGCGAACCCATCGACCCCAATTCACTAGCCCCATGAGAGAGACTGCCCTCTGCTGGTTGAGGCATCTGGTCTGGAGCCTGATCTGTTGGCCTCAGGTAGCCTTCACCGTTGAAGTTCTTGAACCGGCCAAATCGTTGCCCGTGACGCACGAAGTGGACGTGGTGGTGGTCGGGGGTAGCTCGGGCGGTGTGGCAGCAGCCGTGGAAGCCGCCCGGCACGGAGCTACCGTCTTCTTGGCCGCGCCTCGGCCTTATCTGGGTGAGGACATTTGCGCCACGTATCGCCTCTGGTTAGAGCCTGGGGAAGAACCGCTCACCGCGTTGGCCAAGGAGGTCTTTGCCCCCCCGGCACCGGTGGAGACCATCCGCCCGGGCTTAGCGTTCACCTACACGGCCGATCGGGCTTCCTCCCCGAAGCACAAAGACACCACCCCACCGTCGCTCCTGGCGGATGGCAAGTGGCACAGCGCGCCGAGCCAAAGCGTCCAGTACGACGGCGAGGCCACATTGACGGTGGACTTGGGCCAGGAGCAAGCCCTTCGCCGCCTGAGTGTTCTGGTCTACCAGCGTCCTGCCGATTTCGAGGTCGCCCGGGTGGCCGTGTCGGTCAGCTCCGACTCGAGGACGTGGGAACCGTTGACGGTGCTCGAGAATGACCGACTCGATCAAGGCGGCTTCGAGGCAACGGCCTTGGGACTCACGGCCTCCGTCGCCACCCGCGGACGCTACCTCAAATTGCACGTGAAAAAGGGGAGCCAGGCTAACCGCGTGTTGCTGGGCGAGATCGTCGTTGCCGGCGAGGATGACATCGCGCCGCCGCCGGTCGCGGAGGCTCCCCGCGCGGTGACTCCGATGCAAGTCAAGCGCGCGTTGGATCAGGCGCTCATCCAGGCCCAGGTGCCGTTCTTATACTCGAGCCTGGTGACCGAACTGCTCGAGGACCGCCACGAGCGGACCGCGGGAGTGGTGCTGGCGAATCGTTCCGGCCGTCAGGCCGTCATCGCCAAGGTCATTGTTGACGCCACCGAGCGAGCTACCGTGGCCCGGTTGGCCGGGGCGCGATTCAAGGTTGCGGCCGAGAAGGAACGGGTCTTCGAACGCATCGTGATTGGCGGCCAAGCGCGGAGCGTTCCTGGCCTGACGGTGCGCTCGCGGCCCACGCCCTTGGCGATTGCCGATCGCGCCGGCGAACTCCATCGCGTGATCGAGTACCAACTGCGCCTGCCGCTGGAGTCCGACGGTTTTGCACCTCTGGCGGCGGCCGAGCAACTGGCACGAGACCTGACCTGGACGCCGGCGGCCGTCGACGCCTCGGAGGTCTTGTACCGGACGCCCTGGGATTCGATCCAGGCGCAGCGTCCGCACGTGGGCAAGTGGCCAGGTGCAGATCAGATCGAGGTCGAGTCGTTCCGGCCGGCGCAGGACGATCGCATCTTTGTGGTCGGCGGCTGTGGCGACCTCCCGCGCGAGGCAGTGGTTGAGCTGTTGCGTCCGATCCATCTGATGGCCGTCGGCGCGCGGATTGGCCGAGCCGCGGCCGCCGCAGCCAAGACGCTGCCCAAGCCGGAGGCGGTGCGGATGGCCAGCCGCACGCTCCAAGACGCGAGGCCCGGCCAAGTGCGCGAGATCAGCCCGTCCGTCAATCCCCGTCTGCCGGCTCGCACGGTGCCAGCCCCGGCCCACAGCCTGCCGGTCTTGGGCGAGTACGACGTGGTTGTGGTGGGCGGCGGCACGGGGGGGGCGCCGGCGGGCATCGGCGCGGGGCGTTGGGGAGCGAAGACCTTGGTGATCGAGTACCTCCACGCGCTGGGCGGGGTCGGCACCGCCGGCCTGATCAGCAGCTACTACCACGGCAACCGCGTGGGGTTCACTCGCGAGATTGACCGGGGCGTGGCGGCCTGGGAACCACCGGACCCGCGGACCAGCGGAGGCGGCTGGAACCCGGAACTCAAGAGCGAGTGGTATCGCCGTCAGTTGCGTCAAGCGGGTGTGGACATCTGGTATGGCGTGTTGGGTGCAGGCGCCGTGGTGGACCAAGGCCAGGTTCGCGGCGTGGTCGTGGCGACACCGGACGGACGCGGGGTCGTCTGGGCACGAGTGGTGGTCGATGCCACGGGCAACGCGGACATCGCCGCCGCGGCAGGGGCAACTTGCCGGTACACGGACGCCTCCGACGTGGCCGTGCAAGGAGCGGGCCTGCCGCCGCGCGAACTGGGCGCGCGTTACACCAACACCGATTACACGTTCGTGGACGACACGGACATCGTGGACGTGTGGCGGCTGTTCGTGACCGCGCGACAGAAGTTCAAGCGGGCCTATGACCTCGGACAACTGGTGGCCACGCGCGAGCGGCGGCAAATCGTGGGTGACCTGACGCTCTCCCCCATGGACATGGTGCTGGGCCGCACCCACCCGGACACCGTCGTGATTGCGCGAAGCAACTTCGACACCCACGGCTTCATCGTGCACCCGATGTTTATGCTCCGGCCGCCGCACCGGGAGGACATCGACGTGCGGGTACCGTATCGCTGCCTGCTACCGCGCGGGCTCGAGGGCATCTTGGTCACCGGGCTCGGGATCAGCGCGCATCGCGACGCGGTCCCGGTGATTCGGATGCAACCGGATGTGCAGAACCAGGGCTATGCCGCGGGGGTAGCTGCCGCCATGATCGCGCAGCGTCGCGCGGGGACGCGGACCCTGGACGTCAAAGCCCTGCAACGGCACTTGGTCGAGATTGGCAACCTGCCGGCGAGCGTGCTGACGGAGGTCGATCCTTTCCCTTTGCCGGCGGCCAAGATCGCGGAGGCTGTGGCGCGATTGGCCCACGATTACGAGGGCCTCGAGACGGTGCTGGTCGAGCCGGAGACAGCCAAACCCTTGTTGCGCGAGCGACTGGCTCAGGCAACGAGCGAGGCCAGTCGCCTGATCTACGCGCATGTCCTCGGGATGCTCGGCGATTCAGCCGGAGCCGAGACCTTGGTGGCGGCCGTGGCAACGGCCGAGTGGGACAAAGGCTGGCGTTACACTGGGATGGGTCAATTCGGTCCCTGCATGAGCCCCCTCGACAGCTTCGTCATCGCCTTGGGCCGAAGCGGCGACCCGCGCGCCTTGGCCCCAATCCTGGACAAGACACGCGCGCTGAACGAGCGGAGTCAGTTCTCCCATTTCCGGGCAGTCGCCATGGCTTTAGAGGCCTTGGGCCAGGCAGCGGCGGCGCCCGTCCTCGCCGAGTTGCTCGCGAAGCCCGGGCTGACCGGTCATGCCGTCACCGACCTCCCGACGGCACTGCAGCGGAATCCTGGCAGTGGCACCGACACCACCACGCGCAATCAGGCCCTATCCGAACTGGTCTTGGCGCGGGCGTTGTATCGCTGTGGCGACCATCAAGGGCTAGGGGAACGCATCCTCCGGGAGTATGCGCGCGATCTGCATGGGCTCTACGCGCGCCACGCCCAGGCCGTCCTAGGCGAACCTCGCTCCCGCCCCCCCACGCATCCCGTTTCTGCCGTGAAGCACTGACGCTCGTCCGCAAGGCAGCCCAACGCTCACGCTGGCCCGGAGTCTGGAAGAACCGCACCCATCTCAACCGCTGGCTCCCGGCGGCTCGACGGGAGCTGCGTCCGAGGAAAACACGCTCGAGTAAACGCGGCGCAGGTTGGCCCGGTATCGCGCGACCGCGCGCATGAAATCCTCGGCCTGGGCAAAGCCGCAGCGCACCGCCACCCGGTAGAGCGGCGCCGGGTCATCGGGCAACTCCGTCTCGCCTTCATAACTCCACCGGCGCAGGATCCCCTCGACCCGCCGCAACTTCCGGAAGTTCAGGATCAAGCGGTCCGCGGCCGCAGCGGGCAAGCCGCCTTCGTCGCGGGCACGTCGCAGGGCTTCGAGGGTGTTGGGCTCCAGCCAACCGTGACCGAGGCAAAGGGTCTGAGCGATGAATTCGGCATCCATGAGTCCGCCCACGCCGGTCTTGATGGCCAGGGCGTCTTTGCCCGGCGGGGTGCGCTCTTTCTCGATGCGCAGGCGCATCTGGTCGATCTCCTGACGCCAGGCCGGATCGCTGGCCGGTTTGGCTGCCGTGGCGGGTTGGCTGAAATCGGCCAACTGCGCCACCAACGCTTCGAAGCAGACGCCCACTCGACTGTTCCCGGCGACCCACCGCGCGCGAGAGATGGCCTGAATCTCCCAAAGCCGACCCCGCTGCCGATAGTACTCGCCGTACGCCGCCAGCGTGTTCACCAGCAGACCTTTCTCGCCATCGGGCCGCAACCGCGCATCGAGTTGAAAGGCCACCCCCAATTCCGTTTTCGCCGAGACCAACTCGATCACCTCGACCGCCACCCGCTGCAGCGCGGCCAGCGAGCGCGTCCGGTCCGACGCCACAAAGAGAATGTCCAAGTCCGATCCATAGTTGAGCTCGCGCCCGCCGAGTTTGCCCAGGCCAATGATAGCCAGAGGCGGCTTGCGGAACTTGTGTCGGCGCAGGACCGCCTCGAGCGCGTACTGCAAACAGGCATCGGCCAACGCCGATAACTCGACCAGGTTCTGCTCGAAATCGGCCAGGCCCAAAATGTCCCGTAGGCCAATGCGCATCAGCTCGGTCTGGTGGTAGCGCCGCAACCACTGCGGTTGGTCGGCGTCGGCGATCCCGTGGCGCAGGTCGGCCAACGTCTGTTCCGCTGACTTCGCCCGACGCAGGTAACCGCTCAACTCGAGTTCATCCACCAAATCGGGCGTGCGAATGGCGGTCTCCGCAAGAAACTCCGACCGATCGAACAACAACACCAGCAGCTCGAACAACGAAGGATTCGTCACCCAGGTCTCGAACAGGAGCGCCCGCGCCCCATAAGCGCCAATGAAACTGTCCAACCGCGCCACAACGCGGTCTGGATCCGAAAGCCAGCGCGCCTGCGGATCGCCATCGGCCAACCCGGGCGAGGGCCCCAGCTCGGGCCGATCCCGCCGCGGGCACAGCGACAGCAGCCGCGCCACCAGTTGCCGGCCAAAATCCTCCGTGCGAGGCGAGACGTGCCCAAAGCCCGGCCCCTGCACCAACGCCGTGATCAACCGCAGGGCCTTGTCCGGATCGCGAAAGGCGTGGTTGGCCAACAGGGTGCGCCAGACCGACTCGTTGGCCTCGAACGGCGGCAAGTCCACCGTGGACGCAGGCGCCTCCAACTGCAGCAACCCCTCGTAAGCGGCGCGCACCCGCCGTCGGTGCCCCGCCAGGGCCGCCTCGAACTCCGCCTGCGAGGCAAAACCCATCAGACTCGCCAAGCGTCGGCGCGCCGCTCGGTCTTCAGGAATCGTGTGGGTCTGGAGGTTGTTCTCCATTTGGAGCCGATGCTCGAGCGCGCGCAGGAACTCGTACGCCTGGGTCAGATCGGTGGCGACTTGCGCGGGCAACAATTCGTAGCGAACGAGCTTGGTCAACGCGGACACGGTTTGTGGATCGGCAAGGAACGGCTGTTTGCCGACGTGCAGAGTCTGAAGCGCCTGAGCGATGAACTCGATCTCGCGAATGCCGCCCCGGCCGAGCTTCACGTTGCGCTCCAACTCCCCCGTCCGAACCACTTCGTTTTCGATCCGCTGCTTCATGCTCGCAATCTCACGCAGCGCTTGCTCGCTCAGCAGCCGCGGATAGCGAAACGGTTGAACCGTCTCGAGAAACTCGCCCGCCAAAGCCCGGTCACCCGCCACACACCGCGCCTTGATCAGCATCATCCGCTCCCAGGTCTGGCCCCACTGCGCGTAGTAATTCTCGTAACTGGCCAGCGACCGAGCCAACGGCCCGTGGTTTCCTTCCGGACGAAGGCGCAGATCGATCCGATACAACATGCCTTCGGGCGTCAACCGGCCCACCTCAGCCACAAACGCCTCGGCCAATCGCTTGAAAAACTGGTGGTTGGCCAGGCCTTTGGGGGGAGCCCCACCCGGCCGCGGCGCCTCCCGGCCCACCGCGCCTTCTTCGCTGTAGACGAAGAGGACGTCGACGTCGGAGCTGTAGTTGAGTTCTTGCCCGCCCAGCTTGCCCAAACCCAACACGCAGAAACGCGTCGGCTGCCAGTCCCCTTCGGCATCTAAGTGCCACGGCCGGCCCAACCGCTCGCCCAAATCGTGCCCGACCAAACGGAACACCGACTGGAGACAAACCTCGGCCAGATCGGATAACTCGCGTGTGATCTCGCCGACCGCCGCCAGTTGGGCTAGGTCCCGGGCGGCAATGCGCAGCATCTGACGCTGCTTGAACAGGCGCAACTTGCCAAAGGCCCTGTCCAGCTCCCGCTGCCGCATCAGCGGCTCGAGCCAGGCGTCCACTTCCTGGCGCCAATCAGGGGCGTGCCCAGGCAATTTGAGCCGATCAAGCTCCAGCAGCCCCGGCAACCAGTCCGGATGGGCCAGCAACAGTTCGCCCGAGGCCTGCGAACCGCCCAACAGCGCGCCTAAGACCCGCCCCTGTTCGGCCGTGAGGGCAGCCAAAGCGGATGCCTGGTCCGTCTCCCTCAACAGTCCAAGGAAGTGTCGCGCCCGATCTGGATCGGCGCCCGCAACGACGTCGTAGCTCAAGGTGGAGTCCGTTTCGCGATGGACGGTAGCCTGCCGGAGCGCGACCCACGGCTCAAGGCGGAAAGGACAGAACACGCCCGCCGCACACCCCTACTCAAGAGTCCCTGAGATCGACGACAAGTCGGCGCGCTCAGTCGAACCACTCGTCGCTAGGGTCAAAGGCTGGGATCGGGATGTTCAGCAACCGCAACGCCCCCACCGCGCGATGGCGGCAACCGGGCTTGATCAGGACCGCCGTCAGCGGCTTGACTGGGTAGCGCTTGCCGTCCAACTCGACCGACCCGTGCCCCTCGAGGACGATGTAGATCTCCGTCATTCGCTTGTGGTAGTGCGTCTGTGCATCCGCCCGAATGTCCACCAGATGCACGGTGGCCACCCCGTTCTCCGGCACAGCGAAGGCACGCCGGGCCTCCCCGCAGGGGCAAGGCACGCCCCCCACCTCGTCCAATTGTGCCATCAGGAAGTTTTGCATAGCGGTTCGGCTAAGGCGTGTGGGTTCTGGGCTGGCCGGCCTGGGCCGCCTCATGCTCCGGCGCCAACAGGCTGACCAGGGGCGCCAGGCTGAAATACAGGTACAAGTAAGGGTCTTCCTGTTGGCGTGCGGCGGCGCGGGCCAGCGTCCGCTGGATCGCGGGCAAGGCTGGCCGAGCTTGGCTGCCCAACTCCTGTAGCGCACGAGCTGCCTGCAGGGCCGCATCGAGATCCGCACCTTCCAATTCCCGACTGAGCACCGTCAGTGCGGGTTCGACTTCCCCAAGCGCTGCCAGCGACGCGGCCGCTTCGATGCGGACCGGCAGCGCAGCGTCACTGAGGGCGGTTCTCAGGGCCGCCCGCGCCGGGTCGGCGACCGATCGATCGAGCGTGACGGCAGCACGCAGGCCCACCGCCGCCCAAAAACGGACGGCGCTGTCGCGGTAACCGAGGAGCTCGAGTTGCGCCGGGCCCGCGCCCAAACGGCCCACCACGTCTGCCGCGGCCAGGATTCGGGGCAGGTCGTAGGCCTTCGGATCCTGGGCCATCTCCCACAGCGTGCGATCGCGACTCCGCGCCCAGGCGTCCCACTCGGGCAAGAATCCCAAGTCCAGACTCTCGAGTTGCCATTGGCGGAGTTGGTGGCGGAGGTTCTCGAGGGTGGCGCGGTGGCCCGGCGAGGCAGCCAGGTTGTGGATCTGCTGGGGATCGACCTGAGTATCGTAGAGTTCCTCGAGCGGCTTGGTCGGGCCCGCATAGGCGAGTTGGACGGCATCGAGTTCACCGGCCACAGCCAGGCGCCTGATCTCGCGACGCAAGTCGGCCTGGTCCGAGTACCCTTCGGGTTGGTTGAGGGAACGGTGGGGCTGGTAATTGCGGACATAGAGGAATCGAGCGTCGCGCACCGACCGCGACAGATCGTAGGCCTCGTCGACGCGATCCCGCGCGCCGAACACGTAACGACGCGGTGGACCCGCCGCGGCACCCAGAAAGGCGTGCCCCTGCAAGTACGCCGGCAACGCCGCGCCAGCGAGACTCAGGACCGTGGGGGCGAAATCCACGAAACTGACCAGCCGATCGATGGCGGCTCCGGGAGCGGCAGGGGCGAGGGACTGGAACCGGTCGGGAAAGCGAATCAGCAAGGGCACGTGCAGGCCGGAGTCGTAGAGGGTGCGTTTGCCCCGAGGCAGCCCCTGCCCATGGTCAGAGAAGAAGAACACGATCGTGCTGTGGGCCAGGCCGTCGGCCTCGAGTTCACCCAGGATGCGGCCGACCTCGAGGTCCATAGCCGTGATGCAATCGTAGTAGCGGGCCAGGGTACGCCGGGCGGTGGGTGTGTCCGGGTAGTAAGGCGGCACCGGAGCGCGTTCGGGGTCGTGGCGTTGGCCCGGAGCAAGACGGCGGCCGAGCTCGCGCTCGAATTGCTCGAAAGACCAAACGCTGGCACGCGACTGATGAGTCTCCTCGAGGTTGATCACGCTGAAGAAGGGCTGGCCGGGCGCGCGTTGGCGCCAGTGAGCTTGCGGACTGCACACGTCCCAGGACTCCCGAATCAGGTCCGGTTCGCGACGAGTGTTATAGTCGGTCTTGACCTGGTTCGAGCAGAAGTAGCCCAAGCGACGGAGGTAGCTGGGGAAACCATGGAACTGCGCCGGGATGGGAAAGCGCGAGCGGAGGTTCTGCGTGTTGAGCGAGGTAGCGTAGAGGCCCGTGATCAAACACGACCGCGCCGGCGAACACACCGGAGCCGTAGCGAAGGCGCGCGTGTAGCGCACGCTTCCGCCGGCAAAGCGGTCCAGATGCGGCGTGTGCGCGTACGCATCGCCATAGCAGCCCAGGTGGGGACCCATGTCTTCGCACGTGATCCAAAGCACGTTCGGGCGCGGTTCGATATCTCGACCCGCCGACGACGCGCTCGGGCTCTCGCCCGCGCGCGCCAGGCCGAGGCCAGCGACGAGGAACCATGGGGCAAAAGGCAGCGAAAACCGCCGCGATCCGTTTCGGGCGAGGCAACGAGTCATAGGCGCATGCGGTGTGACGGCCGTTTGTTCCGTGAACTCAATGAGCTGAGGGATTACCAGACCAGGCTGCGGATGCAAATCCGAATCGGGGCGGCGGCGGGCGGCGGCGCGTCCCCGGCGGCCAGGCCCACGGCGGAGGGGCAGCCCCCCGGGAGTGCTGCGACCGGCTCCCAGCGGTGTATAACCTTGCCAAATCGCCAGGATCTGGGTTCAACTCGGGGCGTACCTGAGACTATGCAAGCACAGGAAAAACCGGCGCCGGGAGCCAGGCGCAGCCCGTGGCTGTGGTTGATCGGCGTGGTGGCGCTGACGCTGTACGTGACCACGCTCAATCGATGGGTCCGCCTCGAGAGCCTGCCCGTGGTGGCCAAGGTTACCGGCTGGGACTGGACCCCGACCCTGTTTGCGCCGCTGCATTACTTACTCACCTTCCCCTTTCGAGCGTTGCCCGCCGCGGTGCAACCGGTGGCGCTGAATCTGCTCGCGGCAGTGTTGGCGGCCCTGACGTTGGTGTTGCTCGCGCGCTCGATCGCGTTGCTGCCCTTCGACCGCACCCTCGAGACACGCCAGCGCGAGCGGGGGCCGCACGGGCGCCTCAGCATACCCGCGGCCTGGCTGCCGCCCGTGCTGGCGGTCGTCCTCTGCGGTCTGCAACTGACCTTCTGGGAACACGCCACCGCGGCCACGGGCGAAATGCTGGACCTCGTGCTGTTTGCGTACGTGGTGCGCGGTCTGCTCGAGTATCGCGTCGACCCGCGGGAAAGTTGGCTCACCCGTTGCGCCCTGGTCTATGGGCTGGCCATCACCAACAATTACGCCATGATCGCCTTCTTCCCGGCGTTCCTTATCGCGCTGGTTTGGATCCGCGGAGCGGCGTTCTTCCGGCTGCCGTTTCTGGGGCGCATGGCGCTGTGGGGTGCGGCAGGCCTGGCGCTGTACCTGCTCTTGCCGCTGGTGGCAGTGGCGACGGGGGAAACGACCCAGGGCTTCTGGAAGACGCTGCGGATGTTGTTGGGGAACCAGCGCTTGGCGCTCGCAAGCGTGCCGCCATACATCGTGTTGTTGCTCTCGTTCACGTCGCTGCTGCCGGTGTTCCTGGCTGGCATCCGGTGGCCCTCGAGCCTGGGTGACACCAGTGCCGCCGGAGCCGCCCTGACCACGTGGATCACGCGGGCGCTGCACGTCGTGCTGCTGGCAGGTTGCGCCAGCGTGTTCTTCGATCCGCGCTGGAGCCCGCGGGAGTTGGGCCTGGGACTGGCGCTGTTGCCCTTTTACTACCTGGCGGCAATCGGGGTGGGCTACTACAGCGGCTATCTCCTGCTGCTCGGCCGCGCCCCGGTCAACCGGTTCGCCTCACGCAACCCGGGAACTGCCCGGCCCACCGGCAACGCCCTCGCCGCTGTGGCCTCGGTGGCCACCCTGGTCGCTGCCGGCTTCCTGGCGGCACAGAACCTGCCCGCGGTGCGCCAGAAGGATGGCCGGGGCCTGGCACAGTTGGCCGAGCGTGTTGCCGCAAGCCTGCCTACCGACGGCGGTTACGTGGTGAGCGACAGCGACTTGGACTTGTTGCTGGCGGAAGCGGGTCTGCACCGGCGCACAGGCAGCCACCCGCATGTGCTCGTCACCTCTCGCCTGCTGCAGTTCCGCCTCTACCACGAGCAACTCGCGCGGCATTACCCGGGTCGGTGGCCGCTGCTGCCCAACGCCGAACTCCTGCCCGAACCGATCGATACGGCGGTGCTCGCGCAACACATGGCCGAGTTGGCTCGTTCGAACCGCCTCTACTACCTGCACCCGAGCATGGGCTTCTTCTTCGAACAACTGCAACTGACGCCCCACGGACTCGCCTACGAACTGCGCTTGCGCCCCACCGACTCCTTCCAAAACCTCGAGCTCGACCCGACCGACTTGGAGTGGAACCGCCGGTTCTGGAAGGACGTCGAGCCCTTGCTCGCCAAGGTCGAGCCAGCCGATCCAGACGCTCCGCCGGACGCACAGTTCATCGCCCGCCACTACTCGCGCGCGCTCAATTACTGGGCGGTGACGCTGCAGCGGCATGCTTCGCCCAAGGAAGCGACACCTTGGCTCGAGCATGCCGTGCGGCTGAACCCGGACAACTTCGCCGCGCGGGAGAACCTCAAGTTCAACGCGCAGTTGCTGGCTGGGACCGTGGCCGAGACCGATCTCAAGTCGGCTGTCGAAGTTAAGCAGGAGCGACGGAGTTGGGACGAGCTGGTGCTGCAGGATGGCCCCTTCGACACGCCCTACTGGTCGTTCAGGCTGGGGCAGATCTACTCCCAGGGCCAGTTGTTCCGCCAAGCCCTGACCGAGTTCCAACGCGCCTGCGAGCTCTTGCCCAACAACGCCGAAGCCCAAATGTGGCGACAAAACATGGAGGCCATGACCCGCATGGCGCGCGGGGAGGTGGCGGCCGCCGAAGCGCAAGTGCTTGCATTGAGACAACAATATCCTCGGGAAGACGCGGTCGGGGAGGCGCTCACGCAAATCTACCTGACCACAGGGCGCATGACCAACGCCCTGGCCTCGGTGCACCAACAACTCGCGCTCAACCCCAGCAACCGCGTCGCGCTGCTCAACCAGGCCTTCATCAACATCAACCTCAAAGACTACGCCGCCGCCATCCCAGCGCTGGACACCCTCCTCGCCCTGGTCCCTGACAGCAGTCCCGCCCTGATGAACCGCGCCATTGCACACCTCCAACTCAATCAGTTGGACCAAGCCCAGCGCGACTACGAAGCCTTGCGCCGGTTGATGCCGCGTTATCACGCGGTGTATTTCGGCCTGGGCGAAATCGCCTACCGCCGCCAGGACACCGCCGCCGCCCTCGAACACTACGAGCTCTACCTCGAACACGGTCGACCCGGCACAGAGGAGTACCGCTCCGTCGAGCAGCGCGTCCAGCAACTCCGTGGCGGAGACCAGCGCCGCTAGCCGAGCAAGGCGGGTGAGGAGCCATGCGCCTCACGCACATCATCACCCGCCTGATCGTCGGTGGGGCGCAAGAAAACACCCTCGCCACCGTGTTGGGCCTACGGACACGCGACGACGTCGAGGTGTCCTTGCTTGCCGGACCCACAACCGGCCCGGAAGGATCGCTCGAGGCCCAGGCCGCCGCCGCGCCAGGGCTCCTGACCATCGTGCCCTCGCTCGTGCGCCCAGTTCATCCGTGGCGCGACGCTCGAGCCTTGCTCGAGTTGACCCGGCAGTTGCGCCAGTGGCGGCCCGATCTCGTCCACACGCATAGCGGCAAGGCCGGGGTGTTGGGCCGCTGGGCAGCCCACCGCGCCGGCGTGCGGGCGATCGTCCACACCATCCACGGCCCTTCGTTCGGCCCTTGGCAAAGTCGGCTCGGCAACCTGATCTTCCGCACAGCCGAGGCCCGAGCCGCTCGTTGGACGAGCCACTTCGTGAGCGTGGCCGACGCGATGACTCGCCAGTACCTGGCCGCGGGCATTGGCCGCCCCGAACAGTATACGCGCGTCCTGAGCGGGTTCGACACCCAACCCTACCTCGCCGCCAAGAGCGACTTGGCCCTGCGCCAGCGGTTGGGGTTGGGCCCCGAGCACGTCGTCATCGGGAAACTGGCGCGCCTGTTCCGCCTCAAAGGGCACGACGATCTGTTGGCCGTTGCGCCCGAGTTGGTCCGGCGCCATCCCCACGCGCGGTTCCTCTGGGTCGGGGACGGTCCGTGTCGAGCGCGGTTCGTCAAGCGGGTGCGGCGCCTGGGGTTGGCGAACTTTGTGGTCTTGGCGGGACTGGTGCCACCTCAAGAGATCCCGCGGTACGTCGGAATCATGGACCTGGTGGTGCACCTGTCGCGACGAGAAGGACTCCCCCGTGCTCTGCCCCAAGCCCTCGCCGCCGCCCGACCGGTCGTGGCGTGGGACTGCGATGGGGCTGGCGAGGTCTGCCTCGACAACGAAACGGGCTTCCTGCTTCGACCCGGAGACTGGGCCGGGCTACGGGAGCGGTTGAGTCGGCTGGTGGAACAGCCCGAGTTGCGGGCGCGCTTGGGCAGGCGCGGGCAAGCCCTAGTGCGCGAGAGCTTCTCCGTCGACCGGATGGTCGCCACGCTGTACGCACTGTACCGGGACCTGCTCGAGCGCACACCACCGCAACCCGGACCATGAGCTTTCCGTTTAATGCCTACGGGTTGGCATTCGGGAGCGCATTCCTGACCGCGTGGCTTTCCCTGCCGCTGTGGCGTGCCTGGTGTCGGCGGGTCGGCCTGGTGGACCATCCCGGTGACCGGAAGATCCACCGAAGCGCCACGCCCTTAGCCGGGGGCCTGGCGTTGGCGACGGCCCTGGTGGTGCCGGTGTTGGCCGGCGTACTGGCGTTGGAGCTGCGGTGGCTGGGGAGCGCAACCGTTCAGCCCCTGGCCTATGGCCTGGGGCAGCGTTGGGTCCAGTTGGCGGGGCTGTTGGTGGGCGCGCTCGGCATGCTCGCCCTAGGTCTCCTCGACGACCGCTACGAGCTACGGGCCAGCGCCAAGTTCGCCGGGCAAGTCCTGGTGGCGTTGGTCGTCGCGGCGTGTGGGGTGCGCATCACCCTCTTCATCCCTAGTCTCCTGGCCAGTTTCCTCCTCACCATGCTCTGGATCCTGGTCGTAACCAACGCCGTGAACCTCATGGACAACATGAACGGTCTCTGCGGCGGACTCGGCGCCATTGGCGCCTTCTGGTTCGGACTCAAGGCCGCCGCAGCCGGCCAGTATCTCGTCGCCCTCCTCGCATTCCTGGTCACAGGCGCGCTCTGCGGTTTCCTACCCCACAACTTCCCGCAAGCCAGCGTCTTCCTCGGCGACTCCGGGAGCCACCTGGTCGGGTACACCCTCGCCGTCCTGGCCATCTTGCCCCATTTCTACTCGGCGCAGAACCCGACCGCCTTGGCCGTGCTGAATCCCTTGCTCATCCTGGCTGTGCCGCTCGTGGACATGGCCTGGGTGGTGCTGCTGCGGTGGCGATTGCGCAAGCCGTTCTGGGTCGGCGACACTAACCACCTCTCGCACCGCCTGGTGCGCGCGGGGGCCAGTCCGACGCAGGCGGTGTTGTGGATCTGGCTGCTCGCTGCCCTCGCTGGGGCGGCGAGCTTCCTATGACCCAGGCTCCGCCCGCGGCTTACCCGCGACTCCAGCCTCCAGGGCGTCCACCTTCGCAGCGAGAATAAAATCGCTCTCCGTGAGCCCGCCGCTGCTGTGGGTCCAAAGCGTTAGGCGCACCAGGCCCCAGGCCAGGAACACGTCCGGATGATGCCCCTCCTGCTCGGCAAGTTCGCCGACCTGATTCGTGAAAGCGAGCGCCTGGCGAAAGTCGGGAAACGAGAACTCCCGCTCGAGCTTCTGGTCGGCAACGACCCGCCAGCCCTCGCGCAATTGGCGGCGATACCGCTCCAGAACCTCTCCCCTCAAGGGCGCGGCACCCGTCTCACAGGGCTCACAACGTCGGGCGGCCAAATCGGTGGGCATGGGCTGGCCGGATCGGCCCAAGCGTCCCCGCTCGGAGCTCGGTTTCACGCGCTTAACCGTTCAGCGTCCAACCCGGCCGATACGTCCGCCGCAGCAACTCGTTCGCCTCGGGACTGTCGGTCACCCGGCCGGCGGCGCCGTCGTACCGGATCTTCCGGCCCACCCGGTACGCCACCAAACCGAGCATCATCATCTCGATCATCGTGCCGCCGTAGTCGAAGTCGCACGAGGTCCGCAGGCTTCCCTTGCACGCATCGATCCACTCCTGCTGAAATCCGCCCAACGGCGGGATCAGCGTGTCTTTCGTCCGCCCCTTGTAGTAGGTCAGGTCCGCACCCTTGCCCGCGGGGATCAGCAGGCGCGAATCGAAATCGGCCACCAGATACCCTTTGCTGCCCTCGAAGAGCGCCCCGTGCCCGATCCTCCGGAGATCCACCCAGGACGACGGCGACTCCGGCATCAGCCCCCCTTGATACCAGGAAACGCGGATGGCCGGCCGCCAACGGTTGGCCGGATGCTCGAAGTGCGCCTCCAGCGCCACCGGGGTCACCTCGGGATGGAACGGGTCCCCTTTCGCCTCCGCGGAAATCGGCAGCGCCGCGTCGATCGCCTTCCAGGCCAGATCCATCGTGTGACTGCCCATATCGCCCACCTGGCCCGTGCCGAAATCCCAGTACATGTTCCACTGCAGACAGTTCATGCCCGGGCCACCCGAGAAATACCCCGCATTATACGGATGAAACGGCGACGGACCGACCCACAAGTCGTAGTGCAAATGGGCCGGCGGCTCGCCCTGCGCTGGCAGATAACCCGGCCGCGGGAGCTTCCGGTTGCCCCAAGCGCTGACCTGCTCGAGCTCGCCCACCGCGCCGTCCCGAATCAACTCGCTCACCCGGTTGAAGTTCTCGTTCGCATGACGCTGCGTCCCCACTTGGGTGGCTAGCTTGTGCTTGTTCTTGAGATAAGTGGCGCGAACCACCCGCGCCTCCTCGACACTGTTGCCTAACGGCTTCTCGCAGTAGACGTGCAGCCCGCGATTCATCGCCCACGTGGCGATAAACGCGTGCGTGTGATCCGCCGTGCAACAAATCACCGCGTCCAAACCCTTCTGATCCAAACACGGCCGCCAGTCCACGTACTGCTTGGCCTGGGGAAACTTCTCAGCCGCCGAGGCCAAATGCCGCTCATCCACGTCGCACAATGCCGCGACGTTCTCGCCACGGATCGCATCGAAATGCGCCGCGCCCCGACCCCAAGTGCCGATCAGAGCAAGGTTGAGTTTCGCGTTCGGCGATTGACCTGCCCCCGCCCGCACAACCCGAGCAGGCGCAATCAGTAAACCGCTCCCTAACGCAGCCGCCTGGCTCAAGAACGCACGACGTGTGACTGGGTGTTTCATGCGCCCGCACCCTGCCATCAAACCGTTCGCAAGGGTAGCACAAACTCCTCGCCCAAATCGGCAGCTTTCCGGCCCCCAACCGACTCAACCCTCGCTCCCATACCCCTACCAGAAGCTGACACTCATCCCCCCGGCCCTGCTCTCCCTCCATGTACCCCGATAACCACCCAGTTCCCGCTCAGGAGATTGCCCCAACCCGCAAGTCCCGCAACGCAGTCAACCCCGACAACCGCGCTCCCCCACCCTGAATCGATCGTGCTCCACTCCGCCGCTTGCCCCCAAACCGCTCCCGATGCGCCAGCCACACCTCATCCACAAAACCCTTCGACCCCAACACCACCCCGTCCGTCATGTGCCGAATCCGCAACCGCAACACCTCCCCCACACTCAGTTCCCCACCCTTCTTCAACACCCGCTTAATCTGCTCCCGACTCAACGCCACCTTCCCGCTGCTCCCAGACACCCCTCCCCGCACAAACAACCGCCGCCGATACTCCGCCCCCACATCCTTCCACTCACGCACCCTTCCCTTCCCCGGTTTCTCGGCACCCCCTGCAGCCTGCGCGCCGGCCAAGAACGGAGCGCGGGCATCTTGCCCGCGGGCCCCTGTCGCTGCCCCTGCCACTTCCCCTGCTGCCCCCGCCGCTGCCCGCGTCGCCTGGCCCCCCCCCGCCCCCGTCCCCCCCCG
>VHCO01000059.1 GCA_016871715.1 Verrucomicrobiota bacterium
AACATGGGGATTTTCCTTCGGTTGGGGGGCGAGTTCTTGGTGCATGCGACGGGTTTGCCGCCGGGATGGCTCGAGTGGGTGATGACCTTTTTGCTGGGGTTGGTGCTGATCTACACGGTGTTGGGGGGGATGTTATCGGTGTTGGTGACGGATTACCTGCAGTTCATCGTGTTGGGTTTAGGGATTGTGGTGACCTCGGTGTTGGTGGTGGGGAGCCTGGGTTGGACGAATCTGGTGCAGGGGTTGCGGGAGGCGTGGGGGGCGACGGCGGCGGGGACGGCGGGGCCGGGTTTAGCGATGGCGGATCATCCCTTCAACCCTGTGCACACGCGGTGGGGGTATGTGTTGTGGCAGATCGTCTTTCAGATCGCGGTCGTGACGACTTGGCAGACGCAGGTGGCGCGGGTGTTAGCGGCGCGGGACGAAACGACGGCGCGGCGGGTGTATCGGCGGACGGCATTTTACTTTGTGGGGCGATTTGGTTTGCCGGGGTTATGGGGGGCGGCGGCGCTGGTGTATTTCAGTCAGCGGGGCGGATTACCGGCTGGGGTGGACAGTCTGACGGCGATGCCGGCGTATTTGGCGACGTTGTTGCCGGTGGGGGTGATCGGTTTGGTGGTGGCGGGGATGTTGGCGGCGGAGATGTCGACCGACAGCGGGTACTTGCTGACGTGGGCGACGGTGATTTACAACGATCTGATTTCGCCGTGTGTGAAGCGGCCCTTGTCACCGCGGGCTCGGTTGCTGATCACGCGGCTGCTGGTCTTGGCGATCGGGGTGTTCCTGCTGGTGTACGGTTTGTGGTACAAGATCCCGGGGAACGCTTGGGATTACTTGGCGGTGACGGGGAACATCTATTTGGCGAGTGTGTTTACGCTGCTGGTGGCTGGGTTGTACTGGCCGCGCGCCAACGCCACGGGGGCGTATGCGGCGCTGGTGTTGGGGGCGATCGGACCGCTGACCTTCTTGGTGGTGAATGCTCGAGTGGAGCCTGCCCAGCAGATTGCACCGGAGGTGGCGGGGGCATCGTCGTTCGCTTTAGCGTTTTTGGGGATGGTGCTGGGCTCGTGGCTGACGCGGCGTCCGACCCGCGTGGCGGTACCGTCTGACTCCGCATGAAAGACCCCCTGTTGCTCTTTTGGACGGCGCTGATCTTCGGGTCGCTGGCTTGGTATTTCCTACTCCTCTTCTACGTAGGCGTGAGGGGAGGGAAGGAGATTCGCCGACTGACGCGCCGTCTGGGTGAGCGGCCGCCCTTGGGCGGCCCGGGCGCTGGCACATCCGCGCGAGGGGAGGGGGAGGCTCGGACTCCGGGGCTGGGCTGAGGTTCGAGGTCGCGAAAGGGATCGTTCGGGGCCTAGGCTGCTTGGGGCGTGGGCTTGGGGGGATGGCCTGGAGGGTGTTCTTCAGCGGACCCCATCTCGGCGGGGGGAAGCGGTGTCGTGTGGCTCGGCGGGGCTGTGGGTGCCTGCGTTGGGGTCTTGGGAAAGGCCAATTAATGCTAAGTCTTTCACAAATGGCGCGAAGCGAGGCGGGCGCGGCGTTTGGATAGTCGGACCGCTTGGGCGGTTGGAACGAAGCGCATGACCACAGCAGTTGAGAACGTGCCGAGCGGGCCGGAGCGTGAGGGCGGCGCCGCCCACGCCTCTTGGGACACGTCGTGCGGGTATACGCGCAACTTCCTGAGCAACCGTTTTGTATACGCGGTGGTTTCCTCGCGGGCTCATGGGTTGTCGGTCAGCGTCAACATGAACCCCGATCGGCAGTGCAATTATGACTGTGTCTACTGCGAGGTGAACCGCGCGCTCCCGTTGACCGATACCCGGTTGGAGGTGCCCGTGATGGTGCGGGAGCTGGAGCATACGCTCGAGTTGGCTTTGAACGCTCGCTTGCACGATTTGCCGGGTTTTCGGTCGTTACCGGCGGAGTTGCTGCAGTTGCGCCACGTAGCTCTGAGCGGCGATGGCGAACCCACGTTGTGCCCGAACTTTTGCGAGGCGGTGCACGCCATCGTGCATCTGCGCGCGTTGGGCCGGTTTCCGTTCTTCAAGTTGGTGTTGATCTCGAACGCGACGGGTTTGGATCTGCCGTTGGTTCGGCTCGGCTTGCAGTCGTTCACGCTCAAGGACGAGTTGTGGCTCAAGTTGGATGGCGGCACCGCGGGGTATGTGGGGCGGATCAACCGGCCGAAGGTGGCGCTGGAAAAGGTGATCGAGAACCTGATCTTGGTAGGGAGACAGCGACCGATTGTGATTCAGAGCCTCTTTCCGCGGTTTGCAGGCGAGGAACCGCCCGCCGACGAGCTCGATCAGTATGTCCGGCGTCTGCAGGGGCTGAAGGACGCTGGGGTCAAGGTCTCCATGGTGCAGATTTACTCGGCGATGCGCCCCACGTTGCATCCCGACTGCGGCCATCTACCGCTCAAGAGTCTCTCGCGCATCGCCCACTTGGTGCGCGCCGAAACGGGGTTGCCGGCCGAGGTCTTCTGATCCCGTCACACCGGTAGCTCGGGGTCGGTCGCAGGGGAGCTGCGACCAACCGCGCCGGGCTTGGAGGGCACGTCCGGTCGGCGGTCCGGATTGGATTGCGTCCCCGGTGGAGACCTGATTACCTAAACAGCGCTCGACGCTTGGCTTCGGGTTGGCAAGGCACGGCGCGTTGTGTCGCGACGCGAGGGTGGACCACCCCGGCTCGGGGGCGGTTCGGTTTCGGGCTGTGGGGCGACCAACCGACCGCGCGACTGGGGGTGTGCGATCGGGCAACTTTTGGGTTGCCGGTGGGTACACATTGCCATAATTTGCGTCCATGTGGGCAACAATTGCGAATGGCATTGCGCCGGTGGCCTTCAGCGGTGTGTGCGGTTCGAGTAGCGGCTTGCGGTGGGCGAGGCGCAACCGGGTGACGCGAGTGGGGCGGTTCGGCTTAAGTTGCGGTGAAACGGGTCGGGTTGGGGCGTGAGTGAGGGGTCTGGTGAACTCGAACGGGAAGAACATTGTCGACGCGCTGGGGAGCTCGAAGCTCTACCTGGACTACGCCCGTGCGTTCAACGAGATGACGGGGCTCCCGTTGACGCTGCGTCCGATCGAGTCATGGCAACTGCCCTATCACGGGCGACGCAACGAGAGTCCGTACTGCGCGTTAATGGCGCAGAAGAGCAGCGCCTGTGCGACGTGCCTCCAGACCCAGCAGCGGTTGTCCGAGACGGCCGTTCAGGAGGCGCAGACGGTGACGTGCTGTTCGGGCTTGGCAGAGACGGCCGTGCCGGTGCGAGTGGGGGAGCATCTGATTGGCTTTTTGCAGACGGGCCAAGTGTTTCGGAAGAAGCCCGTGGCGAGCCAGTTCGAGCGGGTGGCCAAGATGGTCGCCCATTGGGGGTTGGTGGTGGACAAGGAGCATTTACGCGAGGCGTATTTTCGCACGCGGGTACTCACGGTGCGGGAGCATGAGTCGGTGGTCAAGATGCTGGCCATTTTCGCGCAGCACTTGGCGATGGTCAGTAACCAAGTCATCGTGCGGCAGGAACACCCCGAGCCGGCGATGATCACGCGGGCCAAGGACTACATCCAAGAGCACCAGGCCGACGATCTGTCGTTGGGGCAGGTGGCGCGCGCGGTGAACACCAGCACCTTCTACTTCTGCAAAGTGTTCAAGAAGACCACGGGGATCAACTTCACCGATTACGTCTCGCGCGTGCGCATCGAGAAGGCCAAGAACCTGTCGCTCAACCCGAATCTACGGATCAGCGAGATTGCCTTCGAGGTGGGCTTTCAGTCCTTGACGCATTTCAACCGCGTCTTCAAAAAGATCACCGGCATGTCCCCGACTGAGTACCGGGCGCAATTGCCGGTGGCCTGAGCGTGGGGCGGAGACTCGGGCGCAAACTCAGCGCAAAGCCAAGCGACGCGACCAAGAGCAGCGTGGCCCCCACCCGCACGCCGGCTTCGCTGCTGGCCGCCGTTGCCCCTGCCGTCGCTGCCAGGCCCGCCATCCACAGCCCGTAGCTTGCGCCGGCTACGGGCATGAACTGGCAGAGCGCGACCGCTGGGCGCGCCGAGCCAGGCAGGTCAGCAGGCCCGAGCGGCTGTCCGGCCGGTCCGGCCCGACCTGGCGGTTCACGGGGGGGGAGGATCCGGCGGATCAGTCCGAAGAGAGCCAGGGTGACCACGCCCGCCAGACCAAGGAAGCCGTAGACGTTTTCGAGTTGGGTGGTCAATGGGGTAGCCGGCAGTCCGGGCCAACTCAAGAACAGACCCAGCAACGCCACGGGCACCATGAGCCAGACCGCGGTCAGGACGCAGCGTGCCTCCCAGCCCAGGCCCGCGTTCGGCCGTGGGGTCCACTGGGCGCGGACCTCGCTGGCGTAGAGTAGGAGGGCGACGGCGACCAGCACCCCGCACGCCGTCTTCCAGGGGCTGCGCAGCCAGAGGGCAATGCCCAGGCCCAGCAAGCCTACATTCAGGAGGCGCACCGACCACCGCGCGCGGGTCTCGGCGAGAGGCGCAAGGCGACCGGCTGTGGGCGGCGAGGGCGGTAGGGCCGCGAGGGCGAGGATCAGCATGAGAAAGCAGCCCACGATGCCGAGGTGGGCGTGGGCATGCATGGCGGATAGGGCATCGAACCGCCGCATCCCTTGGGCTACCGCCGCCAGCCAATGGACCAACTGGCCCAAGACCGGATACTGGCTTAGGCGGTCCAACGATTCGTACTCGCACTTGGCGGTGGCCAACACCAGCCCTGCCAACACGCCCAGGCTCAACCAAAGCAGGGCGGACGCGACGGCGCTGGCGGCGGGATTCCAGGGACGCGCGCGCCCGAGGGTGCGGGCGAGGTTATAGACCCCGAGCGCCACGCCGCCCGCGAAGACGGAGCCGAAGTGTCCCACCTGCTTGAGATTCCAGACCCAGAACATCCAGACCATGCCCGCGACGCCCACCAGGTGAAGCGCCAGATGCCAACGTGCCAACCGCTCGCTGTGCAGGCGGACGGCGAGCTTGTCGGGCAGGTGCCTATACCATGCTCCCATGAGCACCGAGGCCACGAAACCCAACACGAACAGATGCGTCGCCGCCACGATGTATTGGTTGTAGTGGTAAGTGGCCAGCAAGTCGGGCCGCAGCACTAGGAGCCCGAGGCTGCATACCAGGGCGAACAGGCCCGCTCGTACAAAGCATAAAGGCAACCTCCACGAGTGGCGCTCGGGGTGGTTGAGTTCGGGTTCGGTTTGCGAGGTCGGTCTGAGTCTGGGGGCCGGTAGGCCGGCCGACGGCCGATCGTTTCCTAC
Organism: Verrucomicrobiota bacterium; assembly: GCA_016871715.1. Taxonomy (GTDB): domain Bacteria; phylum Verrucomicrobiota; class Verrucomicrobiia; order Limisphaerales; family J093; genus VHCO01. The sequence continues at coordinate 5,282 of VHCO01000059.1, forward strand.
CTCGACGGGTTGCTCCCGGTGGTGGGAGGGCGGATTCAAGGTCGCCGATGAGGGCGGGTATGCTCTGCGGACTTCGGCGGTTCTGCCTGAGGTCGGCCGCGACCGCCCGCAGGTGGTGGGCGGCTCGGCGACTGGACTTGCAGCGGCGTCTTGCGTGTGGGGCATGGGGGGCACCCTCGTCGTGGGGAACATGCTAGGGCAGGCGAGGGTTGGCGGCCTTGAGGCAAGTCAACTCTATTTTGGCGGTGCCGGTTGTCGGCGCACGCGCTCGACGTTGGCCTGAATACGTTCGAGGTATTCGTTGGGCCCGTCCGGGTAGGGATCGGCGAGGAACCGGTATAGCCCGCCGAAGTCCTTCTCGATTTTCACCGATACGTACTTCTCCCAAAAGGCGGGCGTGCCGCGCATGAGTTGCTCCGCGTTCTCGAAACGGCTGCCTGGGGGGGTCTGGTCGCCGCTGTAGGCGGCGGCCTCGGCAAACTCGGTGTAGAGGATGGGGAGTTTGTCGGGATAATCGGCCGCAGCCATTTGTCCGAGCAGATCTGCGGTGCCGAGGGCGAAGCCGACGAGGCGTTCGAGGTCGTCCTGGAAGGGGATCGCGCTCAGGTTGGCGTTGACGCCAGTGCACCGAATCATGTTCTGGACTGACTGGATGTCGGTGGTCGAGTACCGCTTTTCCCGTAGGAGTCGGGCCGCGAACTCCGTGCTGCGCGCCACGTGGGTGAAGGTGAACTTGGCGCCGGTCCCGGCCGCGTCATCGCGTCTCTTAAGATAGCCGGTGTCGTGGAGGAGAATCGCGAGCAGGCCCAACTCGAAGCGGCGTTGCGTGAGAGGTGGGGTGGCGCCAGCCCTACGACGGCGGTGCAGCAGGCGCGCCATGCACAGCGTGCCTTGGAGCGTGTGTTCGAAGTCGTGGTAGCGCGCGTCGCTGGCCTGGTAATCGCGGTAATTGCCCGAGAAGCAATCGAGTACCCAGCCAAAGGCGCGTGGCACGAAAAACCGGTCGCCGGCCGGGAACATCCCCAGGTAAGCGGTCTGCACCTCGACCTCGACGGCGGCAGGGTCTTTGGTGTCCACCGGCGCAAACATCGTGCCGCCAATTTAGGGGACGCACGGCCGTGGTTGCACGTTTTTTCTTCGTCACGGTCTGGGCCCGGGGCAGGGCGAAAGGCCCCGGAGGCAAGCCGGTTAATAGGAGCAAGTTCGGCGGGCGTCGCTCAGCTCCTGGGGCGACGGACTGGGCCGGGTCTCTGCCGGTCCCCCCTCTCACGTCGTTGTCAACTACTACAATCATGGCAAAATGATTTGACCTTTAGAACGTTGACCGGGGAGGGCGTCCGTCGCCCCATCTGACCATGGCGGCCCCGCTCTCTCCTCCACCGTATTGGGTCGCTGTCAACTACTATAATCGTGGCAGAATGACGCTGACAGGGCAGAGGGCAGAGTGTTGGTGCACTCGGCGCGTGGTCAACGACGATCAGACCAGTGGCACAGAGACTTAGGGCAGAGGCACGGCAGCGTGACAAGGAGGCAGGGCGCGACCGCTCGGCGCGCCGAACGAAGGCAGATCACCGGGCTGGAGCGGCCGGCCCGGGGGGGCGGCCCTACCTGGGGGTTCAGGCGGGGCCGACTGGAGTGGAGAGCAACTCAGCCGGCGGGGCCGGTGGCCGGCCGGAGCAACAACTGCTGGGGACGCTGACTGGCTTCGGAAACGCGAAATCGGCAACTGTGCAATTTGTTGTGGCAGCCAGACTTGCGGAGGCGTTACTTGGAAGTCGGCGGTACGGCGATAGGCGGTATGACCGGCTCATGAAAAGCCAATGGTCGTCCGCCGATGGGCGTCCACCAACAGGCCGGCGCTCGGCTTGCTGGTTTAGCGTTCGCCTTGGATGGCCACGGCGGCTTGGAGACGGACGAGATCGGGGGTGGTGTCCAAGCCGCCGACTCGGGTGGGGGCGTCGAGGTCTTGGTCCCGGTTCAGGAACCGCCATTTCCAGATTTCGGCATGGCCGTCGGCGAAGGCGAGTTCGCCGGCGTTGGCGTGGCGGATGGTGGGTGAGTTTTGCCAGATCCGCACGCCGGGGGCTTTGACGGCGAAGTAGCCGTCGTCAATGGTCAAGTAGCTTTCCTCGATGAAGACGAAGGCCTGGCTGGGTGGGGGGGCGGTGATGTCGGAGGTCTTGGTGCGCATGGGATAGGCGGTGCCGAGGACCCAGGTGGTTTCGTCGCCGCCACCCATACGGCCACACATCGAGTAGCTGCGTACGCGGAACTTACCGCGGAGGGATGCCATGAGGCCGGAGGGCATTTTCGAGTCGGTGGGGCAGCGGTAGATCTCGGTGGAGGTGTTGTAGGGATAGAGCTTGCCGTTCATGATATCGAGGAGGTTGGTGGCGCCGGGCAGGCTCGAGACGTTGCCGCCGATCCAGGCGTTGGTGGTGCCGAGGAGGTTGGGGACGAGTCGTTCCTGGTGGTCGCCGGCGTACATGACCCAGGCCAGGCCCAATTGTTTGAGGTTGCTGAGGCAATTGACGCTTTGGGCCTTAGCCTTGGCTTTGGCCAGGGCGGGCAGCAACATGCCGGCGAGGATGGCGATGATGGCGATGACGACCAGCAGTTCGATCAGGGTGAATCCCGCGCGGCGGACGGCGTGGGGAGGAGCGGAGAATCGCGGCTTCATAGGGCGCAAGTCATTTCAAATAGTTTGCTCGTGCGAACGAAGGTCACCCTAGGCGCGAAGCCGCGCCCGCGTCAAGTCAAGCCGCAGCCGCAGTAGGGCGCATTCACCACGCTCCGTCCACCAGGTGGGCGGCGGCGTGGTAGGCCCAATCTTCGGCGAGGACAGGCAAGGCCTGGCGTTCGGCGCTGGCGAGGTCTGCGCCGCTGCGCAGGACGGTGCGCCCGCGCACTTCGCGGTCGACCAGCTTACGGCCGGTCCCCGATTCTTCGGCGACGACATGGACGGTGAGGTAGATCTCGTAATCGCGGGCGGTGATGATGTCGCTGGGCTGGAAGGAGACGGGGGTGCGGTCGTAGCGGAGGATGGTGCCGGTCAGCAGGACATCGCCGGGGTCGTGGGTGGCGAGGCGGAAGGTCCCGTCTTGTTGGAAGCGTTTGCGGAGGGCATGGACGACCGCGTCGGCGAGGCGCGGTTCGCGGGTGTTGTTCAGGAAGGCGCCGACGCGCACGGTGCGGCTGCCGGCGGGGAAGCCGGCGGTGGGGCCGAGGCGGTAGCCGGCGCAGCCTGCGAGGAGCGAGGCGATCAGGACCAGGGCCAGGCTGGCGGCGCGGGGCCTCAAGGTTGAGCGCCGGCGGTGGCGGGGTTAGGGCCTAAGCGCCGTTTGATGGCCTCGACGCGGCGTTTGGCTTCGGCGGCGTAGGTCGAGTCCGGGTCGCGCAACTGGGCTTCGTTGTAGTAGACCAAGGCGCCGTTCCACTGTTTTTTCTTCTCGTAGAAGCGGGCGGTCTTGACGGCGCCGCGGGCTTGTTCGGTCTTGAGGGCGGCGATGAAGTTTTGGGCCTCGGCCACGCGCGGGTCGTTGGGGAAGAGGATGACGAAGTCGCTGAAGGTGGCGATGGCTTGGCCGGCGACGCTTTGGTCGTATTCGGCCGTGCGGGCTTCTTTATTGTAGGCGAGAGCGGCTTTGAACACGGCGTCGGCGGCGACGGCGCGCTTGTCGTGGTACATGTCGGCGGCTTTTTCGTAAGCGCGTGCGGCCAGGATGAATTCCTTTTGTTTCTCGCGTGCGGCGCCGATGTTCATTTGGGCCTGGGGTGCGACCTGACTGAAGGGGCCGCTATTGATGATTTTGAAGTACATGTCCGCGGTTTTTTCCATGGAAGGAAAGAAGGGGATGTACCCCCAGAGCTTGAACCATTGGCCGGCGAGGAAGCGGTTGGCGATGTCGAACTGGCGGTTGAGGACTTCCTCGAAGTTGTCCATCTTCGGGTATTTCTCGACGGCGCGCTGGTATTCCTTGAAGGCGCGCTCGTCCATACGGCGGGCTTCGTAGCTGCGACCGACGAGGTACTGGGCTTGGGGGGCGACGTCGGCCAGGGGCCAGCGTTTGACGGTGCGCCGCGCGGCTTTGGTGGCCAGGCGGTATTGTTTTTGGTCGAAGGCCTCTTGGGCGACGTCGTATTGGTCCTGGGCGCGCGCGCGCTGCCATTTCTTGCCGCCGACGGATTCGTAAGTCCAGCCTTCGCCGGGCCGATAGACGAGGGGTGCGGGGCACGTTAAGGGCCAGAGGAACATTCCGGCCGCCAGGAGCATGAACAGAACCAGCCTACGCTTCATTGGTTGGGGGCGACCGTACTGAACCCGCGACCCCAAGTCAACCGGTGGCAGCCTGTGTTCTTGACGCGAGAGGGGTTGCCCCTACCATACCGCCTTCATTGCGGACACTGATTTTGAACTATGAGCACCATTCAAGACATTCAGGCGCGGGAGATTCTCGATTCACGTGGCAACCCGACGGTGGAGGTGGACGTGTTACTCGAGGGGGGCGTGGCGGGGCGGGCGGCGGTGCCGTCTGGGGCGAGCACGGGCGAGCATGAGGCGATCGAGTTGCGGGACGGTGAGCCGCAGCGTTACGGCGGCAAAGGGGTGAGCAAGGCGGTGAAGAACGTCGCGACACGGATTCTGCCTGCGCTGCGGGGTCGGGACGCGTTGGACCAGCTCGGGGTGGACCGGGCGATGCTCGATTTGGACGGGACCGAGACCAAGGCCAAGCTGGGCGCCAACGCGATCTTGGCGGTGTCGCTGGCCAATGCCAAGGCGGCGGCGGCGTACGTGGGGCAACCGTTATTCAAGTACTTGGGGGGGCCCAACGCGAAGGTCCTGCCGGTGCCGATGGCCAATGTGATCAACGGCGGGGCGCATTCGGATGCGCCGATCGACTTTCAGGAGTTCATGATTATGCCGCAGGGGCTGGGGAGTTTCAGCGAGGGGTTGCGGGCCATCACGGAGATCTTCCACGCCCTGAAGGCGGTGTTGAAGAAGCGGGGGCTCAGCACGGCGGTGGGGGACGAAGGGGGTTTTGCTCCCAAGTTGGAGAGCGCGCAGGCGGCGCTGGAGGCGATTTTGCAGGCCACCAAAGACGCGGGGTACAAGGCGGGCAAGCAGATCTTCCTGGCTCTGGACGTGGCGAGCAGCGAGTTTTACAAGGGCAACGGGACGTACGTTTTCAAGAAGAGCACTGGCCAGACCCTTTCCGGGGCCGAGCTGGTGGATTTCTATGTCAAGCTCTGTGCGGACTATCCGATTGTGAGCATTGAAGATGGGTGTGCGGAGAGCGATTGGAAGAATTGGAAGCTGTTGACCGAGAAGCTCGGGGGCACGGTGCAGTTGGTGGGCGACGATTTGTTTGTCACCAACGTGAAGTTCCTGCAGAAGGGCATCGACAGCGGCACGGCGAACGCGATTTTGGTGAAGGTGAACCAGATCGGTTCGCTGACCGAGACGCTGGACGCGGTCGAGTTGGCTCAGAACCACGCCTATCGCGCCGTGTTGAGTCATCGCTCGGGTGAGACCGAGGACGCGACGATCGCGGACATCGCGGTGGCGACCAACTGCGGCCAGATCAAGACTGGGTCGTTGAGCCGCACCGATCGGACGGCCAAGTACAATCAGCTCTTGCGCATCGAACAACAGCTTGGGGCCAACGCCGTCTATGCGGGCCTTACGGCGCTGCCCAAGGCGCGTGCGACAGCGTGCGGGCGTTAGGGCGTTGGGGCTGATGGGACGGATGGGACGGATGGGACGGATGGGGCACGAACCTATGGGGCGTGAATGACCTTTATGCCCTCGGGGGCGGTCCAAGCGCGGTGGGAGGCTCGACTGGCTGAGCCTGGGGAGTGTTGGCGCCGGGACTATTGTGTGTGCAAGTTGTTGATGGAAAAACAGATAAGCTTACGGCTAGCGCTTGTGGCAGGGCCCGCCACGTTCCATTGTCGCGCTTGATTGGCAAGCGCAATGCTGCTTGGCAGTTACGGGATGGTTCCGAGAGTGGGCTGGTTGGGTGCAACCGCCGGGTTTGGGCCGTGTGGGAGCCGGGGGGGTGGACACAGCGGCGGTTGGGCACTCAAGCCGGCAACGAATTGAGCCGAAAAAGTCTAAAAAAGGATTGACACCGATTTGCCAGCGTGGTTTTCTGCTGGCACACACGGAAACAACATAAAACAAACAATGAGAACTACAGCACTGTTCCTAACGGCTGCGCTCAGCGCAGGTGCGGCCACGACACTGGCCCAAGTGTACTCAGTCAATGCAGTCGGGTACATCAACCTCCAGCTCCCGGTGGGCTTCTCGATGGTTGCCAACCAGCTCGATGCTGGCACGGGCAACAACACCGTCTCGAAGCTCCTGGCGAGCGTTCCGGATGGCACCATCGTGTACAAGTACACGGCGGGGGCGTTCCAGATTAATGCGTTCGATCTGGGCGAGTGGAGCTTCCCCAACGCGACTCTCGAGCCGGGTGAGGGTGCGTTCATTCGCCTTCCGAGCGCGGCTACGGTGACCCTGGTGGGCGAAGTCCCGCAGGGCAATCTGACGACCGCGTTGCCGGCGGGTTTCTCGATCGTGTCCTCGAAGGTTCCGCAGACCGGCCAATTGGATACGGTCCTGGGATTCCCGGTGGCCGACGGTGACATTGTGTATCGCTTCAACAACGCCACGGGCGCGTACAGCATTCACATCTTCGACTTAGGCGAGTGGGACAATCCACCGTCGCCGGCCGTGGGTGAAGCATTCTGGGCGCGCAAGGTTGCCGCGGCGACTTGGACTCGCCAGTTCAGCGTGAACAACCCGTAAGTTTTTGACTGAGAGAACAACCAAAAAACGACCCATATGAAGAGAACCCTGCTTGTTGCAACATGCATCGTGGCGTGTGTCGGAGCGTTAGCTCAAGGCACCGTCAACTTCAATAATCGCGTGACTGCGGACGGCATCGATGCCAAGGTATTCGACGCTGACAATGTCACGGCATTGGCTGGCACCGCTTACTGGGCCCAGTTGTACGGTGGAGTGGACGAGGCGAGCCTGGCGCCGATCGGCGCAGCCCTGAACTTCCGGACGGGGACCGCCGCTGGCTACACCGTGTCTTCGGGTGTTGATACGACCCGGACCATCACGGGTATCGCACCCGGTGGTGCGGCGGTGGTGCAGGTCCGCGCGTGGGAAGCCTCCGGTGGTGCGACCTACGAAGCAGCGGTTGCGTCCGGCAAGAAATACGGCAAGTCCGAGATCGTGAACCTGTCGGCCACGGGCAATCCGGCGGCGAATCCTCCGATTCTGCCGGTCAACCTCATTGGGCTGCAGAGCTTCTCGCTGATCCCTGAACCCTCGACCATCGCGTTGGGCGTTCTTGGGGCGGCCGTGCTGCTCCTCCGACGTCGCAAGTAATCTTCTTGCTTCTTGTTTTCACAGGCCGCCCGAGAGGGCGGCCTTTTTTTATGGGTGCGCCCGGCAGGGCCAAAGCGCGCTGGTGAGCGGAGCGCGGGCGGCTGGCCCGCGGGAGGGGGGTCTTAGGTGTTGGCAGGGGTATGCGGCGCGCAGCGGAGTGCGCGCCCTACCGGCAGACGTTCGCGGAGCGTTTGGGGAGGGAGCGCGGGCGTCTCGCCCGCGGCAATGCGGTCAGCGGTGTTGGCACCGGTAAGGGGCGTGCGGCGGAGTGCGCGCCCTGCCGGCAGACATTGGCGGAGCGCTCGCGGAGGGAGCGCGGGCGTCTCGCCCGCGGCAATGCGGTCAGCGGTGTTGGCACCGGTAAGGGGCGTGCGGCGGAGTGCGCGCCCTGCCGGCAGACATTGGCGGAGCGTGTGGGGAGGGAGCGCGGGCGTCTCGCCCGCGGCGGTGCGGCCAGCGGTGTTGGCAGCGGTGTGCGGCGCGCAGCGGAGTGCGCGCCCTACCGGCAGACGTTCGCGGAGCGTTTGGGGAGGGAGCGCGGGCGTCTCGCCCGCGGCGGTGCGGCCAGCGGTGTTGGCAGCGGTGTGCGGCGCGCAGCGGAGTGCGCGCCCTGCCGGCAGACATTGGCGGAGCGCTCGCGGAGGGAGCGCGGGCGTCTCGCCCGCGGCGGTGCGGCCAGCGGTGTTGGCAGCGGTGTGCGGCGCCCGCGGAGTGCGCGCCTTACCGGAGAGGAGTCGACGAAGCGAGGTCTCAACAGTAGATTAGGCTCCGGATGACGTTTAGGCTGAGTCGTTCAACAACGGGCGTGCTGCTGAGTTCGTTGCTGGCAGGGCTGCTGCTTGCCGAGCGTGCGCAGGCGGTGGCGCCTGCGAGCCACGGCGAGCGGTTACGCCGGCTGGCCCGAATGCCTCGGTTGACGTTCGAGTTGGGGGCTGAGATTCATCCGGTACGCGGTTTTGCTGTGTTCTCGACCTCGGCGAGCGTGGCGCATGAATTCTCAGAGCTCGATCGGGCGCTGCGAGGCGAGCCGCAGGAGCATGAGCGGCAAGCGCGCCTGGGGAAGTTGTATCGGAGGTTGGGCCGTGTGGACCGGGCCGGCGAGGCCTTTGCGCGGGCAGTGGACCTATACCGGAACCAGGGGGCGGAGGTGTCGGAGGATTGGGAGGTTCTGACCAACTACGGCGAGGCGTTGGCTGGTCTGAATCGACACGCTGAGGCGGAGCGGGTTTTGCGGCGCGCAGTGGCCTTAGCGCCTGGGCAGTGTCGATGCCAGACAGCCTTGGGTGAGGCCTTGGCTGCGCAGGCCATGGCGGTCTTGTTGCCGGCTGGGCATTCTGGGGGGATTGCGGGGGTGACGGGAAGGGGTGAAGCCTCGGAGTCGGGCCGGCCGACGCCGGCGCAAGTGGAGGGCGCGGAGCGCTTGGTGGACGAGGCGCTGGCTGCGCACGATCGCGCGGTGGGTCTGGCGCCTGCGGAGGCGGCGACGCATTTCGGGCGCGGCTTGGGTCGAGTTGCGCGGGCGCGCGTGTACGGGTTAGTGGGGTTGTTGGAGGGTGAAGAGGACGTGGTGGGGCGGATGAACCTGGATTTATACACGCGCACGACGCTGGCGGATTTCGTGGCGGCGTCGCGGTTAGGGCGTGGGGACGCCCGGATGCTGGGCACAGCCGCGCTCTTCGAGGTGGGGGTTACGCATGCCGAGCAAGGGCGGGACCCGGTCGGCGCGCTGGGGACGCCGGAGACCTGGGCGGGGTTAGCCGAGGGTGTGCGTCGGTCGGTGCGGGGTGTGATGGCGCAGCTCGAGGAGTTGGGTTTGGGGGCTGAGCCTGGCCCGGCAGCGCAGGCTTTCGAGGTGTTGGGTCTGCTGCAATTCTTGGTGGTGCACGATTTGACCGGCGCCGCAGCCAGCCTGCGTCAGGCGCAGCAACTGGACCCTGGGCGCGACGGGGTTTGGGAGGTGCTGATCTATGGGCTGACGATGTCGCGACGGTTCGGGACTCTGGTGGGGGTGTGCCAGGAGTTGGTGCAGACGCGCGACACGGTGCGGCATCGGGTGTGGCTGGCGAAGGCACACGAGCGCCTGCATCAGTTGGATCCGATGCTCGAGGAGGCCGAGCGCGCCTACGCGCTGAACACCGACGATGTGTTGGCCAACCTGTCGCTGGCGGCTGCGCTCCTGCGCACGGGTGACGCGGACGCGGTTTTGGGGCGGGCGGCGGGATTGTTGTTGCGAGCGGAGCGGTTGGTGGGCAACAAGGCCACGCGGGACCAGACGCTGAACCTGCTGTACACCCGGGGTTTGTTTCTGGGGATGCTGGGGCAAGTGGACGCGGCTCGAGCGAATTTGCGGCGGCTACTCGAGTTGGATCCTGGGGACGGCGACGCGCGGGCGGTGCTCGAGGTGTTGGAGTAGAGCCGGGCTTAGCGGGGCGGACTCAGATTCTCCTCAGTGGAGGTGCCGTCCGGATCCAGTTGGTGGGTCGTGAGTTAGGGAGGTGCTCGAGGCGGCTTGCGCCGGGATGAGATTCTTTCCACTGAACTCGATCATCGGGATGCCGATAACCGATGTATGAGCGGTGGTGTTGCGCGTTTACGGTTGCCCGGCTGGAATCCCGGCACGCCGACGCAGGTCGTTGCCTGCGATCTGGGTGCGCGCTCGACGAAGAGCGTGTGGGTGCAGCGGCGCGGTTCGAGTTACGCGTTGCTGGGCTACGCCGTGCACGACGCCCCGGCACCGGATCGGGCTGGTTCGACAGAGCGGCTGAGCGAGCACCTGAAGGCGATCACGAGCGAGTTGGGGGGGCGCGTGAAGCACGCGGTGTTGGTGGTGGGCGTGGGGGACAGTCTGCTGCGCCACGCCGAGTTGCCGCTGATACCGCTGGCGGACATGCGGCAGATGCTGCGGTTCAACCCCAAGGCTTATCTCCAACAAGACCTGTCGGACTACGTTTTCGATTGCTGCATTGTGCCGCCGCGCTCGGGCAACGGCAGTGAACCGGCCAAGGTGGGGCAGAAGGGGAAGGTGCTGGTGGGAGGGGCGCGGCGGCAGGCGGTCCTGGACTTGCAGGCGGCGGCCAAAGCGGCCGGGTTGGTGCCGACCCAGGTGGTGCCGGGGTGGATCGGGCCGGCGAACGCGTTTGAGGCCACGCAGCCGGAGTTGTTCGCTCGAGGAGCGGTCGTGCTGGTGGACATCGGGTTCAAGCACACGACGATCAGTCTGCTACTGGCGGGTGAGTTGGCGCTCAACCGCGTGGTACCGATTGGCGGGCAGCGGTTCAACACGGCGCTGAGTGACGCGCTGCGCGTCAGTTCGGCGGACGCGGAGACGTTGCAGGTCGAGTCAACCGCCGACACGCAAGCGGCGTTGGCGCCCGTGCTGGCCGAGTTGGCGCGCGAGATCCGCGCTTCCGTGGACTTCTTCGAGACCCAACACGAACACACGGTGGGCCAGGTGTTGGTGTCGGGGGGCGCGGCGCGGTCGGCGCAGGTGGTCCAGGCACTGAAGGAGGATTTGGTGATGGAGGTGCGGGCTTGGAATCCGGTAGCGACCATGACCCTGGCGTTGCCGCCGCGTGCGTTGGCGGAACTGGAACCGGTGGCGCCGCAACTGGCGGTGGCGGTGGGGGCCGCTCTCTCGGCCTTATGAGGTGGCTATGATCCGGCTGAATCTGCTCGCGGAAGAACAGGCGGCGGAGCAGTTGCGCCGGCGCGACCCGGTGAAGCGGGCGACGTGGGTGGGGGCGTTGGCGGTGGGGGTGATGGTGGTCTGGGCGATTGCGCAGCAATTCGAGGTGATCCAGTCCAACGAACAACTGACGCAAAAGGAGGCCGAGTGGCGCCGGCTCGAGAAGCCGGACCAACTGGTGCGCACCAACCGCGCCAAGACGATCTCGATGGAACGGCGACTGGCCGCGCTCGAGCGGCTGTCGACCAATAGGTTTCTGTGGTCGGGCCCGCTCAACGCGCTGCAGTTCGCGTTGACGCAGGTCGGCAGCGTGCAGGTGACGGAGCTGGTTCCGCGGCAGACCTACAAACCGACCAAGGAAATCAAGGATGAGCGCGGCGCCATCCTGAAACCGAAGACGGCGATCGAGAACACCAGCCTGATCATCCGCGCGCGCGACTTCGCGGATGTGAGCGCGGGCAATCATACGCGGTTCATGGAAGCGGTGGCGCGCGAGCCGTACTTTCGGGCGCGGCTGCAGCCTGGCCAGCCCTACGAGTTAGTCGAGCCGCGCAGCAAAGGTTCGGGCGACGACAAGCGCGTCGAGGAGGGGGCGGTCTTCGGGGTCGAGTTCCGTTTTGTCGAGGCGGTGAGGCGCAATGAATAAGCTGAGTAAAGAGAAGCGCGACCGACTGATCGTGGTGGGATTCCTCACGGCGACGCTATCGTTCGGGATTTGGTATTTGTTGGTCAGTCCGCTGCAGGGGATGCAGGCGGACAACGCCAAGCGATTGGGCGAACTCGAAGAGCAGATTGCGGCGGCGCGTTGGCTAGCGACCAAGGCGGTCAGTTTCGAGGAAGACCTGCAGAAGGCCCAAACTCGGCTCGAGGCCATCGAGGAGACCATGCCGGGCCAGGGGTTCGTCTACGAGCGGCTGTTCGGCATCGTGCAAGGCGCCGCGCAACAGGCGGGGTTGACACAAGAAAAGGACAGCACCGTCCTCGAAACGGACACGGATCTGTTGCCCGACTTCCCCTACAAATCGGCGGAGATGGCTTTCGAGTTAGTGGGGTGGTACCACCAACTGGGCCGGTTCCTCGCCGAGCTCGAGAACAAGAATCCCTTTCTGCGGTTCCAGGTGCTCGCGATCCAAAACGACGGCGCCACCGCGGCCGCGGAGAAGCTCCGCCTCAAGCTGAAGGTGATTGCCTTGGTCCGTCCGCCGGACCGGCGTTAACCCGTGCGATCTCATCTTGTCAGTCTCAACTGGGTCGGCTCGCCTGGGCGATGCGCCAGCGCAGGGTTGTTGGCCCTGGTCGTGCTGCTGGTGACGAGCTGCGGCAGCAAGCCGCCCGCTGCGGTGGCGGGCGCTCGTCCGGCGAGCGCTGCGCCCGGACCTGGTGCGGCGGTCGCGCCGGTGCCGCCCACGAATCAGTTCGCGGCGGTGTTCATCGACGAGCCGGGAGTGGGGTGCGATCCGTTCTTCCCGCAATCGGCTCGGCGCGCGCCCCGGCCGAAGGCCGCGGCCGGATCGGGGGCGGCGGCGGCGAGTGTCGCGGCGGAGGTGGTGGACCGTTTCCAGCTCAAGGCGATTGGGGGAACGGCAAGCCGGCGGTTGGCCACGATCAACCGGGTCACGCTGCTCGTGGGTGAGTCTGGCCGGGTGCGGTTTGTAGGCGGCGAGGCCACCGTGCAATTGCTCGAGGTGCGGGACGACTCGGTGGTGGTGTTGGTGGATGAGGAGCGTCAAGAGCTGGCGTTCCGGAACCGGCGACTGGCGGGGCGCTAAGGTCGAGGAACCGCCGCCCGGTGCCTAAGGGGATGGGTGAAGCGTCAAGTGGCATGAAAACGACAAGCGCGATCCTGCTGGTGGCCAGCGTCCTGTGGGTGGCCGCGAGCGCGTTGGCCCAAGGGGACCCGGCGGCCGACGGGAGCGGCGCCGCTGCGGCCGAGCGCGTTGCGAGCGGGGCCGAGGTGGGCGAGGGCGGGAGGTTGTTGGTGGTATCCCTCGAAGACCGGCCGCTAGAGATCATTATGACGTTGGTCGAGCAGAGCCGGCTGAAGGTCGCGATCGACGAACGCATTCTCGAGGGACGCAAGGCGGACGGGCATCCGTTACCGGGATGGGGCGAGGCGGTGTCGGCCCGTTGGGAGCACGTGACGGCGCGCGAGGCCCTCGAGCAGTTCCTCGAGCGCTACGGATTGCAACTGGCTCCTTATCCAGGAACCGACTCGCACCAGGTGACCTTCAAACCAGCGGCGCCGGCCGTGCCGCCCTCGACGTCGACCGAGGCCACTAGCCCCACGGCGACCCCGATGCCGGCGCCTGCGCTGGAAGCCGCGGGTGGCGGCCCGAGTACAGCGGAGTCTGGGGCGGAGCAGGAAGGGATGCCGATCGAAGAGGAGGTGGTCCCGGTGGTGAACCTCGAGGATCAGTTGGTCACCGACGCCATCACGATGTTGGCACGCCAAGCGAACTTGAACTTCCAGTTCGATCCTCGGGTGCTGGCGGGTGTGGACCTCGAGGGCAAGCCCGCCCCTTACCTGACCAACCTGGTCTCGGTGCGTTGGGAGAAGGTGACGCCGACGCAGGCGCTCGAGTCGTTGCTGGCCAACTACAACCTGATGCTCGAGCACGATCCCAAGACGCAGATTGCGCGCGTCACGTTCCGTCCCCCGCCAGCCCTCGAACCGTTGGTGACGAAGGTCGTGCAGTTGCAGTTCGCCAATCCGACCAACATGGTGACGGTGCTCAAGACGACGCTGTCGGAGCGCAGCCAGGTCACGCCGGATGTGCGAACCAGTTCGCTGGTGATCAGCACGACCGAGAAGGAACTCGAGTTGGTCGACGCCGTGCTCAGCAAGCTGGATACCCCGACGCGCCAGATCCTCATCGAGGCCAAGATCCTCGAGACCGCCAAGAACCCGAAGACCGTCAAGGGCATCAATTGGGCGGGCACCCTGGACAGCCAAAACATCACCTTCGGCAACGGACGAACGACCGGTCAGGCGGTCTCCAGTTACCCAGGGGCACCGGCCACGACCACCACCACGCTCCCCAGCGGTCGCTCCGTGACGAGCACCACCCAGCCCAGCTCGACGACGGAGACGCGGACCATCACGGATATTGGCTTGGGCGCGCTGGGGCCGTTGGCCAGCGCGAGCCCGGGTGTAAGCGCGAACACGGCCCAGGGTTTGCATCCGGCGGTGGCGTTTCTGAATGCGGATGGGCTCAAGGTAGCCCTCTCGTTTTTGAACAGCGACACGGACACCGAAGTGGTGGCCACGCCGCGCGCGGTCACGCTCGATAACGAGTTGGCGCGCTTGTCGGTTACGCGGCTCTTCCCGAACTTCAAGATTACACCGGGCACCCAGACCACGCCCGCTGGGGCGGAGATCACCTATACGAACCTGGGAATGACCCTCGAGGTCACCCCCCGTATCGCCGGCACCAACCTCGTCAACCTCCGCGTCGTGCCGGAGGTGGGGAATGTGGACTCGGTGGATCGGAAGACGATCAACGGGACGGTGAACGAGGCCAACATCTATGCCATCCGCCGCATCGAGACGCGTGTGATTATTCCCAGCGGTAACACCCTGGTGATGGGAGGGCTGATCAGCGACAACCAAACCCGTGCCTACACCAAGGTGCCGATCTTAGGCGACATCCCCGGCCTGGGTCTGGCCTTTCGGCATGAGAGCAAACAGCGGAGTCGCTCGAACCTGTTGATCTTCCTCACGCCGACCATCATTCAGGAGACCGACTTCCAACCACTCGAGTCGAGCGGCTTCCTTCAGACCCGACCCGAGCCGGACAAGCCGCTACCGCCGGTCTCGGCTTGGGACAGTGGCAAACCGCGTTGGGGCAGGGCCGACCCTCTTGGGCCTCGGGGCCGGTGACATCATGCGCGCCCCTTCATCCAACCTCTTGCTCCGGTTTCGCCGCGGTGTCGGGGCGATGCTGCTGGCGGGCTGGCTTGGGGGAGCGGCCGGGTCCCATGCCCAGACAGTCCAGACGCTGGCTGGCGGTCGCCTCACGGTCACCGGTGCCGATGCGGGTTTCGTGGATGGCGATTCGTTGGCGGTGTCACAGTTCCATGAGCCTAGCGGGTTAGCCGGCAATAGCCGCGGGGACCTGTTCGTGGCCGACACGGCCAACGGCGCGCTCCGGCAACTCGACTTCACGCGGGATGTGGTCACCACGCTACGGGCGGGTCTGGATCGACCGGTGGCGGTGGCCGTGGACGCGACGGACAACGTGTACGTGCTGACCCACGGTGACGGCCGCGTCGTCGAGTTCGATCGGTTGGATGCCCTCTACCAGTTCCCCACGTTGCGCGTCAGTGGATTGTCGGCCCCGACCGCTCTAGCTCTGGGGCCCGAAGGCACGCTGTGGGTCGTGGAAGCGGGGGGCACCCTCAAGGCGGTGGATCGCAGCACCGGCGCGGTGCGGTTGGTGGCCCATGGTCTGGTGGAGCCGCGCGGGGTGGCGGTGCTCGCCAGTGGCGTGGTGGCGGTGAGCGAGGCTGGCGCCCACAGGATCCGCCTGATCGAACCTACGACCGGCGCGGTCCTGTCGCAGATCGGCACCGGCGCCGCCGGCTTCCGGGACGGGCCGGCTGAGGTGGCGCAGTTCAACCGCCCGGCGCAACTTGCGCGTGCGCCGAATGGGAGTCTGGTGGTGGCGGACCGACTCAACCACCGGGTGCGGTGGGTGGGCACGGACGGCCTGGTGACGACGGTGTACGGGGTCGATCCGAGTCGTTGGGAAGGGCCCTGTTTGGGCTGCGTGCCGATGATTCTTCCCGGGTGGTTCGATGGTGTGAACGGGGCCGCCAACACCGCCGAAGCGCGCGAGCCCGTCGGCGTGTACGTCGATCCGCAGGGAACGCTCTATGCCAGCGAGGTCTTCTACCACATCTTGCGACGGGTGAGCGGGACCGGCCTGGGCTCGGGCACGGGAGCCGGCGGCGGCGAGGGCGTGGCGACACCGAGCGTTTCGCCCTCGAGCGGGTACTACCCGATGGGGGTTACGATTCGGGTGACCGATCCCAATCGGGGTTTGTTCTTCAGCAACCGGCTCTACTACACGACGGATGGGAGCGAACCTGGCCCGAACAACCCCGTCAGCCGGCAGATCGCGGCGAGCGGCGGTGTAGGCACTATCCCCTGGCGCGAGACCCTGCGTGACTTGGCTTTCCTGCGCGTTAAGGCCTTTGTGGGCGAGGCGAGCAGCCCGACGGTCCGTGGCCAAGCCGCCAGCGCCAACCAGGTCGGTTTTGCGGGCGACGCAGTGGCCAACCCAGGCGCGCGCGCATTGTTGCCGGTCGTCGTGAATCTCAAGGCGGGTGCGGTGCTGCGTTCGGTGCAGTTCATCGTCGAGGTCGCGCCGCAGGCCAGTGCGCCCGCGCTCCTCGAGCCCATCGTGGCCATGCCGATGTCGGGCAACGACTTCGTGCCGCTGGTGCGCGCCAGCAGCCAGTTGCCTATCTCGGGTTTCTCGCGCCAGGGCACGACAGCACGGTTGCAGGTGGCCTACCTGACCGGCTGGGGCGGGTTCCAGGTGGCGGACTTTGGCGTGGTGGCGCTTCTCGCGGTGCCGATCCCGGCTTCGGCTCAGTTGGGTGACCGATACACTCTGCGCCTGACCACTCTGTCCGGGACCACCGATGGCCAGCAGACAGCGCTCGCCCTGGAGGCGTTGCCCGCGCGCGTCCTCGAGGTCGGACAGCTCAGCTATCTGGTGGGCGACTCGGCTCGGGGCGGGTGGTACAACGCAGGCGGGTTTGGCGACGACCGGTTGGACAATGCCGACGTCAACAACGCCTTCTCGGCTTCGGTGGGTGTGCGGGTGCCGTTCTCCTTCTCCGACGCTTTCGATGCGCTCGACGTCTTCCCCTTAGATACGGCGACCGCTCCGGGTGGGGACGGCCAGATCCGCTTCCTCGATTGGCAGATCCTGCTCGAGCGGTCCTTGGGGTTGCGCCACGACAACTGGCGGCGGACCCGCGGGCCCGGGGGCCAGCGCGTGTCGAGTCCGGTCCAACGCCTGGTGCGCACCGCCTCGCGGAGCGCGCCGGCCGCGTCCGGCGCCCAGCCCGGCCTCGTGGCGTGGCGGCGGCAGGTCAAGGTGAGCGCCGGCTCGGTCGAGTTTGCGAAGGCGGGCACGACGACGCGCGTGCCGATTCGCGTCGCGCTCGAGGCGGGGGCCACGCTGGCAGGCTTCCAGTGCTGGCCGGTGATCAGTGCGAAGCCGGACGGGACCGATTCCGAGGTGCCGGCTTGGTTCGAGGCGAACCGGGACACGGGGATTGCGGCGCCGTCCGTCAACGCCGTGCCGGGGCTGTCGTTGAACAACGCGATTTACGTTTGGGACCTTGGCAAACTGGACCCTCCGCTGGTGGGGGACAGTGTGCTGGGCTGGCTCGTGTTCCAAGTGCCGCCCTCGGCGCCGAACGGTTTGGGGTACTACGTGCGCTTCGCCAACGCGGACGGCGCACCGCTCGAGGATGTCCTCTACGACTTCGAGACGGTGCCGGGCCGGGTCTGGGTGCACGTGGCGGCGCCGGAGCCGGCGGCGATCCTGTCGGACGAATGGAAACTGCACTTCTTCGCCAGCCTCACCTCGTCTCAGGCCCGACCCGAGGCCGACCCGGACGGCGATGGGTTGAGCAACCGCGCCGAGTACCTGCTCAAGAGCCATCCGACCCGACCCGACTGGCGGCTGACGTTGGTTCGGCAGGGGGGCGGGAACATTCTGCGTTGGTTTGCCGAGCAAGGGCGAGCGTACGTGCTGCTCGCCTCGCCGGATCTCAGGGAGTGGCGGGCATTGGGCCCAGCCATGGTGGGGGCGGATCAGCCCCTCGAGTTTGCCGATCCGGGCCCGGCGACGGGCGCGCGCTTTTATCGAGTGTCACTTGTACCATGAATCGAGCTGAGCTTTTAACCGGAGGATCCAGTATGAAACGCACTATTGTGCTCGCCTTAGGTATTGCGGTCGCCTTGGCCTTTGCTTGCCTGGCCCAAACCGTGGATACCCTCTTGGGGGAACACCTCGACGAACCGTACGGCGTCGTCGTGGATGTCTCGACCACCAACAACTATTACTACCTCACCGATAGCGTGCATAACCGCCTGGTGCGGTTCGCGCCGGCCACCGGCGAATTGACCGACCTGACGGGGCCGGCCTTCTTCAGTCCGGCGGGCCTCGTGCTGGCGCGCGGCGGTCTGGTGGTGGCCGACTCGGGCGCGCACGCAATCCGCCGCGTGAGCTTCGCGGGGGAGATCGCGCCGCTGGCCGGGGGGGGCGCCGGCAACGCCGATGGCGCGGGTGCCGCGGCGCAATTCAACACGCCGGTGGGTCTGGCTTTGGACAGCGCGGGCAACATCTACGTGGCCGACTCGCGCAACCATACGCTGCGCATGATCGCGCCGGACGACACCGTCACGACGGTCGCCACCGGTTTCTTGCGGCCCACGGCCGTGGCGGTGGGCGAGGGCGGGCGGTTGTTTGTAGCCGACACGGGCCATCACGTGATCAAAGTGATCGAGCCTGGTGGGACGATCCGCGTCATCGCCGGCACGTTGGGCAGCAACGTCCAGGCGAGCGACCTGGATCGTCCCCGTGGCCTGCTTTGGCTCGGCGGCAGCACCGGTCTATTGGTCAGCGATACCGGGCACCACGCCCTGCGCCGCGTCGCGCGGCCCGTGCCGGGTCGCGACGACTATTGGGTCACCAGCACCTTCGCCGGTGGGGTGGGTGTGGCAGGGGCAACCGACGGCAGTTGGGCCAGCGCGCGGTTCTTCGAACCGGTGGGGTTGGCCGTCGATCTCAACGGCGCGATCGTGGTGGCGGACTTGAAGAACCACGCGATTCGTCGCCTGACACGGACGCCCACGCAAACGCCGGTGGTCACACCGCCCGGCGGCAGCTTTAGCAATACGGTCAGCGTCGCTGTCTCGAGTCTGACCACTAACGCCAGCTTCTACTACACGACTGACGGCAGCGATCCGACCCCGGCCTCTTTGCCCGTTGCCGGGGCGCTCACGTTCGACGGCGGCCCCGTCGGGTTCAAAGTTCGGGGTTTCTCGCCCGACTATGGCGCCAGCGCGGTCATCAGTAACCGCTTCAGCTTCTACATCAATCCGCTGACGGTGGACCCGGCCGGCGGCTTCTTCACCAACGACGTCTATCTCGCCGCGGCGACGGTGACCTCGAACGTGGTCATTCGCTATTCGCTGACCGGCGAGCCGCCTTCGCCCGCGAGTCCGGTTTGGACCGACCGGGTTTGGGGACGCACGGGACCGATCAAGCTGCAAGCCTACCGCGACGGGTTCGCGGATTCGCCGGTGACCGAGCTCGAGTTCACCTTCCAGATCGCGCCGCCGGTGCTCTGGCCGCCCGGCCCCGCGGCCCCAGCGACGACCTCGAATCAGAGCATCCCGCTGCGCATCGTCAGCGGCACCAGCAATGTGACCTTCTACTGGAGCTTTGGCCCGGAGGAACCGACCCCGGCGAGCACGCTCTACACGGGTCCGTTCGACTTGGGCACCAACGGCGTGGTACAGGTCCGCGGCTACAAGGCAGGCTATCTGGACAGCATGCTCGTCAGCGCCACGTATAACCTGCTCGTGGGCGAGGTCCAGATCGCACCCGTGACCGGCGCGCTGGCCTACAATCCGGTGCGGGTCGAGTTGGCCACCGTGACCGATCGGGCGCAGGTCTTCTGGACGATCGACGGCTCGGATCCGACTCCCAACGGCACCCTGTACACCGGGCCGTTCGACCTGGGCACCAACGGTGTGCTCAAGGTCCGCGCCTTCCGCGACGGCTTTGTCCCCAGCGGGATCGCAAGCGCTAAATTCGATCTGCTCGTGGGCGATCCGTCGATCGCCCCCGTCGGCGCCACCAACAACAACCCGGTCGAGGTCACCCTCGCCTCGGTGACCGGTGGGGCCCGGATTCACTGGACCATCGACGGCTCAGACCCGACGCCCAACAGCCTGCGGTACACGGACCCCTTCCAATTGGCCACCAATGGGGTCCTGCGCGTTCGCGCGTTCAAGGATGGTCTGGTGCCGAGTGCGGTCGTCAGTGCGCCGTTCCGTTTAATGGCGGCCGACCCCACCCTCGTGCCGCTTGGGGCGACGTCCTATGAGCCCGTCAACGTCAGCATGGCGACCGCCACGGTTGGGGCGGGTCTCTACTGGACGATTGACGGCAGCACCCCGAACCGTAGCAGTCTGGTCTATGCAGGTCCGTTTGTTCTGGCCACCAATGGTGTGTTGCAGGTGCGAGCTATTCGGGATGGCTTCCTCGAGAGCGCTGTGGTGAGCGCGCCGTTCGACCTGTCAGTGGCGGTGCCGGTGGTAACCCCGGCCAGCGGCACGAACATCAACGCCATCACCATCCAGGCCCAGACGGCCACGCCGGGCGCCGAGTTGCGCTACACCTTGGACGGCGGCAATCCGCAGCCCACTAGCCCGCTTTACGTCGGGCCGATCAACCTCACCACCAACGCCACCTTCAAGATCGCCGGTTACCGGCAGGGTTTTTTCACCAGCCCGACGGTCGTCCGGGATTACGCTATCAAGACCGATACGCCCACCCTCGCCCCCGACGCAGGCTTCTTCCCGGATGGCACTACCGTGACGTTGAGCAAGATCCGAGCGGACGCGGTGATTTACTACACGCTGGATGGCACGGATCCGACGACGAAGTCGACCCGCTACACGGGCCCCTTCCCGGTGACGGCCTTGTCCGCGCCCGGGGCGGACCTCCGCGCGGTCAAGGCGCGCGCCTTCGCCCCCGGGACGTTGCCCAGCGACATTGTGGTGGGCCAGGCTATGCCCCAGAATAGCGTGGGTATCCCGCGCGACGTGTTCGCCGGCAGCGGTTCGAGCGTCATTGTGCCGGTCGTGGTCAACCTCACCCCCGGCGCCGTGTTGAAGTCGCTCCAGATGCGGGTCGAGGTCAGCCCGGGCGCCGGTGCGCCGCCTCTGGCCACGGACTTGCGCGCGCTCAGTTTCGACACCAACGCCTTCGTGTCGATGGTGGGCACGGCCAGCGCCAGCGCGGCCACCGTCTTCAGCACCAGCGCCTACGAACTGGCGGGGGGCGTGCGCGGACTCGTGCTCTCAGCCCTGGGTGCGAGCGCTAATCTCACCGCCACGGACTTCGCCGTGGTGGCCATGCTCGTGGTGCCGGTTCCCGGCGGCGCCCTCGAGGGTCGCACCTATGCGATCGACATCCGCGAGGCTTCCGGCACCGCGGACGCGTCGCAGCAGGCCCTCCCGCTGGCCCCGCTCCCGGCTCGCACCATCAGCGTGCGGAACCTCCGCTACCTGGTGGGCGATTCCTCGCCCGGCAACTGGTATAACGCCGGCGACTTCGGCAACGGCGATCTGGACAACGCCGACGTGAACAACGCGTTTCACGCCTCGCTGGGCGTGCGGGCGCCGTACTCGTTCACCGACGCGTTCGATGCCATGGA
Source organism: Verrucomicrobiota bacterium (assembly GCA_016871715.1). GTDB lineage: Bacteria > Verrucomicrobiota > Verrucomicrobiia > Limisphaerales > J093 > VHCO01. Next base: position 26,842 of record VHCO01000059.1, read on the forward strand.
CGCGTTCCCGGACGACACGCTCTTGTCGGCTGGTGGCGACGGCCAGATCCGGTTCCTGGATTGGCAACGGATTCTGCGCCGGTCGCTGCGACTGAACACCAACAACTGGGAACGGTCTTGGGCCGTGGGCGGCTACCGCGTCGCCACCGCCACGACCCTGCCGCGCTCGGCCTTCTCGATCGCCGCGGCCGTCGAGAGTCCGACTCCGGCCCTCGAGATTTCCCCACTCGAAGCCGAACTGGGCGCGGCCACCATCGACCAGGTCCGCCCGGGTGAGTTGGTGCGTGTGCCCATTCACGTGCAGGTCGCCCCGGGCGCGCGCCTCGCCGGCCTGCAGTTCCGCGTCCTGGTGGAACCGGACGGCGATGGGCCGCCCCTCGAGGTCCCGATCGAGTTCGTGAAATCGGCCGAGTTGCCCGAGGCGATTCGGGCCTCCGGCCTGGCGCCGAACCAAGTCGCTTCGGCCTGGTCGCCCCTGCTCAACCCGTTCCCGCAGCCGCTGGTCCGTCGGGTGGCTCTGGGGACCATCAACTTCACCGTGCCCCTGGCCGCACAACCCGCCCAGGTCTATCGCGTGCGCTTCGCCCATGCGGATGGCGCTCCCGACCTCGATACCCCGTACGGTTTCGAGACGACTGCCGGCCGCGTCACAGTCTTGACGGCGCAGTCCGCCGCCGCTGCCACTGCTCCCGCCCCGCGCAGCTTCCGTGTCCGCTGGCCCGCGGTCGCCGGCCAGCGATACTTGGTCGAATCCACCGCCGACCTGGCCAGCGGGTCGTGGTCACGGGAGGGCACTGAGTTCGTCGGCCGGGGTGCCGCCCTCGAGTTCATCGACCGCAACCAGAGCGGTGCGGCTAAATTCTACCGCGTACGAGTGCAACGTTAGTCTCGCGCGTTGGCATGGTCGGCCGCAGCAGAGCACGGGCCCGGCTGCGGCGGGATTGGACAGGAGTAGCGGCTGGCTGGTTTAGAGGGAAAGGCGCATGAGAATCCGAGTCCTAGGGATGGTGGCATGGCTGAGCGGCTTCCTCGTGCAGGCCGAGTATGTGGACTCAGTGTTGACGACGCGGCTATTCGAGCCTCATAGCCTCGTCGCTGCGCCCAGCGGGTTCGCCAGCCTCTATTACCTGACCGACGCGGGAAACCATCGGGTCATCGCCTTTTCTCCGGCGAGTGGTGTGGTCAACACCTTGGCGGGACTGGCCGGCCAGCCTGGGTTCAGCGATGGCGCGGGCAAGTTCGCCCGGTTCTTCTATCCTCAAGGATTGATCCTCCTGAGTGACGGCCTGCTCGTGGCCGACACGGGCAACCACCTCATTCGCAGGGTCACCTTCGAGGGCATCGTCTCGACCCTCGCCGGCGTCCCCGGGGTCCCTGGCAACACCGACGGGCCGGCCGCTCAGGCCCGGTTCAATTCCCCGATTGGCCTGGCTCTCGATGCCACCGGCAACCTCTACATCGCCGACTCGAAGAACCACGCCGTGCGCCGATTGGACCCGGTCGGGCTGGTGACCACCGTGGCGACCGGCTTCAACACGCCCAACGCGGTCGCAGTGGATTCGCAGCAGCGCGTGATCGTGGCCGATACCCGCAATCACGCCATCAAACGAATCGAAGCCGACGGTTCCATCGCCTTGCTCGCGGGTGCCAACTGGCCCGGCGGCCTCGGGTCCGACGACGCCGACGAGGCCCTCGAGGCGCGCCTGAACAACCCGCGCGGACTGCTTTGGCTGCCGGAACAGCAATGGCTGTTGATTGCCGACACGGGCAACCACACAGTGCGGCGGTTGATCCCGAGCGCGGAAAGTCTGAGCGGCTATGCTTTGCTCACTTACGCCGGGCGGGCCGATGCCCCGGGCCTCGCTAACGGAGAGGCCTTGGCGGCTCAGTTCAACGGTCCAATCGGCCTGGGGATCGACCCCACGCAGGCTACAGCGACGTTGGTGGTGGACTCGGGCAACCATGCCCTCCGCCAAATCCAAGTCGCGCCGCCGCAACCCCCCGTGCCGGCGCCTCGGATCGGCAAAGTGACCTTCGTGCGACCCGAGCCGTCCTCACCGCCCCTGTCGATGCTCGTGCCCGTGGTGGACGAGGTGTTTCCGAACCTCGTGCCGCTCGCCATCCTGGCCGGGGCGACCGGCGCCCAGGAGTACGTCTTGCACGGCAACACCACCAACCTCACTGGGCTCGAGCCGAATCCGGTGGGAAAGAACCCCAAGGTCTCGCGCTACCGCGACGGCTTAACCGAGGATGAGTTGCGCAGCTTGTTCGGCGCGGACCTCAACCGCAGCATCGCCGCCGACTGGGGCATCTCGGCCATCCCAGACCTGACCGTCAAGGCCATCAGCACGCTATCCGGCCGCCGCCCGAGCCCGCTGGCGGTCGCGCGGTTTCGCTTCGTCACAGCCGACCCGGTGATCGACGGGCTGAACCCAATCGCGTTCAGCGTGCGGTCGGCCACCAAAGACGCCGTGCTCTGGTACAGCACCAACGGTGTTCCCCCCGCCGCCGGCGCCCCCAACAGCTTTCGCGTCAGTAACAACTCCGATCTGTCGTTCAACACCGAGGGCGAACGACTCGTCTTCTCCATCTTGGCGGTGGCCGAGAACTTCGCGTCGAGCGCCGTTGTCACCCGGGTCTTCACCAACGCCGTCCCCAACCGCATCACCCTGGGCTTCGGCGATGGGGAGGCGTCCAGCCGGTTTATCGGGTATGCCGGCCAGCGTTATTGCGCTCCCGTGACCCTGGCGCTGGTGCCGGGACAGAAGATCTACTCGCTTCAGTTCGGGCTGGCGGTGAGCGAAGGGGCGGGAAGCCCTCCGCTCGCCTACGCCAGCCAAACCGACATGGGCTTTGCCTCCATGCTCATGTACCCGGTCTCGGGCGGCCTGCTGGTTGATCATCGAGGCGCCACCTACGATCCCGTCCTGCCCATCCTGAATCATCCCTTGGCTGGGATCATCGGGGACACCACCTTCACCAACTTGGCGAGCTTGCCCGGCGGCACCAACCTGCTCGGTGTGGCTTGGCTCGAGCGCCTGGGTGGCGAGGGCATCTACCCGAGCCTCAACCAAGACCTCGTCACCTTCTCGATGGCCCGTAACCGCCTCTACCTTGGCTCCGAGGGTAAGGTCGTCCTCGGCGCCTTCGCCTTCCAAATCCCTGCCAGCGCCACCACCGATGACCAGTACCAAGTCGAGATTGTTCGACCCTCCGCTACCCAGGATGGAGTCGACCGGCCGGCCGTGCTTTCGGCACCGGCGGCGCCAGTCCCTTCCCCCTATGGCTTGCTCTCCGCACGACATCAGGTGCGCATAGCCGCCCCCGGTGAGAGCCGATACTTGGTGGGCGACGTCGAGCCCTTTACCTGGCTCAACGTGGGTGAGTTCGGCGATCAGCGATTGCGGAATGAAGATGTCCTGCAGGTGTTCCAGATCGCTGTGTACGCCAACAACCCGCTGCCGCGCGGCAGCGACTATTACGATGCCCTCGACGCTAGCAACGGCGCCACCAACGCACTCCTCGTCGCCCCGAACGGCGAGGACACCGTCATTAACTCGATTGCCTTCGGCGATGGCCAACTGAACGTCGACGACGTCTACGTCACTTTCCGCCGTTCGCTCGACGCGTCCCTCACCAACTACGCGCGGTTCTGGTCCAATGGCACCCTGGCTGCCGTGGTCTGGCCTCACGACGTCTTCGCCGGACCACGCCTGGCTCGCCCGCACGCTACCCGTGTCCAGCTCCACAGCGCGCCCTCGACCCTCCCGACCTCCGAGGCGCCGTCCGTCGTGCTCGCGGCCGGGGAACTTAAGGGTGCCGGCGGCAAGGTCGTTGCCGTGCCGCTCCAGGCCAAGGTCCAAGGCCAGTTCGCCCTGCGCGTGCTCATGTTTAACCTGACCGTTCGCCCGGTGCGCACGGCCCCGCCCCTGGTGCACCCGCTCGAGTTCGTGCCTGGCTACGCCCTCGGCCCGCCGACCGCCGCCGCCGCCCGTGGCCCCGCCAATTACGCCGCCGCTTGGCTGGATGCTCGCGCGCTTGGGATCCCCGGTGCCGGCTTGGTGGGCACGCTGCTGGTGACCTTGCCCGACGGTGCGCCTCCTGACTCAGTGTATCGCGTCGACTTCGGCCACTTCTCCGCATCGCCCAATGGCCTGGCGCTGTTCCCAACGAAGACCCAGGTCGGCGGCCTGGATCCGCAACTCGCCGCCGAAGTCTCCACACCCGGCGACGGAATCCCGGACGCGTGGCGAACGCGGTACTTCGGGTCGCTCGACCATCCACTAGCCGCTGTCGACGCCGACCCGGATGGCGATGGCATACCGAACTTGGCGGAATTCCAGGCCGGCACCGACCCCGTCGAACTACGATTGGCAGCACGCGCCCTGGACGGGCTGCATCCGGCCTACGGCGTCGCCTTACGCTGGTTCGGTCCGCCCGGCCAGCAATACGTGGTCGAGTCGGCGCCCGACGCGGCGATGGGTCCCTGGCTGCCCAGCTCGGACACCCTCCCCAGCGACGGTCAGGTCGTGCAGTTCGACGTCACCGACTTGGATCGCGAATGCCAATTCTTCCGGGTGCGACGCGTGCCTTAGCTAAACCTTTCCCAGAGCCTTGACTTCGGTTGCGCCCGGTAATCCCGGGGCAAGAGGGCGCGCTCCCGCTCGACTAGGGTCGGGTGCGAGTAGTGGAATCGGCTGTACAGGGGGTGAGGCGTCAGGTTGCTGAGGTTCTTCTCGTTGAGTTTGCGCAGCGCCGTAACGAGCGAATCGGGTCGGCCCAAAACCCCGGCCGCATAGGCGTCGGCTTCGTACTCATGGCGCCGCGCCCACCCGTTCGCCACCGGCGCCAGCCAGAAGGTCACCACCCCGCTCAGCAGACCAAACAGCAAAAACGCGGGCACAACGCTCCCAGGCGCAAAGCCAAACGCGCTGTAGAACCACGCCTGCTCGGCCAGCCACCCCACGACGTAGAGTCCCACGAGCAGACCGGCCGCGGAGACCAATAACCGCTTGCGCACGTGTCTCTTTCGATAGTGACCGATCTCATGCGCGAGCACCGCCTCGAGCTCCAACTCACTCAATTGCTGCACCAACGTGTCAAACAGCACGATCCGACGGAACCGACCGAACCCGGTGAAGAACGCGTTCGAGTGCCGCGAGCGTCGGCTGCCATCCATCACCTGGATGCCTCGAGCGCGAAACCCGGTTCGTTCCGCCAAGCCGACCAGGCGCTCCCGCAGGCTGCCTTCCGCCAGCGGCGTGAATCGGTTGAACAGCGGCAGGATCACCACTGGCGCCAAAAACGCCATTAGACATTGCACAGCCAGAATGGTCAGCCACGCCCAAAACCACCAAGTGGACCCCAGCCACTCGACCAGTTTGAGCACCAGCGCGAGCAACGGAATCCCCAGCAGCGCGCTCAGGCCCAGACCCTTGAGCCGGTCCGCCCACCAAAGCTGCGGCCTGGTCGTGTTGAACCCAAAACGTTCCTCGAGATGGAACTGCGCATACCACTGGAAGGGCAGCCCCGTCAGTGCGAGACCCGCGCCGACGGCAAAGACAAAACCGGCCATCGCCCACGCCGAGACGCCCAATGCCCCCACCCACCCGTGGTAAGCCAGCGGCAGCAACCCCGTGTAAAGGACGGCCACCAGCACCAGCGTGTCGTACCCAGACTCGAACCGAGTTAGCCGGCTGCGTGCCAGGGTGTAGGCCACCGACCGCGCGTACGTCTGCGTGTCCACCACGGCCGCGTAAGCCGAGGGCACCTCGGTCCCGCGGGCGCGGACGTATCGGTCGTTCAACCACTCGAGGCTCAGCTCTCCTGCCAGCCGAGCAAGGATCAACGCCAACACCACTCCGCCGCAGGCCTGCACCGGGTCGAATGCCATCCGGCAAGTATCCCGGGCCGCCATCGCAAGGCAACGTCGCACTTATTCACTCAACGTGACAGTTATAAAGTCATTGACAACTCCGGACCGTATAACGAAGCCCGGCGGGACCCTGGTGGCCCGACGCCCGCTCCCCATCTGGATGAGTTGCGGCAACGTCGAAGGAAGCGGTGCTGCCGTGGAGCAGGGCACGGAGGTGGTCTGCAGTATAGCAATCATCCAAGCAAAATGACATTGACAAATCGTTTGTTTCTGGGTAAACACGACACAGCTTATGAGACTGACCCGTATCAAAGTCAAAGGGCGACCCGCCGTCTATCACTGCGTCTCCCGCATCGTCGGCGCCCAACGCCTCCTCGATGACCTCGGCAAAGAAACCTTGGTCCGGCTCCTCCGGCGCCTGGCCACCTTCTGCGGCCTCGAAGTCATCACCTACTGCATCATGTCCAACCACTTCCATGTCTTGGTCCGCGTCCCGGCCGAGCAGAACCCGACCGACGAGGAGTTGGTCGAGCGCATGAAGGCCCTCTACGGGAAGGCCAAGCCCCGCGAGGCCGGCTTGCTCTATGAGGCCGAGAAGGGGTTACACTCGCATGGTCGGGTGGACGCGGACATCCGGGAACGGATGCTGGCGCGGATGGGGGATGTGTCGGAGTTCATGAAGGAGTTCAAGCAACGGTTCAGCAAGTGGTACAACATACGGCACCAGCGGTTTGGGACGTTGTGGGCGGAACGGTTCCGGAGCGTGTTGGTCGAGGATCAGTCGGGGGTGCTGGAGACGGTGTCGGCGTACATCGACTTGAACGCGGTGCGGGCGGGATTGGTGGAGGATCCGAAGGATTACCGGCACTGCGGATACGGGGCGGCGGTGGCTG
>VHCO01000060.1 GCA_016871715.1 Verrucomicrobiota bacterium
GGTGCAATGGGAATTGCTGGACCGCGGCGAGCTACATCTGGTCCGGCCCGAACCGGCCACCCCCCTCACCCGCCGGCGAGCGGGCCGCGGAAAGACATCATAACGGGCGTTCTCCGGGCTGCCGGGGCGATTTTGCCCCGCTTGAGCTGCGCCGCAGCGCCGTCAGGACGGCTCTTTACGGCCATTTCCCCGTTTGGGACAGGCTCTAAGTAGGTCCACCTCCTGGAACCCCTACTTCCGAGGGGTCGAGCTCGACGTTGTATTCAAACGTCCCGTGCGCTAGGGTCGCGGCCGACGCCATGAAGCCATTGACGCGAACTCGAGATGAAACGACCTGAACCTGGATGGATGCTGGGCATCAGCCCGCCCCGCCTCGCCGCTGCGATCGCTTGGGCTGGCTTCGCCTCGGCTGCGCTAACGGCGCAGGCGCCGCTCGACTTTTCACCCGCGCCCGACGAACAGCAGCTCCCGCGCCGGATGCACTCCACGATGGCGGACCTGCCGCGGATCACCGTGGGGCGGGTCGGGGGGGATCTGGTGGGGACAGACCACCGGGTGCTGCAGGCGGCCGTGGACTACATCGCCGGGCTTGGCGGTGGTGTCGTCGAGATTGGCCCTGGCGAGTTCCACATGGGCGACTCGCTTCATTTGCGCTCGTGGGTGACCGTGCGCGGCACGCCGGGTCAGACGGTCTTGCGCAAAGCCGATGGTGTGGTTTCGGCGCTTGCTCTGGACGGCGACTTTGGGGAGGAACAGATCACGGTGGTGGACCCGACCGGCTTCGAGGTGGGGGGTGGGGTGGCCATTTGGGACAAGGGCGCACAAGGTTTCCACACGACGGTGGCGCGCCTGACAGGTCGCCGGGGAAACACCTTCGCGATCAGTCGTCCGTTGAATGCCGACTGCATGGTGGCGAACGGGGCCCAGGCCGCAACGGTTTTTCCGGTGGTGAGCGGCTACGACCTCGAAGGGGCGCGCCTCGAGCATGTGATTGTCGAAGGCAACCGCGAGCGGAATGTGGCGCTGAACGGGTGTCGGGGGGCGGGCATTTTCTTGTATCGTGGTTTCGGCACGGTGATCGCGCACTGCACGGTGCGCGGCTATCGCGGTGACGGTATCAGCTTCCAGCAGTCGAACGACGTCACGGTCGAGCACTGCGTCAGTGAAGGCAACGCGGCGCTGGGAATCCACCCCGGGAGCGGTTCTCAACGATCCATCGTGCGCCAGTGCGTGGCGCGGGACAACGGCGAGGACGGTCTGTTTTTGTGCTGGCGGGTGCGGCACGGGGTGTTCGAGGCGAACGTGCTGGAAGGCAATGGCCGCTATGGCATCTCGATTGGCCACAAGGACACGGACAATCTGCTGCGACAGAACCAGGTGCGAGCCAACCACCAGGACGGGATTTTCTTCCGGAACGAGACCCTCGGGATGGCTGGCCACCGCAATCGCCTCGAGGAGAACCTGATCGAGAACAACGGCCGTGGCCGTGAGGTGGCGGGCATTCGCATTCGCGGCGAGACGCGCGACTTGGTCCTGCGCAACAACACGATCCGTGACACTCGTGCCGATGCTGAACGCCGCCAGACGGTGGGCGTGTGGATTGAAGAAAAGGCGGGGGCGTTGACCCTCGAGGGCAACTCGATCTCGGCTCCGATTCCGATTCGCGACCAACGACCCAGGCCAACTCGATAGCCGCGCACAAGACCCCGCCCGGGTCGAGGGCGCGCACCGTTCGCCGATGACCAAGCCCCATGTGAACTACGGCTTCCTCGTGGCGATTTGCGCGTTGGCCGGCGCGGCGGAACCGCCCATGGTGGCGCGACCGCGGGCCACCTCGGGGGATACGGTGGTCGAGCCCGAGTGGGCGCACCGGCTCACGGTTACGGTGGGGCCAGCGGCGGGGGACCTGGTGGGCGCGAGCGATCGGGTCCTGCAGGCCGCAGTCGACTACGTGGGCCGATTGGGTGGGGGCACGGTACGAGTGCTGCCGGGCACGTACCGATTGCGCAACGCCGTTCACCTGACCTCGCGGGTTCGGTTGGTGGGCAGCGGGGCCGACACGGTGCTGCTCAAGGCGCCCTCGGTCACAACGCCGCTGGCGGAGGACAGCGACTGGTACGACCAGGAAATCACGGTGGTGGACGCGGCGGGGTTCGAGGTTGGGGACGGCGTGTGTCTGCGTGCCAAGAACGTGGGCACGGGCGCGCAGGTCGTGGTGAAGCGCACGTTGGTGGCGCGGAGCGGGAACCGCTTCAAACTGGACCGGGCGTTGCGCGAGAACTTCTGGCTGCTCGGCAACGCCACCGTCTCGACCCTGTTTCCCCTCCTAAGTGGCGAGGGGATCCAGGAGGTGACGATCGAGAACTTGGTGCTGGACGGCAACAAAGAGCACAACGCCAACCTGGACGGCAACTATGCCGGCTGCATCTTCCTGCAAGACTGTAGTCGGGTGGCGATCCGGGGTGTCACCGCCCGCAACTACAACGGCGACGGCATCAGTTGGCAGATTTGTCACGACGTTCACGTCGAGGATTGTGTCTCGGAGAATCACACTGGACTGGGCCTGCATCCGGGTTCGGGCTCGCAGCGCCCGATCATCCGCAGGTGTCAGGTGCAGGGCAATGACATCGGCCTCTTCTTCTGCTGGGGCGTCAAGCACGGTGTGGCGGAGGGCAACCGCTTGCGGAACAACCGGGTGGGAGTTTCGATTGGGCACCGGGACACGGACAACCTCATCACGGGCAATGAGATTCTGGAGAGTCGCAGCGTTGGGGTTTTGTTCCGACCCGAGCGCGGCTATGACTTTGCCGGCCACCGCAATCGCATCGAGCACAACCGGATTGTCGATAGCGGCCCCGAGCGCGGCATCGCCATCGACATCCAGGGCCCCACCGAAGGCATCGTGATTGTCGGCAACGAGCTTCGCGAGACGCGGGCGCCTGCCCAGCGGGTCGCGGTGCGGCTCGGACCCGAAACGCGCAACATCCGGCTGGCGGACAACCGGATCGATGGGTTCGCCCAAGAGATCGAGCGGATGCCGGCATCCGCGGCACGCGCCGCGGACTGATGCTGGCCCGAACCCTTAGCGAGGTGCTCGAGGGCTGCCAACGCGGGTGAAACCCGGCAGGCTCCCTGTGGGGCGCGGATCGTCAGATCCGCCTGGCGGATGTGACCGTCCGCGGTCCGCCTCGCTATGGATTCGGGATGATGGGAAGATCCAGGCTTGTCGCGCGCCTGGGCAGGTTCCATGCTTACGGCGTTGATGAACTCAGGACTTGTCGAGTTGAACGAGCCATGTTGACCAAGCCAGCCGAGAAATATCGTCCGTTCCCGCCGGTAGACTTGCCGGACCGGCAATGGCCGGGCCGCAGCTTAAGTCGAGCGCCGATTTGGTGCAGTGTCGATCTGCGCGACGGCAACCAAGCGTTGGCCGTGCCGATGAATGTGGCGCAGAAACTCGAGTTGTTTCAGGCCCTGGTGAACTGCGGCTTCAAAGAGATCGAGGTGGGGTTCCCTTCGGCATCGAACACCGAGTTCGCCTTTAACCGGCGGTTGATCGAGGAGAATCGGGTGCCCGCAGGGGTGGCCATCCAAGTGTTGGTGCAAGCCCGCGAAGACCTTATCGAGCGCACGGTCGAGTCGTTGGTCGGGGCGAAGAAGGCGATCATTCACCTCTACAACTCGACCTCGCCGGCGCAACGCCGGGTGGTGTTCAACATGACCCGAGCGCAGGTGGTCCAGTTGGCCGTGCGCGGGGCGCAGTGGATCCACGAACGGTTGCCTCGGCTCGCCGGCACCGACGTGACGCTGCAGTATTCGCCGGAGAGTTTCTCCGCCACCGAAGTCGAGTTCGCCAAGGAGATCTCCGAGGCGGTGATGGAGGTGTGGCAGCCGACACCGGCGCGCAAGATGATTTTGAATCTGCCCGATACGGTCGAGGTGGCGATGCCGACGGTTTACGCGGATCAGATCGAGTGGATGTGCCGCCACATCCGGCATCGGGACGCCCTGATCGTCAGCCTGCACACCCACAACGACCGCGGGACCGGCGTCGCCGCGACCGAGTTGGGCTTGTTAGCGGGAGCCGACCGCGTCGAGGGCACGCTCTTCGGCAACGGCGAACGCACCGGCAACTTGGACATCGTCACGGTGGCGCTGAACCTCTACATGCAAGGGATCCACCCGGGCTTGGATTTGTCCGACCTTAACGCGATGCGCGCGGTCTACGAGCGGTGTACGGGTATGAGTGTGCCGGCTCGCCATCCGTACGCCGGCGAGCTGGTGTTCACCGCGTTCAGCGGTTCCCACCAAGATGCGATCCGTAAGGGCCTCACCGAGTGGGCCGCTCGAAGTCGGTCCGCTTGGGATGTGCCGTACTTGACGATCGACCCGCGCGATGTCGGTCGGGAATACCGCGAGGTCATCCGTGTCAACAGCCAGTCGGGCAAAGGGGGCGTGGCCTACCTGCTCGAGACCGAATTTGGCATCGAGCTACCGAAGGAAATGCAGCGCGAGTTCGGGCCCATCGCCAACGACCGAGTCGACGCCCTGGGGCGGGAGGTGACGGGGGCGGAACTCAAGGCCATGCTTTGGAAGGAGTACGTCGAGCGGGATGCTCCATATGCTCTGGTGGATTTTCGCGCCGAGAGTGTCGGCGGTGTGGTGCGTTGCCAAGCCACCGTGCGGCGCGATGGGGCGGAGGTGTCGCTGCGAGGCGAGGGAAACGGGCCCATCGCGGCTCTTGTGCATGCTCTGAACACCGGCGGGGCACCGCGATTCGAGGTAGCCGATTACCGGGAGCAAGCGTTGAGCGCTGGTGAAGAGGCTGCGGCGATCGCCTATGTCCGCATCAAGCTCGGTGACGGCCGGACCCGTTGGGGAGCCGGCGTGGATACGAACATCGAGTGGGCCTCGATCAAGGCGGTGCTGAGCGCGCTGAATCGATGCTGACTGGGGACCCGACGAGGGCCATTCGAGCCGTTAACGATAATGAAGGCCGAGTCGGCCCCATCCACCCCGTGTGGAGGAGGTTTTTCCCAGGTTTCTCAGCCTTCGCCATTGACTTCTCCGCCCGGCGCGAGTATCAGCTCCACCGGCGTTGCTTCACTAACCAGAGTTACGCCTCGGTTCCTCCAAGACCCAGCGGCGGTCGTGCATAATCGCCACTGGGTTTCTTGTTCCCCAGCCGCCAGCCTCGCCGGCTGAGCCAGTTGAGGAGTGTGGGCAGGGACGTCAGACCGCCCACCATGCACGCCGCCGTCCCGACAGACATGACCAGACCGAGGCTGGCAATCCCCTGGTGCTGAGCCAGGATGAGGCTGCCAAAGCCGGCCATGGTCGTCAGTGCGGACAACAGGACCGCTTTGCCGGTGCTGCGGGCGAGGATGCTGGGGTCTTGCTCTTCGGCGAAGCGGTTGAGGATGTGGATGCCGTTGGTGACGCCAATGCCGATCACCAGGGGCAGGGTCATGATGTTGGCGGGATTGAACGGCACGCCTTGCCAGCCCATCCAGCCCACCGTCCAACAGGCCCCCAGGGCAACGGGCAGCAGGGCCAGCGCCACCACGGCCACTTGTCGGAAATGGACGAAGACCAAAACAACGATTGCCCCGAGCGCGTACCACGCCGCCTCGATGTACCCATCGCGCAACAGCTCGGTGTACTCGAGCAACTGCACCGGCGTACCCGTCACTCGCCGGTCCACGGTTCGGAGGTCGCTCACGAAGGCCTCTTGGTCTTGCCGCTCCCAAACGTTGAGCCGGGGCACCACTTGGAGCAGAAAACGGCGACCGTCCTTGCTGACGAACCGGTGGCGCAGCGGTGCCGGCAGATCGTCGACCTCGAGGGGGGCGGAATCGTCCTGGTCGCGGATAGCCCGAAGGGTACTCTGCAGGTCCGTCAGCAGGGCGCGTTGAAAGGCAGCCAGTTTCGTGGCCGCCAGCTCTGGCGCAACATCCGCCATGCGTTGGCGCAGCCGGCCAATGGCACTGCGGACCTCGAGCAGCTCCTGGGAAAGCTCCGCTTCGCCCTCACGCCGGGCGCCGCGTGCGCCCAAGGCCATGTACCCGTGCAGGGCTTGCAGCGTCTGCCGCAACTCCGCCAAATCCACCGGCTCGGGGTCCAGGTCGGCGAAGTCGATCCCCTCGAGTTGGCTCTTGATCTGGTGAATGAGGAGCAGGCGGCGGGCGGGGTGTGCCGCCATGTACGTGGCCATGGACTCGACCCCAGCCACGGAGGGCAGGGCGACGAGCCGCTCCTCGAGGGCGGCCGCCTCGGCTACTGAATCGGCGAGGACAGCCCCATAAAGGACGGACCGATTGGCGGCCTCGATGAGCTTGTGCTCGTAGATGACCGCTGGGAGGTCCTTGGACTGCATGTGCAGGAGGTTGTAGTCGAAGTAGACCTTGGGGAACTGGGTCAGCGCCAGGCCCCCGAGGGCCACCGTGAAGCCGATCACCCATCCCGGGCGCTCGAGCCACCACCGCTCGATCCGGGCGCGGCGCTCGAGTTCTTTGGGGAAGTCGTGGTCCAGGACATTCTGCCGGCCGCGCGCCAGCAAAGCCGGGAGCAGCGTCAGCATTGGCACCAGACAGATCAGCAGGCCGCACCCGCTGATGATCCCCATCTCCTGGATGCCCTTGAAGTCGGTCAGGCCCATCGCCAGAAAGGCCCCGGCGGTGGTGAAACAGCCCGTGAAAATGCCTTGGCCGGTGTAGACCATCGCCCGCTCGAGCGCCGCAGCCTCGCTCTGGCCCTGGCGGACCTCTTCCTCGTAGCGGGTGACGAAGTGGATCCCGAAGTCGATGGCCAGGCCGATGAGGATCGGAAGAAACGTGATCGTGAGGATGTTGAGGTGACCGATGACGAGGGTCGTGAACCCGAGCGTGTAGACCAGCCCAACCACCAAGCAGAGCGTCGCCTTCAAAGGGCGTCCGGTCTCCTTGTAGCCGTAGATGAACAACAAGGCGCACAATCCAAGCGCAATCAGCGAGGCCTTGGCCGTGTCCTTCTGGGATTGAATCATCTCATCCACCTCGAGCACGGGCTCGCCCGTAATGCCCACGTTCACACCCGGCACCTCGCGCTGCGTCTCGCCAGCCAATGCCCGGAGCCGGTGCACGGCCGGTTCGTTCAGCTCGGCCGTCCGCGCGCGTGCGGTCACCAGGTAAATGCGGTTCGATGCAAAAGTGATATACAAGCTCTCCTCGGCCTGCTCGCCCCCGTCGAATAACGCCGTGACGCCGGGCGAGGGCGGCGTGCCCGGTCGGTCGAGGGCATCGGCGGCCTGCTGAGCGATCCGGGCCAATGCGGGCAGAGCTTTGATCAGGGCATCGGGGTGGGCGGCGGCCGGGTCGTTGCCGGCCGCGCGGAATTGGCGGATGACCGTCCGGAAGACGGAGTTCAGGTTGGTGGCTTGGGTGAAGGCCTCGATCACCGGGCGCGCGTCCTGCAATCGCTCGAGCATTTCCTCGAGCACAGCGTCGTTGGTGACGAACAGGAGGGCCTTGGGGCCCATCAGCTTGAGATCCCCTTTATAGAAGACATCCGTGAAAAGCTTGGTCTCCCGCTCCAGGCGCGCTCCCAACCGCTCGACGAACTGCCGGTTCTTCTCGATGTCCCCACTCTCGACGACGGCGACCAGGTCGTCTTGCGAGACGAAGTCCTCCTTAAAGCGCAGGAAGTTCCGGTGATACTCCTTGTCCGCCCCCACCAGATCGTTGCGGTCCATGTCGAACTGCAACTGGTCGACGGTGTAGTAGACGCTCAACGCGCACAGCGCAAGCTGCGGCCACAGAAACCAACGCGGATAGCGATACACCGCCCGCGCCAACCCGCGCAGCAGCCGTGCGAACAGCGACTCCCCAGGGGTGCTCATCCGCAAACCGAACCGCGCGCGGCGGACCGGCGATCCCCCTCGGCTGGCTTAGGCGGTTTCACCAGGTAACTCGGCGTTCGAGTGCACTTCTTTCACGTCGTCGTGCTCCTCGAGGGCCTCGATCAGCCGAACCACCGGTTCGGCTCGTGCCGCCTCCGTCAGGGGCACCGTCAGGGTGGGTAAATAGGTCACCTCTGCGCTCTCACACCGGATCCCCTTGGCCTCGATCTGGCGGTGCACGGCCTCGAATCGCGTCGGCTCGACGACGATCTCGTAGCCGCGGGGATCGGCCTTGAAATCTTCTGCGCCGGCCTCCAACGCCACTTCCATGAGGGGGTCTTCCTCAGCCGCGTCGCGCGCGACGATCAAGTGGCCCTTGCGTTGGAACAGACGGCTCACCGCGCCAGCGGTGGCGATGCTGCCGCCGTTCTTGGTCAGGAGACTCCGGATTTCGGCCGCGGTGCGGTTGCGGTTGTCCGTGCTGCACTCGACGAGCAACGCCACGCCCTGCGGCCCGAATACCTCGTAGGTGAGATCTTCGAACGTGGCCGCTTCACCGCCGCCGGTGCCCTTCTTGATCGCTCGGTCCACGTTGTCGGAGGGCATATTCGCGCTGCGGCACTTGAGCAGGGCCAAACGCAACCGCGGGTTCAGATCCGGGTCGCCCCCGCCGAGTTTGGCAGCAATGGCGATCTCGCGCGACAATTTGGCGAAAATCCGGGCGCGCTTGGCGTCAATCGCGCCCTTGAAATGCTTCACCTTTGCCCACTTGCTGTGTCCGGCCATACGCAATATCCGCTCGCTCGGGTCCAGCCCAGTGCCGGCGGGCCGTCACTCCGAGCCAGCTCAGTCCGTCGCCCAGGCAAGAGAACAGCCTAAGTCAGCCCGGGACCGATTTGAACCACAAAGATGCGCCCGGAGCAGAAGCGGAGAAGCCGCCGTCAGCTTCCGCTCCGAGGCAATTTCCCGCTGACGAGATCGCCGCTACCCGCGTGACCCGTAACGCCCTCAGCCCAGCCAGCGGCTCCCCCCAGCGGGTAAGCCCCCCAGTCCGCCCAACTCGACCCGTGCCCCGGCTCGTGGTTCCTCGGCTCTAACTGAATAGGTCCAACTGCGGCGGCGCAGCCAGGGCTTTGAGCTTGTCGCGCTCGGCCCGGTGGCGAGCGCTCTGGCGCACGTTCCCCTCGGGTGTCAGTTCGCTCTCCTCGAGGTTGCGGAGGATCGCCTTGGCCCGTTCGACCACGCTCTGGGGCACACCCGCCAAGCGGGCGACCTGAATGCCGTAGCTCTTATCGGTGCCGCCCGGGACAATCTTGCGCAGGAACACGATCTGGTCGCGCCACTCGCGCACCGCGACGTTGAAATTCTTCACGCGCGTCAGGCGCCCTGCCAGTTCGGTCAGTTCATGGTAATGCGTCGCGAAGAGAGTTTTGGCTCCCACCTGGTTGTGCAGATGCTCGACAATGCTCCAGGCCAAACTCAGCCCGTCGAACGTGCTGGTGCCGCGCCCAATCTCGTCCAGGACAATCAAGCTGCGGGACGTGGCGTTGTTAAGAATGTTGGCCGTCTCGCTCATCTCGACCATGAACGTCGATTGGCCTCGAACCAGGTCGTCGCTGGCGCCAATCCGCGTGAAGATCCGATCCACCAAGTCAATGCGCGCGGAGGTCGCCGGCACGAAACCACCGGCATGCGCCAGCAGCGTCAGCAAGGCCACCTGCCGGATGTACGTGCTCTTCCCCGCCATGTTCGGCCCCGTGATGAGCATCACCTGGGGCGCCAGTTCAGGCCCAGCCCCGCCCGCCGATGCGCCCGCCGATGCGCCCGGCCCACGGCCGGCGAGCGCCGTGTCGTTCGGCACGAACCGCTCCTCAGTCAGGCTTTGATCGAGGACCGGATGCCGCCCATCGCGGATCACGATCTGGCTGTCGTTACCCACGTCGGGGCGGCAGCAATTGTGCAGGCGCGCGCCTTCGGCGAAGTTGGCCAAGGCATCCAGTTGGCCGAGCGCTTGGGCCGTCTGCTGAATCTGGGGCCGGCACGCCAACACCGCCTCGCGCACCCGCAGGAAGAGTTCGTACTCGAGTTTGGCGCTGCGCTCCTCAGCCCCGAGGATCTTGCCCTCCATCTCCTTGAGCTCGGGCGTGATGAAGCGCTCGCCGCTGGCCACGGTCTGCTTGCGAATGTAATGGCGAGGCACCTTGTCGAGATTCGCTTTCGTCACCTCGAGCGAATAGCCAAACACAGAGTTGAATCGCACCTTGAGCGAGGCAATCCCCGTCCGCTCGATCTCCTGCTGCTGGAGGCGAGCAATCCAGTCCTTGCCCTCGCGTCCCGCGCGACGCAACTCGTCCAGCGACGCGTCATAGCCGTCGCGGATCAGACCGCCCTCCTTCAGCGCCAACGGCGGCCCGTCCACCATGGCCCGACCAATGTGGTCCACCAACTCCGGGCAATCCGCCAATTGCCCGGCCAAGACGCGCACCAGACTCGGCACACCGCGGCCTTCCGTGGCCGCGCACCCCGCCCCCCCGAGTTCAGGGAATTCTGGACCGGCCGCTCCCGCGGCACCTGCGGGGACCTCCGGGAGCGTCGCCAGCGCCGCCCGGACCTTGGGCACCTGGAGCAAGGCATGGCGCAATGCGACCAAGTCGCGCGCGTTGCCGGCGCCCACGCTGAGCCGGCTCACCGTGCGCTCGAGATCGCGCACCTCTTTCAGCGCCTCGCGCACCTGGGTGAGAGCAGCCGCCTGTTCGACGAAGAGCTGCACCGCCGCCTGTCGTTCCCGAATCGGCTCGACCGCCGCCAACGGCTGGGATAGCCAATCGCGCAGCCGCCGCGCCCCCATCGGCGTGACCGTCCGGTTCAGCGCGCCGTAGAGGCAGGACTCCCGAGGCGCGTCCCGGTGCATGGGCTCGAGCACCTCGAGATGGCGCAGCGTCGTGGCGTCTAAGACCAAGAAGTCGCTGCTCTGGTAGAACGCCAGCCGCGTCAAGTGCCCCACCTCCCGCCTTAACTCGTGCGTCAGGTAGTGCACCGCGGCGCCCGCCGCCCCAACCGCCGCGGACCGGTTCCGCAGCCCAAACCCGTCCAACGACGCCACCTTGAAATGATCACGCAAGGTAAATTGGGCCGTCTCCGGCGCGAACGTCCAACCGTCGTAGCTGTTAAGGATCCAACCGCGCCCGCTGACCGGGCTGGAACGCGCCCCAGGTGACGCCGCCGGCGCTCCCGCGGAGGGCATCGGCGACGAGTCGGTCGCCGGCCCCGCGCCGGCCGAAAGCGCCTCGCCGGAGGCAGGTCGAGCACCGCGCAGCAACGTGGCCAGCTCGACCGCTTCCAGGGGTAAAATCAACTCCGCCGGTCGAACCCGGTCCAACTCGGTCAGCAAAGCGGCTTCGGAGTCGACCTCGGTGACCATGAAATCGGCCGTCGTCAGATCGACGAAGGCCAGGCCCAGGGTCGGGCCGAGGCGGTGGATCGTCGCCAGGTAGTTATTGCGGCCGGACGCCAGCATCCGCTCGTCAAAATGGGCCCCTGGACTCAGGATCTGCGTGACCTCGCGCTTGACCAGCTTGCCGGGTCGCGCGTCTTCGAGTTGGTCGCAGATGGCCACTTTGCGGCCCGCGCGCAGTAGGCGGCCGATATACCCGCCGGCGGCATGGTACGGCAACCCGCACATGGGCACCTCCTGCCGCCGGGTCAGCGCCAGGTTCAACAACCGCGCCCCCTCCTGGGCGTCCTCGAAGAACATCTCGTAGAAATCGCCCAACCGAAACAGCAACAACGCGCCGGCGGGCAGCCCGCCCTTGATGCGGCGATACTGCGCCATCATCGGGGTCAGTTGGGCATCCTGAGCCACGGCCGTGCCAGTCGTCACGTCAGCCCTCGCGGCGCTCCATCCAACACGGCGCCGTCACAAACCACCCGATCGTGCACACCAACATCGTGAACTTGACGGCCTCGAGCCCCATCCGGTCGCCGAAGAAAAGCGCGGCCGGCAACACGGTGCCGCCCAGGGCAAGGTACGAGAGAACGCGAAACACGAAGTTCATGGGTCACTCACGAGTCATCCAGACAGACGGCTAGTCGGCGGTCTCATCGGTAGGTCGACTGCGGAGCCTCGGCCGAGTTGGGCGCCTGCAGCAGCTTGCTCAAGCCGATGTAGAGCAGGGCGGCCGCGAACCAGCCCGGCAAGCTCACGAAGTAAATCTCCACCCCGCCCCACTGGACTAACGCCGTGCAAACCCCCAGCGTGACGAACCACGTCAGGCCCGCCGCCCAGTTGAAACTCACACCGCTCGCCTCGGCATAAAACGGCGTGAACCCGCACTGCCGCGCGAGCCAAAAATCCACGAAGACCACCGCGCCCATCGGCATCAAGATCATCCCGTATAGGGCCACAAACCCGAGCAGCTTCATCGCCACCGCCGGGAACGCGCCCGCCACCGCGGCCAGCATCCCCGTCAAGAGCGTCACCTTGAACCGTGAGGCCCGAGGCACGATCGCCTGAAACGCTAAACCCGCCCGGTAAATCGTCGGGTTCGCCGTCGTCCACCCCGCCACAATCACACAAAGCAACCCCGCCAAACCACACGCCCGGTCGGCCAACGGCCCCGGCAACACCGCCGTGTCCGTCGGGTCCAACTTGAGCTGGAGGGCGTACAAGATCGAGGCCGACAGCCAAGCCATGAAATGGCCCACGTACATCCCCGCCGCGGAGGCCACGGCGTACCAGGACTTCTTGGCGTAGCGGAACACGCTCAGATCGGACATGCCGATGTGCATCGCCATGTTGCAAAACCAGGCGAAGAACATCACGTGCCAGAACGTGAACTTCACCTGGCCCGGTAACGGTTCGCCCCCCTTCCATATCTCCCTCTGAGCCACGTCCCAAAAATCGCCCAGCGACGTCACCCCCATCTGCCGAAGCCCAACGATCCCGTATGCCAAAAACACCAGCACCATCCAGGGCGCTGCATAATTGGCAAACCGCGCCACCAACCGGTAACCGTAAGCCGCCACCACCGCAATCAGCGCCCCCACCGCCAACACCGCCACCACCCAACCCACCGAGTTCGGCAACCAATCGTTGAGACCGGGCATCGGGAACTTGAACCAAACGCCAAACGCCGTGGCCGACACCGTCACCATGGCCCCAGCCAAAAAACAGAACATCACGCCGTTGGCCAGGTTGTAGAGCGTCACCAGGTGGCGACCGCAGATCTTCTCGAGCTGATAGTACAACGTCAGCCGCATCCGCGTCGCAATCGGCGCGCACAAGAACACCCAGCTCAACACCGCCAACGCGTTGCCTACGATCAGCCCGAAGACCACATCGAAGGCGCTCACCCCGGCCGCCACAAACAGCGGTCCGATCATCAGCTCCGTGCCCGCCACATGCTCCCCGGCGTATTGGCCCACAAAGCTCTTCAGCCCAAGCCAGGACCGCGCCGGCACCGGCTCGCGCTCGAATTCATCCACCGGCTCGTGCGACGTGGCCGCAGGCGCGGCTGGCGTAGGGGCGTTGCTCATGGCTGGGGGCGATGCTCGGGTTCCCGCGAGCCAGGCCCCACCCCGCCCATCAACCGGGGGAGTCGCGCCTGGATCGCACACGCCCAGAGCTCGTAGCCTCGCTCGTTCAAATGCAGGTCGTCTTCGCTGAAAAGCTCCCGGCGCGGCTGATCGTCGGCGCCCAACAGCGCCCGCCCCAACCCGCACCACCCAGACCGCGCACGCCGGCGCTCCGCGGAGCGCGCGCGCTGGGCCGCCGGGCTGCTCCCGCCCCGGCCGGGTGGCGTCAACCAAACCATCCCGGACAGGCTGCCACCCCGTCGGCCAGATGGGAAGCCCGCGCTGTGCTTTTCCCCACGCCGCTTTTCACTTCATCCCCCGCGCCGCTTCTTGCATGCTCGCCTGGTGCGAAACTGGTCCAGCCCTGAACTCTCCCGCCTGATCCGGCGCGCGCTGGCCGAAGATGTCGGCCGGGGAGACGCCACCACGCTCGCTACGGTCCCCGCGCGGGCACGCGCCCGTGCGCGCCTTGTGGCGCGCGAGCCCATGGTGCTGGCCGGGTTGCCCCTCGCCGCCCAGGTCTTCCTCCAACTCGATCCCCAACTCGACCTCGAAGCCCTGGCCGAGGACGGACAGCAAGTCCGCGGTGGCCAGGTCCTGCTCCGGATCGCCGGGGCCGCCCGCGCCTTGCTGACCGGCGAACGCACCGCGTTGAACCTCGTGCAGCGATTGTCCGGCGTGGCGACCTTGACCGCGGCCTACGTCGCCGCCGTCGCCGGCACACGCGCCCGCATCCTCGACACGCGCAAAACCACACCCGGCCTCCGCCGCCTCGAGAAATACGCCGTAAGCTGCGGTGGCGGCCGAAACCACCGGTCGGGCCTGTTCGACCGGATCTTGATCAAAGACAACCACCTCGCCGCCCTGCGCCACGCGCAACCCAACCCCATCGCCGCTGCCGTGCGACGCGCCCGCCAAAGGTACCCCTTCCTGAAGATCGAGGTCGAAGCCGACAACCTGCGGCAGGTCGCCCAGGCCGTCGCAGCCGGCGCGGACATCGTCCTGCTCGACAACATGCCGCTGGCCACGCTCCGGGCCGCCGTGGCGCGCGTCGCCGGTCGCGCTCGGACCGAGGCCAGCGGCGGGATCACCCTCCATACCGTGCGCGCCGTTGCCGAAACCGGAGTGGACGACATCTCCGTCGGCGCCCTCACCCACTCCGCGCGCGCCATGGACCTCGCTCTGGACTTCGACGCATGAGTCTCGACAGCACCATCCTAGCCGCCTTGCGCGCAGCCGGGACCGGGTCGGTCTCCGGCGCCGAGTTGGCCCAGCGCTTGGGGGTGAGCCGAGCCGCGATCTGGGCCCGTATCGAAGAGCTCCGAGCGCTCGGTTACGACATCGCCGCCAGCCCCCACGACGGCTACCGCCTCGTCAGTGCCCCGGATGTCCTCCACGCCGATGACCTCCTCGCCCGCCTCGGCAAAACCCGCGTCATCGGCCGCAACCTGCACGTCTTCCGCGAAACCGCCTCCACCAACGACTCCGTCGAAAAACTCGCCCGCGACGGCGTCCGCGAGGGCGTCGTGGTCTTCGCCGAAGCCCAAACCCGCGGCCGCGGCCGGTTGGGACGCCGTTGGGTCTCGCCCCCAGGGAAAGGCCTCTGGTTTTCGGTCCTGCTGCGGCCCGCCCTGCGCCCGGACGAAGTCACGCGCCTGACCATCCTCGCCGCTAATGCCCTCGTCCGCACCCTGCGCACCCACACCGGCTTGCACCCGGAAGTCAAATGGCCCAACGACGTCCTCCTCCGCGGTCGCAAAGTGGCCGGCATCCTCACCGAACTCAGCGCCGAGGTCGACCGCGTCCAACACGTCGTCCTCGGCATCGGCGTCGACGTGAACTTGGCCCCGCACGATTTCCCCGCTGACCTGCGCAAGACCGCCACCTCCCTGCGGTCCGAGTGCGGTCGGACCTGCGACCGCGCCGCCCTCGCCGTGGCCCTCCTGCGCGAGTTGGACCGAGACTACGAGCGCCTGGCAGCCGGCGAATTCGAGGCGATCGCCACCGAGTGGGAAGCCGCCTGCACCACCTTGGGGCGCGATGTCCAAATCCGCGTCGGCGACCGCCGCTTAACCGGCCGGGCAGAAGCCCTCGACCCCGACGGCGCGCTCTTGGTCCGCACCGAACACGGCCGACTCGAACGCGTCACCGGCGGCGATCTGACCCTGCTGAAATGATCCTGCTCTTCGACGTGGGCAACACCCACACCCACCTCGGCTTGGCCACCCGCCAGCGCGTCGTCCGCCAAGCCCAAATCCCAACCCCCTGCTGGTTCAGCGACCAAGCCGAACGCCTGGTCCGCCGTTTCGTCGGCCGACACCCGCTCGTCGGCGCCACCCTCTGTAGCGTCGTCCCCCAAACCACGCCCTTGGTCCGCCGCGCCGTCTGGGAGCGCTGGTCCTTGACCTTGCTCGAGTTGAACCATCGCAACCTCGCCGGCCTCGGCCTCGATTACCCGCGACCGGAAACCATCGGACCCGACCGCTTGGCCAATGCCGTCGCCGCACGCCACTTCTACGGTCAACCCGTCATCGTCATCGACTTCGGCACCGCCGTCACCTTCGACGTCGTCAATCGCCAAGGCGAATACATCGGCGGCATCATCGCACCGGGCCTGTCCGCCATGACCGATTACCTCCACGAGAAAACCGCCTTGCTCCCCCGGATCCGCGTCCGGGAAACCCGGCGGGTCATCGGCCGTAACACCGCCGAGGCCATGGTCATCGGCGCCGTGCACGGATACCGCGGCCTCATCCGCGAGCTGCTTGCCGAACTCCGTCGTGAGCTCCGCACCCCCCGCCTCCCCGTCGTCGCCACCGGCGGCTACGCGCGCCTCATCGCCGCCAAGCTCCCCCAGATCGCCGCCGTGCGCCCCTCCCTCACCCTCGAAGGACTCCGCTTGGTCTGGCTCGCGCGCGGCGCCACCGCCACCGCCGCCACCGAGTAACCTCCGCGTCACTCCCCAGCCCCGCCCGGCCTCCCCGCCTACCCGCCGCCCCTGTCATGAAGGCCGAACTCCGACAACAGGCCCTCGCGTTGGGTTTCGACGATTGCCGCTTCACCTCCGCCGCTGCCCCCGCCTCGGCCCGCCATTTCCAGCATTGGCTCGAACGCGGGTACCACGGCCACATGGCTTACCTCGAACGGCAAGCCCCCAGACGCCTCGATCCCCAGCTCGTGTTGCCTGGGGCACGCACGCTGATCGCGCTGGCCGCCAGTTACTACCGCCCAGATTCCCCCGCTGCCTCGCATCCCCGACCGGCTTCAACCGTCGTCCCCATGCCGCCAGCCGACCCGAACCCCACCTCGACCCCAACCTCGAGCCCATTTCGGCTGCCCACCACCTCCACCCCCTCGCCAGCCTCGGGAGTTGTCGCCCGTTATGCCCGCTTTAGCGATTATCACGACGTGCTCGGCGCGCGCTTGCGCGAACTCGCCGACCTCATCAACCGCCTCGCGGGTCCCCACCACCACTCGCGCGCCTACGTCGACACCGGCCCCATCCTCGAACGCGACCTCGCCGAGCGCGCCGGCTTGGGCTTCATCGGGAAGCACACCAACCTGATCCACCGACACTTTGGCAACTGGGTTCTCCTGGCCGAAATCCTGACCACCCTCGACATCGAACCCGATCCACCAGAGCGCAATCGGTGCGGCAACTGCACCCGTTGCTTGGTGGCCTGCCCCACCCAGGCCCTCGTCGCACCCTTCCAACTCGATGCCCGCCGTTGCATCTCCTACCTCACCATCGAACTCAAGGGCCCCATCCCCATCGAGCTCAGGCCGGCCATCGGCTCCCGCATCTTCGGCTGTGACGATTGTCTCGCTGTCTGTCCCTGGAACCGCTTCGCCCAAGAAGGACGCGCCCTGCGGGAGCACCACCGCGACGACCTAGACGCCCCGAGCCTCATCGAGTTGCTGAGCCTCGACGAGCCCGCCTTCCGCCGGGCTTTTGCTGGCACCCCCCTCGAACGTGCCAAACGCCGTGGACTGCGCCGCAACGTGTGCGTCGCCCTGGGTAATGTCGGCGACCCAACCGCCGTACCCGCCCTCCAGCGCGCCGCCGCCGACCCGAACTCCCTCGTCGCCGAG
This sequence comes from Verrucomicrobiota bacterium, assembly GCA_016871715.1. Classification (GTDB taxonomy): domain Bacteria; phylum Verrucomicrobiota; class Verrucomicrobiia; order Limisphaerales; family J093; genus VHCO01. The sequence goes on from VHCO01000060.1 coordinate 17,543, forward strand.
CACGCCCAGTGGGCCTTGGAACGCCTCCACCTCCACTCCCGGCGCCACGGCTCCCCACCGCCCACCCCAACCGCCCAGTAGGACTCCCCGTCCGAAGAGCTCCCGCCCCCGAGGTTCCGACTCATCCTCGGAGCGTCTCTCAAGCGCCTGTGTACAAACCTTTTAGGACCGGGCCCTTATGAAAGTGATCCCGGTCCAGAACCCTAGACGGGACCTAGAAGGACCGATCCTCGGCGTCCAGCCCGAGCGAACGTCACCCGTTGTTTCTTTGGCTGCAGCGGTCCAGATGCGTGTCAACAATTATAAACCAGTTAGATTTGATAGTTGTTACCGTCATCACGACTAGGAACTGAACAGAGGCCATTGCCTTGGTTTGAAAGTCTTTGAAAAAGTGGCGGGTTACTGCCAGGTAAAGGGATGGCTAAGCCCATCGGTTTCCATATGGGTCTCGAGGAGTTCCGCCGCCACGGCTACGCCGCGGTCGATTGGATCGCGGACTACTACGCGCGGGTCGAGACGTTCCCGGTCCTGGCCCAGGTCCGACCGGGCGAAGTGCGCGCCGCCCTGCCGCCGGAGCCGCCCGAGCGAGGCGAATCGTTTGCGGCCATGCTGCAGGATCTGGAGCGCGTGATTCTGCCGGGCATCACGCATTGGCAGTCGCCCAACTTCTTCGCCTTCTTCCCGGCCAACACATCCGGACCGGCGATCTTGGGGGAATTGCTCGCCGCCGGGCTTGGCGTGCAAGGGATGTTATGGGTGACCAGCCCCGCCTGCACGGAACTGGAGACCCATGTGCTGGATTGGCTGGCGGCGCTGCTTGGGCTGCCGGATCGGTTCCGATCGAGCGGGGCGGGGGGCGGGGTTATCCAGGACACAGCGTCGAACGCCTCGCTGTGTGCGCTACTGGCGGCGCGGGAGCGAGCCACCGGCGGCGAATCCAACGAGCGCGGGTGCGACGGCCGGTTGGTGGCCTACGCATCGACCCAAGCACATGCCTCGATCGAAAAGGCCATGGGGATCGCCGGGCTGGGCCGCAAGAACCTGCGGCTCATCGGCGTGGACGCGGCCATGGCCTTGCGACCTGAGCTCTTGGCCGAGGCCATCCGAGCCGATCGCGCGGCGGGTAAGATCCCGTGTTGCGCGGTGGCCACTGTGGGCACGACGTCGTCCCTGGCCATCGATCCGGTGGCGGGATTGGGCCAGTTGTGCCGGGCCGAAGGGCTCTGGCTGCATGTGGACGCGGCGATGGCCGGGACAGCCGCGCTGTGCCCCGAATTCCGCCACCTCCAAGCCGGGCTCGAGTGCGCGGACAGCTACTGCTTCAACCCGCACAAGTGGATGTTTACGAATTTCGATTGCGACTGTTTTTACGTGGCGGATCGGTCGGCTCTGATCCGCGCCTTGAGCATCTTGCCGGAGTACCTGCGGAACCCTGAGACGGAGGCCGGGGCGGTCTTCGATTACCGCGATTGGCAGATCCAGCTCGGCCGCCGTTTCCGCGCGCTCAAGCTCTGGTTGGTCATCCGGCACTACGGCGCCGAAGGCTTACGACACCACATACGCCGACACGTCGAACTGGCGCAGCAGTTCGCAGCGTGGGTGCAGGTCGACGCGCAATTCGAGCTGGCGGTTGCGCCGGTGCTCAACCTGGTGTGTTTCCGGCACCGGGGCGGCGATGAGGTGAACGAACGCTTGCTCGAACGGTTGAACGCCAGTGGCCGGCTCTATCTGACCCACACCCGCCTGGGCGAGCGCTACACGCTCCGTTTTTGCGTCGGTCAGACGCACACCGAACTCGAGCACGTCCAACGCGCTTGGGACTCGATTCGAAGCGCCGCGCCCCAATGAGGTGCGGGGCCCGCGCCACCGAGGCGCGGTCGATCTCCCCTGGCGTTGTCTGCAGGTCAGGACCCAGGCGCCTTAGCCTGATCCGGCCCCGGCTCGAGCTCGAGCTTGAGGACGGCATAGCCATCGATCTCGAAGTGCTCGACTTCGAGCTCGACCTCGCCGTCGGTAACCTGCTCGAACAGGCCCTCGTTCGGGGTGGGGCCGTGCCAGGTCCAGTTTTCGATCACGCTGCGGCCATTGACCTTCACGCGGACACCGTCGTCGCTGAGGGTCTTGAGGCGCCAAGCGCCTGCGGGCAACCGCAGTCGAGTGCGGGCCACCATGCCGAAATGGTCGCCGCCCGGGCCCTGGGCCGTGATGGTCTCGGAGATCCGCTGATCGCGCGGCCCCCCCCAGCCATAGGGAAAATCCAACGCGCCCACGGTCGCCCGCAGCGCCGCGGGGTCGTCAGCGAGCTTGCGCCAGCCGGCATCGTCTTGGCGCGGGTCCACCTCGGGTTTCCAGGAGAACACAACCACTTCCCACGTAGCGGCCACCAAGACCCCCGTCAGGGCGCGAGCGAAATTCTCGCCCTGCAACTCGATGCGGTAGGGTGTGACGCCAGGCTGGGGTGCGCGGGCGGTGATCCGTGCTGCGTTGTCCGAGGTTGCAGGGTGGTCCACCTGGGCCTTTACGCCCGTCGCGATGACCGTCAACGCGCGCACGCCATACACGTCCCAGGCCAGTTCGCCCGGGGCGGACTTGACGGGTCGAACCATGGGGCTGGCGTGGTCCCAGGGGCCCCATTCGTCCATGACGATCCGGTTGCGACCGCGGAGCTGCGGTCGAGCGCCTACCGGCTGCCGGTTTCCCGGCACGTCAATTTGAGGCAAGGCAACCGAAGGCATCTGGCCATCGCGCAGGGGTTCACAGCCCGGTTTCACCGCCCACTCCATCGCGTTAGTGAGCTGGAGGGCAACGGTGTTGGCCAGGTAGTAATTGCTGCGCACCTGCTGGGTGTTGTCGTCGCGCAGTTGGAGGACGATTAAGCGATCGTTCGGGCGCAGGGCGCCGAAGGGATGGCGGCCGTCCAGGGTGAAGGTGTTGGCGGCGATTACGTTGCCCGAGACGCCGCGGTAATTGCCTACGACACCGGGCGCCTTGAGCAGGTGGGCGTCATGATCCCACCACAAGTGAATGGCGCACTTGTCGTTCAGGAACGTGTTGCGCAGGATGAGATTGTCGGAGGCGTGCTCCATGTTGATCCCGCCGCGCTCGAGTCCATAGGCCATGCCGCCGTTGCCCTCGAAATGATTCTCGATGATCCGGGTGTCGGAGCTGTACCCGCCCCAGAAGCCGCAGATGGCGTTTTCGACTAGGCGGTTTTGCGCGAGCACATTTCCTTCGCTGAAGGTCAGTTCGATGCCGTGCGCCGGCGCATAGGAGAAGTCGTTTCCGATCAAGAGGTTTCGGTTGCAGCCCAGCGCACTGAACTCCCGGGCCAGCTCGGGCGGCACACGGATCAGCTCCTCCACCTCCTGGCGCCCGGTCTCGCGTCGCAACCGGTCGCGCTCGGCATCGAGCCAGCGTTCGCCCACGGCTTCCTGACCCGCGAAGCCGAAGAAACCGTCGCCGCCGTGGGTGGCGGAGTTCTCGGCGAACACATTGTCGTTGCATTGCTCGAAGCAAAGAATGCCGGCCGAGTCTTGGCCGCGGTTGTAGACGCCCTCGACATGGCCGCGCACACAAAAGTCGAACGCGTTGCGGCTGACCACATTTCGACTACTGCGCCACAGCGCCAAGCCCCACCCGGACAGGAACGAACAGTCGTTGTCGTAAATGCGCCCTTGGTTGACGCGGTCGAGCAGGATGCCGTTTTGGCCGCGGCGCACTCGGATCTCGCGCACGGTCACGCGGTCGGATGCCTCGATGCACACCGCGCCGCCGTGCTCGTCGCGCCATTTGCGTGTGTCGTTGTGGTGCGGGAAGAGCCAGTCTGCGCTGTCCTCGGCGGCCGGCGTCGAGCGCAGCCGTTGACGGTAGTTGTCCGAGAAATCGCCCCCGGCCACCGTCAACTCGTCTGCGCGAGTAGCGACCAGGCCATTGAAGAAGCCGTGCACACGGGCGCCCTCGAGGGTGACGCCGCGGCGACCGGCGATGCGGATGCCGATGCCGGTCAACTCGTTCCAGGGCGTGCCGGCCGGGGCGCCGCACAGCTCGCTGCCTTCGGCAAACCGCATCGTGATGCCGTCCGCACCGACCTGGATCACGCCATTCCGGTTCGCGTCGGCAATCGCGGTCCCAGGCGGAATGCGCACCACACAGGACTGTGTGATGACCGTGTCGTCGTGGGTGACGGTGAGGACGGGGAAAACTTGGGCTTGGCCCACCGTCGCCAGAAGCCCTGCCACCGCCAGCACGCCTGGAACGATGTAACCTGCGCCCGAGTTCACGCTTGCCATGGGATCGCTTGCGATTCAGTCCGCTCCGCTTGCGCTGCGATGTCAGGCGCGTCCCGATACGCCCGAGACAGGCCGCAACCGCCCCTCGCCGCGAGCTACCGACTGGGCAGCAGCTTAGCGCGACACCCGTCGCAATACAACGCTCAACTCATCCTGCGCCCACGCCCCGAATCCTTAGCGAGGCGGAGCGCGGACGGTCACCTCCGCCCAGCGGATCTGACGATCCGCGCCCCACAGGGAGCCTGCCGGATGTCACCCGCGATGGCAGCCCTCAAGCACCTCGCTAAGGATTCGGCCCACGCGCTTGCACGCCAGCCACTGCTGTGCTTAACTGGCGCTTATATGCAGGATGAGTCGCACGTGACCAATGCGGCCGTGACGGACTGGCGGAGCGACGCTGGCCCCGAGCTGCTCGCCCCGGCCCGGCTCGACCGTGTGGGGCTTGTCGCGCCACGGCCTCCTGCACAACCCAACCTCAGCCAAAGCGAAACCGACTCCGATGAAAACCAACCTCACCTTGGTCACCGCAACCCTGTTCCTGGCCTCCGCTCTGGGCTTGAGCGCCGCTGAGCCGCAAAAGCCGAAACCAAGTTCAGCCGCGTTCGAGCGGCTGAAGACGCTCGTGGGCACCTGGACCGGCAAGGCCGACATGGGCGAAGGGCCGGTGGACCTGACCATGCAGTATCGGCTCCTGGCGGCCGGGAGTGTGCTCGAGGAGCGGGTGTTTGTGGGCACGCCCAACGAAATGGTGACGATGTACTACGACCAGGGCGGCAAACTCGCCCTCACGCATTATTGCGTCCTCGGGAATCGGCCGAGCATGCTCCTCAAGTCCGCGGACGCGAAGACGCTGAAGTTCGACTTCGATCCGACCTGCGGCATCAATCCCCGGGAGGAATCTCACATGCACGCCATGACCATCACCTTCAACGATGCCGACACCATCACCACGAGCTGTCAGGCGATCATGAACGGTCAACCGGCTCCCGAGCACGCCGTGACGCTCAAGCGCATCAAGCCGTAACCCGGCTTGCGATCCGGCCCTTGAGCCGGAATCGGCCTCCGGCGGCGTGTCCGCCCCACGCGAAGCGTTATGGCCCGGCGCAGATGTCGGGCGCAAAGACTTATCGGGAAGGGCGAGACCATACCCCGGCGCCCCCAGCCATGAAGCACCCCGCATACTCATGAGTCACTGAGATGGACCACAAGTCGGCGGTAGGGCGCGCAGTCCTCTGCGCGCCGCGGCTTCTGGCGTCCACAGTGGTTTACGGCGTGCAGGGGACTGCGCGCCCTGCCGGCAGTTTGTCGTCTACCGCGGACTCTCACCGATAACGCGTCAGCGAATCTGCTGCCGGCGAATCCGCTTGTTTCGCGTGCGCCGGCTCGCTAGGTTCCCGCCGTTCCCTGGGGCAGGCCCGGCATGAACTTGGACGCGCCGACCGCGAAGGATGGAGAGGGCGGATGGACAGTCTCGCCTGACACCTCGTTCCACCGCCGCATCTGCCACGAGCTCGTGCCGAAATGGGCCGGCCATTGGCGCACGATTGAAGTGCGGGCCGGCCATCTCACGCCCCCGCCACCCCACGAAGTTCCCCTGCTCATGCGGGACTACGGGGCGGCCCCCGCGTTCCCGTCCGCCGCTGATCCCAGCCTTTCTCTTTTTTTGTCAGAACCCCGACCCCCAGCGCGTATCCAGTCCAGAAACCATGAAATCCAGGCCGACGATCCGCCGCCGCAAACACACCGACTCGCCAGCCCCCCCCACGGAGACAGGGCCTGTGATCGAGTCCTCTACCGCCGTTCGATTCACGCGCCAGATGAAACCGCATCCACTCCAGCTCGAAATCTCCGGCCCCACCGCGATGTGGACGCGGCCGGACACTGGCTTCATGCCGAGGCCGAGTGGCATTGCGGGCCAGGTGGCGAGCCAGCGGAATCTCCCGATGGCGAGTGCGCGCCGCACGCTTTGTCCCTCGCCCATCGGATGGGAGAGGGTGGCCGAGGGCCGGGTGAGGGAACACGCCTCGTCAATCGCCGGCTGGAAGACGGCCAGTGGTTCTACACGCCCTGCCTGGGTTGGAAGGAGTTCGCCCCCGATTCCGTTGAGCCGTTCCGCGCCCAGACCCGGGTTTGCAGGAGCGAGAACCACGGAATCCCCACGATGCTGCGCATGGTGTTCGAGCGAATGATCCTATGAACTACGACGCCCTCATCGCCACCCTGGCTCAAGTCCACCAGCAGGCCCAAGCCGGAGCCGCGGGCGCGGTCAACCGCCACCTCATCCTCCGCAACTGGCTCATCGGCGCATACCTCGTCGAGTTCGAGCAGAACGGCGAGGATCGCGCCCAATACGCCACGGGTTTGCTCAAGCGCATCGCCGCCGACCTGCGACGCGAAAATATCCCCGGAACGAGCACCCAAATGCTCGAACGGATGCGGCTGTTCTATGCTCGCTACCCGCAGATGCGTTCGGCGATTTCCTCATCAGTGATGAGGATTTCTTCCAATCTCCTGCCGGTCAGCGAATTGACGATTTCCTCATCACTGCCGGTGGAATTGCCGGTCGGCGGGCCTCCTCCGATTCGCCAACCACTGGCTGGCGAATCTGATTCGTCCGGGAAATCCGCGGCACTGGTGCGGAAATTGTCCGGCCAACCCACGCCGCTTCCGTCAGCGATGGTCCTGCAACTCTCCTGGACACACCTCCTGGAACTCATCCGCCTCGACGACCCTTGGAAGCGCGCCTTCTACGAAAACGAATGCCTCAAGGGCAACTGGTCCGTCCGCCAACTCCAACGCCAGATCGGTTCGCTCCTCTACGAACGCACCGGCCTCTCGACCGACAAACACACCGCCATCGAACACGCCCGCCAGCAGGCCGCAGACGCTCCGGCGGACATCGCCAGCCTCATCCGCGATCCCTACGTCCTCGAATTCACCGGCCTCGCCGAAAAACCGCACTATCTGGAAAGCGACCTCGAAGCCGCGTTGCTCGACCATCTCCAGTCCTTCCTGCTCGAACTCGGCACGGGCTTCTGTTTCGAGGCCCGCCAGAGACGCATCACCGTCGGCAACGAACACGACTACCTCGACCTCGTTTTCTACCACCGCCTCCTGCGCTGCCACCTGCTCATTGACCTGAAAATCCGCGCCTTCCAGCACACTGACGCCGGCCAGATGAACTTCTATCTCAACTACTGGAAGGAAAACGTCATGGCCGAGGGTGACCAGCCGCCCGTCGGCCTGCTGCTTTGCACGGACAAAGACCAGACCAAGGTGGAATACGCCACTGGCGGCCTGGACCGCCAACTCTTTGTCTCCCGCTACCTCGTGGCCCTGCCCAAGCCCGAGCAGTTGCAGCAACTCATCGAAACTGACCGGACTGTCTGGGAACAGCACCACCCCGAATCCAAAACCTAGGAATGACCATGCTTTCCGACCCCATCTGTCTCCGCGTCCAAGGCCCGTTCGCCTGCTTCACGATGCCGGAGTTCCACGTCGAGCGCGTGAGCTACCCGGCCATCACGCCCAGCGCAGCGTGCGGTATCCTGGAGGCCATCCTCATGAAGCCCAGTCAGAACCCCAACCCCCAGCGCGTATCCACTCCAGAAACCATGAAATCCAGGCCGACGATCCGCCGCCGCAAACACACCGACTCGCCAGCCCCCCCCACGGAGACAGGGCCTGTGCTCGAGTCCTCTACCGCCGTTCGATTCACGCGCCACATGAAACCGTATCCACTCCAGCTCGAAATCTCCGGCCCCACCGCCATGTGGACGCGGCCGGACACCGGCTCATCCCCGGTGTCCTACGTCGCCCCCACGTTCAGCGCGGTGAAGGGTATCTTCGAATCCGTGCTGCGCTGGAAGTCGGTTCGCGTCCGTCCGGTGAAAGTGGAAATCTGCCGGCCGATCCAGTTCCATCGCTACGTCACCAACTACGGCGGGCCGCTTCGCGCCTCCGACGCGATGGCCAAGGGCGCGTCGTTCCAGTTGTTCGCCATGGTGTTGGTGAACGTCTGCTACCGGCTCCACGCCGAGGCGGACTGGAATCGCGGGCCAAATGGCGAGCCGGCGGAATCGCCCGATGGCCAGTGCGCCCCGCATGCCTTCCAAGACGCCTTCAACTGCCGGCTGGAAAACGGCCAATGGTTTTACACGCCTTGCCTCGGCTGGAAGGAGTTCGCCCCCGATTACGTCGGGCCGTTTCGCACCGAGACACGGATTTGCGGAAGCGAAGACCACGTCATCGCAGTCTTTCGGCAGAGATCGAACTGAGAATGAAGTTCTACGCGCACACGGCGGAAGACGAAAACGGCAAACCGCTGCCTGAAAGTTCGGGGAAATGGCAACTGCTGTCGGCGCACCTCCGCAATGTTGCTCGGCTCGCCAGACAATTCGCGATGCCATTCGACCTTGGCGACGAAGCCGAATTGGCCGGGCTGCTGCATGATTTGGGGAAATACTCAAAACGCTTTCAGGCGCGACTCCGCAACCCGGCCATTCACGGAATCAATCACTGGGCGGCAGGAACAGCACACGCGGCAGCGCTGAAGGCTTGGGCCGTGGCCTTTTCAGCCGATGGCCATCACACCGGCCTGCCGGCATTGAACGACAACACTTCCGGCCTTCCCCTGAGGCAGACAATCCAGAAGTTCTCCGACGGGAAGCTGCGGTTGGAATTGACCGGCCAATGCCCGGAAAGTGCCGATGATCTGCTGGCCCGCTTCAAGCAGGAAGGGTTGCAACTGCCGAGCGTTTCTCCGCGGTCGATAGAGGACAAATTCGCCGAAGCTCTGCGCGCCCGCATGATCTTCAGTTGCTTGGTGGATGCAGACTTTCTGGACACCGAAGAGCACTTCAATCCAAGCCAGGCGAGTCAACGCGCCGTGCCCGATCTCCAGCCCAAGCAGGCCTTCGACATGTTGCAGCGGGACTTGAATTCCAAACCAGCCGGCGGCCACGTGAACGCCTTGCGCCGACAGTTGCTGGCCGATTGTCTGAAAGCCGGAAGCAAACCGTCCGGTCTTTTCACACTCACCACACCGACGGGCAGCGGCAAGACGCTCTCTTCCCTCGCGTTTGCGCTGAAGCACGTTGAAAACCACAACGCCACACTTCCGTACGGCGATCCGCGCAGCTTCCGCCGTGTCATCGTCGTCATTCCCTACACCAGCATCATTGAGCAAACGGCGCGGGTGTATCGCGAGTTGTTTGAGGACGCATTCGGCCCGGACTACGTGCTGGAGCATCACAGTGCGGTTGCGCCGCGAGAGCGCAAGGAAGACCGTGGCCGCGATGCCGAAGAGGAACGCTTGCGCCGCGCCCGGTTGGCGGCGGAAAACTGGGCTTCACCGCTGATCGTTACCACCAACGCCCAGTTTTTCGAGAGCCTCTTCAGCAACCGCCCGTCGGATTGCCGCAAGCTCCACAACATCGGTCGCTCTGTCGTGCTGTTCGACGAAGTGCAAACGCTGCCGCCGCGCCTCGTGCCTTCGTTGCTCTCCGCCGTCCGCCTGCTCACGCGCGATTACGGCGTCACGGCCGTTTTCATGACCGCCACGCAACCGGCGTTCGCCTCGGTTGGCGCGGCCCTGCCATACGACTGGAAGCCGGAACCGATCTCGACGAATGAAGCGGGCTTGGCGGAAGCTTTGCGCCGCACCCGCATCGAACTGCCCGCCGCCGAAGCTTGCCGCCTGGTTGGCAACGAAACCCGCGCCGTGCTGGTGAAATGGAAACGAGGCGGAGAACTTGCCGAAAAACTTCGGCTCGAAAAGCATCTCACCGCGGCCGAATGCCGCGAAGCCCAGCGTTACTCCGTGAACCTCTACCAAAGCGAATTCTTCGACGCGCAAGCTAAAGGCTACATTTACCAGCCCGCCGAAGATTGGAACTTCTGGGTCTGGAATTCCGATTACGACCCGAACCTCGGACTCGGCCACGTCGAACTTGACGCCTTGACTCAATGACCGTCACCCTGCCAGCTTTCATGCCCGCAAGCGCCGCCAGCAGCGGTGCGGCCAGCGGTTGCAAGTCCTCAAGGCGATTGGACCGCGCTCGCAGCACGGCCACGGCAATGTCGAACTTGGGCAGGTTTTGCTGGAACGAAAGGTTCCGGTCCACGGTGACGAACACGTCGAACTCCTTTTCCGCCAGCCGCAGCAGCCGGCCATTCTTGATGGTCGCCCAGCCCATCTGCGGAACGGTGCGAACGACGTGGCCCGGCAGTTCGCGTGCAAAGCGCCGGTCAATGCACTCGTCCAGCAGCAGCTTCATGTTAGCGTGCCGTTGCCACCATCCGCTCAGTCGCCGTCTCCAAGAGCTGAATCACCTGCTCGCGCTTCACCGTTGGAAAGCCCTCGAGAAAGTCGTCAATCGAATCGCCCGCCTCGAGATAGTCCAGCAGCGTCTGAACGGGAACGCGCGTCCCGGCGAAACACGGCGTGCCGCCCATGACCTCCGGGTCCGTCGAGATCATCTTCCGCTTCATGCCGGTATTGTCGCTCTTTCAAACCTCGATTCAAGCCAACAGAAAGCATCGCCATGACCATCCACTTGAGAACCTGGGGCGACTTCGCCTGCTTCACGCGCCCGGAGTTTCATGTCGAGCGCGTCAGCTATCCCGTGATCACGCCCAGCGCCGCGCGCGGCAGACTTGCTCGGAAAACAGGGCCGGCTTAACCTTGCGAATCCATTGAGACCATGAAACCCTACCCCCTCCAACTGGAAATCTCCGGCCCGGCCGCGATGTGGACGCGGCCCGACACCGGCTCCTCGCCGGTGTCCTACGTCGCGCCGACGTTCAGCGCGGCCAAGGGCATCTTTGAATCCATCCTGCGCTGGAAATCCGTGCGCGTCCGGCCGGTGAAAGTGGAAATCTGCCGGCCCATCCAGTTCCATCGCTACGTCACCAACTACGGCGGGCCGCTCCGCGCCAGCGACGCAATAAACAAGGGCGCGTCGTTCCAATTGTTCGCCATGGTGCTGGTGAACGTTTGCTACCGGCTCCATGCCGTGGTCGAGTGGAATCGCGGTCCAAATGACGAGCCGGCGGAATCGCCCGATGGCCAGTGCGCGCCGCACGCTTTTCAGGACGCCTTCAACCGCCGATTGGAAAGCGGCCAATGGTTCTACACGCCCTGCCTCGGCTGGAAAGAGTTCGCCCCCGATTACGTCGGGCCATTCCGCGCCGAGACGCACGTGTGCGAAAGCGAGAACCACGAAATCCCAACGATGCTCCGCATGGTGTTCGACCAACCGCAACAGGGGCGAATCAAGCCGAGCTACAGTCAGGGGCTGAAAGTCGAGAAAGGAGTGCTGGTCTATGCTTAACGAACTTGCGATAGCGACCAAAGGACTGAAAGACGCAAAGATTCCATTCGCTGCGCCAAACCCGCACATCCAGCCAGCGGTCAAAAATCGCCGGGTGGTGATTGTCCGCGTCGCAGCCGACGGGAAACCAGCCTCGCTCGAACTGACCTCAAAGGAGCAATCATCCCGACTCCTGCGCTTCGTACTGAATACCGCCGACCAAGCGAGTCCAACGTTCCCGTGTTTCAACGTGCCCGTGCCACTCCGTTGCCTGGGTGCCGATCCTTCGCCTGAGTTGGCAGCCGCCCTGAAGAGGCTTGCGGAGCTGCAAAAGAAAAAGGGCGCTTCGATACCCGATTTGGTTCAGGCAGCCCGCTCTCTCTTCGATTTGTCAGAGGTCAGGTCGTTTTCTGACAGGGAAACTGACCGGTTCAGGCGATGCATCGAGGAGATTCCCCATGAACTGAAGGCAATCGTTGCAACGGCGGGCACCGAGTTGATGAACCTGAGGCACTTGGTGGACATTCTCTCCGCTTCCCCGCATTCCCTGACGGATTTCACGGATCATGTAGCCCGCCTCTTGGTGAATCCGATGGGCGATTTCGCTCGCGACGAATTACTGTTCTTTCAAGGACTCCTCTTTGGTCCCCTTGATTGGCGAGGTCGCGAGGCGGAGATCGGTTCTCCAGCCTACGTGACGGAGAAGTTCGCGAAAGACGAGGGCAGCAGAGCGGTTCTCTACATCGAACTGGCTCAAGCGAACTCGACGGCCCTTGCCGTTTCGCACCCGAAAACTTGGGAACGGCTTGGCGAGTTGCTTGATGTCAGCGACGGAGGTGAAGAACCGAAGGAAGATCGCGACGGCCTTAGCCAGGGAATTTGTGCGTTTTCCGGGGAGTTCGGCGATCTCGAGAAAGCCTTCTCGCCTCCCAAACTGGCGCGGCTCGGTCCATTCAAACCGTTCTCTTTGAACACGACCGAGTCCAAATGCCTCCTCCGCTACGGTCTGCGCAAGAACGCGAGCTTCCCTGTCGGAAAGCGCGTCGCACGGGATTTCTATAACGTGCTCCTGTATCTCGGTTCCGAGCGCCAGTTGGGCGTGTCTTGCAAGCCGGTCAAGAATGGACGGGTCAGACGAATTCAGGGCCGAACGGTAGAAGAAGAAGACCTCTTGGTGGCTTACTTGGAGCAAGCCCCAAACTTCTCAGAAAACTTGGCTGAGCTTTTCGGCGGCGAAGCTCCGTCCCCGACTGACGCTGATTTCGCGGCACGAACCAAGCCGGTGCTGGAGGCATTAAAGGGGAAGCTCACAGAAATGCCCGACTTGTCGGTTCGCGTTCTTGCGCTCTGTTCTCTGAACGAAGGGCAGAAGCAAATCAGTCTGCATCGGCAATTCCGGGTACAGGACATCGTCCGCGCTGCCACTTCCTGGGAGAAGGGTGCCGAAAACGGTCCGCCAGTTTCGATTCGTTTCGAACGCAGCACGGCGGATTTGAAGATTTTCCCGGTTCCAGACCCATTGGATGTCGCTCGCGTTATTAACCAAGTCTGGGCGGCGGACCCCGAACAAGGCTTCAGGTCTAAGCCGCAAAGGGCGGTGATGAATGCAGATGCCTTTGATGTATTCATCGGGCAAGGCGCTCTCGCGGGAGAGAAGGCGCGGGACTGCCTCACAACACTCTTGGCACGAACGTCGGTCATGCTGGGAGCACTGGGGGCGGTGAAAACCTCGCGCGAATGGCGCACGTTGAGCGAGTCTGTGCGATGGCATTGTGCCAAGACGATCGCTCTCGTTCGTATCTTTCTGCAACAACTCGGACAAACCAAAGACACGTTTATGAAAGAACCAGTCTATCACCTCGGCCAACTGTTGGCGTTGGCCGATTCGCTTCATCAGCAATACTGCGAGCATGTGCGCGGCGGCAAAGCGCCGACTCAACTTATCGGCAACGCCCTCTTCAGCACTGCGCTGGAGCAGCCGGTCTTCGCGCTAGCACGGCTTGCAGAGCGGCTCCCCCCATACCAAGCATGGGCTAAAAACTTCAAGAACACCGATCCAAACGTTAAGTCCGGCTGGGAAAAAGTCGTGCTCCGCCTGCTGCGAGAGCGCGCTTCCCGATTCATCGAGGATGTGGACGGCACTTTCCGAATCCGCGCCGACGAATTGCCACAGAGGATGACCGACTTGGACAAGGCCAAACTCTTGCTCGGATACCTCGCGGATAGCTACGAACCCGAAACGGAAAAATCCAACGCTCAAAAACAATGAACACAACGAACAGTCACATTCCAAGAATAACCGGCCTTCTCGTGCTCGAAGTCCGAAATTCCAACCCAAACGGCGACCCGGATCGGGAAAGCTCCCCCCGCCAGCGCCCAGACCAAAAGGGAGAAATCTCTCCAGTTTCCGTGAAGAGGAAACTTCGGGACCTTGTGGAGCGACGAAACGCTGAAGTCTGGAAAACTGTCACGGATGGTCTCACGTTGCCTCCCGGTTTTGAGTTCGACGTGATGGAAAGCCGTGAGCGCGGCTGGAAGGATCTCAAGGCGGCAAACGAGGAACAACGAATCAACGAGGCGTGGGAAAAGACCAGCAGCCTTTTGAATGACGACTGCGCGGGATTCAAAGCAAAATACTGGGACGCGCGGCTGTTCGGAAATACGTTCCTCGAAAAAGCCAAGGAGGAAAAAGGCATTCAGACGACGATTCGATGTGGCGTCGCTCACTTTGGCGTTGGCCTGTCGGTGGCACCCGTCTCAATCCGGTTCGACACGTGGACAAAGAAAGCTCCTGCTGAACCGGGCACGACCCGTGGCATGGCACCAATGGGCTTTCGCATTGTGGAGCATGGAGTTTACACCGTTCCTTTCTTCGTGAACCCGAATATGGCCGAAGGGGATCGAGGGACAGGATGCACGCCTCAAGACGTTGAGATCATGCTTCGGCTCCTGCCGTACGCGTATCCGCTCAACCGGTCAGTCGTTCGATCAGAAGTCGAAGCCGTCCACGTACATGTGTTCACTCACAACAATTCATTGGGCTCCGTGTCTGACTTTGCGGTGATTGATGCTCTGATACCCCGGAAGAAGACGGACCCGGATAAGCCTTCGAGTTCTCTGAACGACTACACGGTTCCCACCTGGGCAGAGATCAAAAGCCAACCAATCCGCGCCGGTGCCAAGAAGACGTTTGAACAGTGCGGCAGCTACCGCGACTACGCGCTGGACGGCGAGTGAGCGCGACCGACTCCAACTCCACACCTTTGGCGCACAGCGCGCGACGCGGTGCGCCCGAGCAAACCTATCGCGACCACGTTGCCAACGTGCGCCGCTTCGCGTCCAAGTTTGCGCGCGAAGCGGCGGCGCATTCCGAGAAGTGGCGGGAGCCGTTCCAAGCGGTCGTGGACCTGGCCGCCGCGTATCATGACCTTGGAAAGCTGGATGAGATATTTCAGGACATCCTGCGGAGAAACCGCGCAAACCGGGAGGGTTTCAACCACGTTGAAGCTGGCACCGCGCATCTACTGAAGCTCAAGCAGGGCGAGGCCGCCTTGTGCTGTTTCGCTCACCACGTTGGGTTGCGGTCGCTGGGCGAGGCGGGGCGGACGCCGTTGATCTCCAACACCGACCAAGGAGCCCAGTTTACCAGCCCCGGGTTCGTGGATGCGGTGCAGTCGGCCGGGGTGGAGGTGAGCATGGAC
>VHCO01000061.1 GCA_016871715.1 Verrucomicrobiota bacterium
AACCCGGACGACCTGGCTGCCGTCGCCCACGGCGAGCGAGCCGCCTGGGAACCCCAACCTTACGTCGTGTTCGATACCGAGGCCTACTCTCGGCGGCTCTCCACCGAATTGCCGCAGTCCGGCGCCATCGCCTACGCCGAGAACCTGCACCTCCTATTCTACCTCGAGTACAACGGCGATGCGGAGGAGGTCCAGGGCCTGCTGCATGTCTGGGAGATCGCGCCACCGCGACTCCTGGTGTTGCGCTTGCGCCGCACCCAAGACCAGTGCCTTCTCGAATGGGAGACCGAGACCGACGGTCGCACCTACCAAGTCGAAGCCACACCCACTCTCGACGGTGCCACCTGGTCCAGTTACGGCCCGGCCGCGATCGGCGATGGCCAGCCTGAGACCGTCTCCTGCGACTTTACCGCAGCCACCGCCCGTTTCTTCCGCCTTCGCCGTGACTAGGTCCTTACCCAAATGGGTTTGCCGCAGTGCGCGGGGTGGGGTCATCCTGCCGTTATGTCAGTCCAGATCTTGAGTCGCCGCCCTTGGCCCAAGCCGGGGGAGATCCAGTACCCCGAGGCGGACGGCAAGCCTATCGCCGAGAACACCGAGCAGTTCAAGTGGATCGTCTTCTTTGTCGAGAATCTCAAGTCGCTGTTCCAAGATCGACCCGACGTGTTCGTCGCCGGTGACCTGCTCTGTTACCCCGTGGATCCCACCTCGC
This sequence comes from Verrucomicrobiota bacterium, assembly GCA_016871715.1. Lineage (GTDB taxonomy): Bacteria > Verrucomicrobiota > Verrucomicrobiia > Limisphaerales > J093 > VHCO01. Next base: position 713 of record VHCO01000061.1, read on the forward strand.
CTCCCCCACCCACTCCGAGGTAGCTCGGCTAGGTCTCCGTTGGTCGTCCGCCCCCTAGGGTGTGCCCTGTCTTGAGCGCAGGCGATGGGCACCACCGGCTTTCTAACCGGGGTCTGGGCCGATGTTCGAGTGGACGATTGTGCCGACTGGTCGGTTGGCTGTTGATCAGGCAAGCGCGTGCCGGCCCAAGTCACTTCGGTGCGGGCCTGGTCGGTCCGCTCAGCAGCAACTTACGCAACCCGACCCAAGCGTAACTGGCCTTGCGGTTGTCGTCCACCAGCCTCACGCGCACGGTCTGCCCGCGGAAGGGCTCGAGGCTCACCCGCTCGGTGCGCAGTTCGTGCGTGCCGGGCGGTACCAGTTCTCTCAACACAACACCGGTCTTCGCCTCGAGCAACTGCAACGCGAGGTTTTCCCGACCACCGACCGTCTCGCTCCAGCCGCCCTGCCAGAGGACCTCGAGGTGATCGAACCGGGGCTCGAGGCTGAACGCGGGTGAGAGCGCGGTGCCGGTCGCCGCTTCGCCCGCCGCAGCCAACGAGTTCAGCGTCGGCTTCGGCACCAGACCCGGGACGGTGGCCACGCTAAAGGCCCCAGTCAAAGTCCAGCCCTCCAGATCCACGACGGAGGCGAACTCGAAAACGACCTGACGATCCTGCCCGGGCGTTGACGCCGCCTCCCAGACCGGCAGGCGCATCGCCGCGGGCTCCTGGGTGACCAGGGCGAGTTGTCGGCCCGGAATCTCGATCTGCGCAGGCTCGGTGAGTTGGGTCGGCCCTCGCGCCGGCAGCCAAAGCCAGGTCGGTCCACCCCTGGACGGCACGAACCCAGCCCACCCCACGGCGAGGGCGGTCGCGCGCGGGTTCACCAGCACCGCCGTGCCCAGGCCTGTGGCGGCATTGCGAAAGACACTCACAGCCGCCCCGCCTGTGACGGCCACAGACCCGACCTCGGCTGGCTCCCCGTCGATGAGGGTGTGACGTAGGAGGCCCTGCGCGGTCAACATCGCCCGCAGGTAGTCCACGATACCCGCGGTCGCCCCGCCGCCCAGCGGTTGGCCGTCCGCCGGCGCAACGCGCAGCTTGGCGCGGTACCGGAGCGCGCTGTTGATGCTGCCGAACCCGTCCTCATCGACCAAGGTAAAGGTCGATTGCCAGGCCGGCAGGGCCGTGCGCAGTGCGCATAACTCGCGCGCTTCGGCTGACGCAACCGAGATCAACTCCGCCAGGCGGTCCCAGACCATTTCACTCGAGAGCGCGAACCCCGGCCGGAGGTCGCGGCAGGCCGCGAGCATCCCCCGCAAACACTCGAGCCCACCTTCCCAGCTCGCCCGGTCCGGCGTGCGACCCAGGCCAGGATTGAAATCAAGCGGTGTGCCGAAGAAAGCCTCGAGGTGGATGCCGTCCACGCCGAGTTCGGCGAGCGCCCGCACTTGGCGCACAAAGTCCCGACCGAAATCGGGATGAGCCGGGTTAAGGAACACGCGGCGTTCGCCGGCGCCGAAACCGCCGGTCAACGGGCTCGGCTCGAACACGCCCAACCGTGTGTAGGGGATGGCCCACCGATCTTGGCAGACGTACCGATGGAGTTCAGCCTTGAACTCGTCCGTCAACTGACTGGTAGGCTCGAGGTTGACCCCCACGGCCACCTTCACCCCGAGCGCGTGGCATTCGCGGAGCGCAGCGGCAAGCTCTTCGCGCGTGCCCAACCGCGGGTCCGGCGCCCAGAGCGGGAGCCCCTCGACCCCGCTGGCGGTGCTCCACCGCTTGAGCAGCAAACCCTGGACACCGGCGGCGGCGCCGGCCTTAGCCCACTGAACAAGGTCCTTGAAGGGAACACCCTCGCACTGCTGATATGCCGTTGTGCGGTGGAAGCCAGCGAGCTGCGGCTGCTCGAATGCGCCTTGCCCCCTAAGCCAAGCCCCATACACTCGAGCCCCCTGCCGCCAGTCTCCATCGTGGAAACGCAAGACCACGGGCGTCGCCTCGAAGTCGCGCCCCGCCGGTTCATAAGGAAACTGCACAAAACAGAACTTCACCCCGACCGGCGCCCCGCCCAATTCCTCGGGCCGCGGCCAGTTGCCGTCCAGGCGTCCCGGCGCGATGCCGGGCAACAATTCGAGGTGGATCACCTTGCAACGCGCCACCGGGTCGTGTGCCCCAAGGTAGACCGAGCGGTTCAACTGGGGTTGGTGCCACACCAGCCACGGCATTGCAAGCCGGTCCGGGTAACTATAGAATTGCTCCGGGCCGAAGATGCCGAGCCAGGACATGTTGGCGAACGTATGAAAGGGATGGACCGTCCGAACGGCAAGCGGTTCCGGCACGATCAACTCGGTCTGCCGCCGCGCCTCGGGAGTGTTTCCCAAACCGAGCATTCCGCCCAGGATCGGATAGTGCACCTCGCCGATTTCCAGCTCGCTCGAATTGTGGAGTCGGAATCCGAATCGGAGCTCGGCCCCGGCCAACTCGATGGTCATGACGGCCGCCACGTTGTGGCGTTGGCCCGACTCACTCTCCAACGGCGGGCCCCACTGTAGCCGTAGCTTCGCCCCAGCCAACTCCTGCGCCGTCAACCGTTGTGCGCGCCCCAAGACATAGTTGCCCTCCGTCGACTGCCACGCGTACGGCCGCCGAATCGGGAGCGTGAACTTGAAGTTGTCGGCCAAACGCGGCTCCTGCAGCAGCTCGAGGTTCCGCTGCCGATCGCGCACGCGAAGAATCGCGCCGTTGGTCGAGCTGATCTCCACAAGGCAATGCTCGTTGTCGAGGCGGAGGGGGAGCGTGGGCGCGTCGGCACCCGCCACGTGCAGCCCAGCCGCCAACACGAGCTGCGTTGCTACAGCCCAGAACGGGCCTCGGCCATGACCACTCATCCGTTCAAGATTCAAGGGCTCGCCTCGCTTGGTTTGTCTTCCTCGACCACCACCACCAGCCGCTCAGACGGGATCGCGATTCGAGCCGGCGTCTCGATCGCAACGGGCGCCTGCCCCGGGCTTTCCAGCCGCAGGGATCGGCCCGCCTCCCCGCCGAAGCCCGCCAGGGTGACGACAGCCGGCGCCGCGCCGCGGTTGGTGATGACGCAGGCGCGCCGCCCATTCCTCGGGTTGCGATAGGCGGCATACTCGATGCCAGGCGGGACTTCGGAGGGCGCAAAGGTCACGGCCCTCGGCTCGATCGGTTCGCCCGTGAAGACGTAGTCCGCCCACCGGTCCCGCACTTGTTTCACGTCGCGGATGTAGGCCGCCAAGCCCCGCCACCGCGCATCGTCCATCGAGCGGTTGAAATGGAAAGGCGCCACCATCACGGCGTGCCCGTTGCGGACCGCGTCGTTGACGCCGATATAGTCGTAGGGTTGATACAGACCGACCGTCTCGACCAACTCCGGAAAGACCTTCCGCGCCACGCTCATGTTGCCCGCCCACCACGTCGCCGCCCCGAACGATAGCGAGCGATCCCAGCTCGTCTCCTGCGAGAGCCGGAAGTGCGGCTGAATCGCCCGGCACACGCGACTGATCCGCTCGAGCAACCGCACCGTGCCCTCGCCGGGCGCTTGGTCTGGACTGAGCACGATCCGCGGATTGAAGTTCAGCGGCGAGGGGAAGAGCTTGTCAATGTGCAGGCCGTCGGCGCCCACGCGAGCCAGTTGCTTGAAATACTCGAGGTGCGCATCCGCCAACGCCGGGAACGAAGGGTCGCCAAAGGCCATCAACGGCGTGGTGAGCTTCATGCGCGAGGCGAGCGTGCCCATCCCCCAGCCGTCAATCCAACTCGCCTGACCCTTCAAGGTCTCGAAGTCGTAGTCCTTCAGCTCGCGTTGGTACCATTCGGTGTCGAGGTTGTTGACATGGATGTTGACAAAGAAATAGACCTTCACGCCTAAGGCATGACATTCGCGCAGCGCGACTTCGAGGTCCGCCCACGTGCCCAGGCGCGGGTCGGGCTCGTAATACGGGTAACCGTTGTCGTGCCCACCGCGTTGCCAACCGGCGATCTGCAGCGAGGTCAGCCCGTACTTGAGGCCGTCGCGGGCCAGTTGCGGTATCTCGGCGAAGCGGTAGTTCACGTTGCCTTCCGGCAGCAGAATCATGATCATCTGATAGAAACCGTTTTGCCGAATCCAGTCCTCCTCCGGTTTCACCAGGCCGAAGGTGCGCTCGAACCATGGCCGGTAAATCTCTCGCCCCGCCCGCACCCAGTCGCCAGCGTGAAACTGAGCGATCAAGGGCGCACCCTCGAAGACACCACCCGGCGGCGTAAACGGGTAGTGAATCAGCCAAGCCGCCACGTTGCGCGACTCGCCGGCAATCGCCTCGAGGAAGAAAAACCCTTTCAGACGCGCCATCGTGTCGTGTGCGCCCAGATACAGGCCACGCCCGAGTTCGGGGTTGTTCACCTCCATGAAACCCATGTTCAGCGAAGGGTAGGTGGCCAGGTGCTGGCCGAAGGGTCGGGTGAATCGTCGGCCGTGGTGCGGCGGCGGATTCAGCGTGGTTTGCGCCGCTACGGCGGGCGGACCGAACGCGTGCAGCCCGCCCAGCGCAGGATACCAAACCTCAGTCACCCGCGCCGCGCTCCGGTTCGTCAGCCAGAACCGGAACTCGACGGCCTGGCCCCTCAACTCGACCGACAACGCGGCCGCCAAATCGTGCGCCTGCCCCCGCTCGTCCCGCAGCGGTCCGTCCCAATGCAAAACTAGGCGATCGGCACCCCTCTCGACTCGCGCCAACCGCTGTTGCTTGCCTTGTACGAAATTCCGCAGTGCCGCCGCCACCGGGACCAGCAGCCGGAAATTCTCCGCCAGTTCGCTGGGCGATCTCAGGTCGATCCCCCCTTCGCAGTCCAGCAACCGCAGCAATCGACCGTACTCCCGGTCCACCTCGACACGGCATGCCGCGTTCTCCAAGACCAGCGCCCCCGAACCGTTGGCCGCCTCCCCTACCGCTTCCGCCGCCCGTCCGAACGGCATCGCACTGGCCAGCAGGATTCGCAGCGCCCAACGTTGCAGAGTCTCAGCCCGCACAGCCATGCCTCACTTTGCCACCACCCCATCCCGCCCTCAAGACATGTCCGCCACCCACAAGTTCCGCAATGCTGCAGGCTGCGAGCCGGTCAAGATAGGAGCGCGGGCATCTTGCCCGCGTGCCCGTGCCCCCGCCGCCGCAGGCCGCGCCAGACCAGAAGGCCCAGCCCAACGAAGACCGCGGTGGACGCCGGTTCTGGCACCAGCACCAGGCTCCAGGAAACCAAGCGCGCATCCCCGCCCAGCGAGAAGTCCTGGGCATAGATCGTCCAGAGCCCAGCCGGGTCCAGTCCGACGAACTGCGAGAGCCCCGCCGTGCGGGCGTCTGAGGCGACCGCCGCCGCCGGGTCCGTCTCCCTGCCGTCGGGCTGCCAGATGCCGGTGAGCACGCCAGGATTGGGCAAGGCTTGGTTGGGGTTACCTGAAAGGGTGAGGCGATACGAATGCACGTCGGCGAAGCCAGCGTCATCTGTGAAGGTCACGTCGAAGCCGTTGTCGCCATAGCCGGTGGGGTTGCCGGCGTCGCGCCCGACGCGGTTGAGCAGCACGGCCAGGCCCACTCGGTTCAGGCTGTCGGTGTGGGTCAAGTACACATAGTAATCGCCGTTGAACGCCTGCCCCTCTAGGCCTGTGCCGGCAATGTTGAGCCTGACTTCGACCCCTTCGACGGAGGTCCAGGGCACCGAAACGTTGATGCTCGAGGCAATGCCCATCGCAGGATAGTCGGGGATCAGCGCGTTGGGCGAGGTCTGGAAGATGAACTGGGCGCGGGTTATGGGCGGCGCCCAACAAACCACTCCGAGACAGACCAGACCGCTGGCAAGGATGCGTGAGTTCATAAACTTACTCATGAGTCGCTGAATGGACTACAAGCCGGCTTAAGGGTGGACGGTGCGGTAGTAGCGCACTGGGTAGAACGCACCCCCCAAGTCGATAAACTGAAAGCGGCCGTACCGATCCGCTGTCGCCACCCCCAAGTCGTGCCAGTCCGGCACCGTCAGATCCCCGCAGACTTGGATGCGATAGGTGTAGTGCGGTACGCCGACGAAATCGAGCTGGATATCCCCGTTGGGCAGCACGCGCAGGCGCACCAGGTTCTGCGTCGGCTCGGCGCCCGGGGCGACTTCCTCGATTCGGATCAGGCCAGGCACGGCCACCTGGCCATCGGTGATCCAGTAGCCGATCGTGTCTGGGAACGTTACACCCGGAGGCGGTTGATAGATCACCCAGGCCCCGTCCACACGGACAGCGCCGCCCTGAGCGCTCGCGTTAGCCACACTCGCCACCGTCAACCGGTCGCCCTCGGCGTCACTGGCTACCGCCAAGATACTCGCCAGGGTGAACTTCTTGGGCACGCCCGCTTTGGCGAAGATCGTTAGCGCACCCGGGACCGGCGCGGCGTTCACCTCGAGCACGGTAACGGTAAAGGCCCGCGTGTGCGAAAAGCTGGGGGGACCCGCGTCGGCCACTTTCACGGTGATGAGGTAGGTGCCGGGGCCTTGAGCCTCGCTGGGCATCCAGGTGAACCGGCCGGTGGCCGCGTCGATGCTGGCGCCGACGGGAGCGCCGGGCTCGAGGCTGAACGTCAGCGGCCCATCCCCCTCGAGGATCGCGACCGTGAAAGCAAGCAGCACGCCTTCGTTGACCGTCTGGTCCGACAGCGGCCCCAAGACCGGCCCGGTGTCAAGCGCGGGCCAATAGCCGTGACCGAGCGTATAGGCCGCCGAAGCCGCTCGACCGACGACCGGTTGACCGGCCGTGTAGGTCGCGCCGTAGGACTCGGCGGCTGCCGCGCCGCCGCCTGCGGCATCCACGCCCCGACGCTCGGCGAACCAGACAATGGGCTGCGGGGGCAACACGGCCTGCGCGCTGAAGCGGCCGGACCAAGGCGCCAGCGCCGCAGCCAGCACGGCAACCCAGCCCGAGGCGAAGCGCCCTGGCGGAGCGTGTGGGACGCTAGCGATTGGATGGTGATGTCTAGCCAAAGCGATTTAGGATTTAGGATTTAGGATTTAGGATTTGGGATTTGGGGCTCGGAGAGCTTTCTTGTGGAGATTGCGGCGAGTAACGTCTGGCCAGAGCGACTCGAGATGTCGGATTTGGGATTCAGAGAGCGATCCTGCCCAGCCTTCGCCGCGCAGGGGTCTAAGGCTCACGGTTCGGCGCGGACACAGATGGGCTGGCGGCCTGCTTCGGGCCAGCTTGTTCACCGTCGCTCCAGAAGCGCTGCTCGAGCACCTCTCCCGCTCGCAGCCGCGCCTCCGCTTTGACAAAGCCACTGGCATAGTACGACCGCGCCGCCCCGTCCGGTTGGCCCGACTTCATCTGGATTTCCTCGGCCAAGGAACCGTCTTCGTGCCAGCGGCGAAAGAGCCCTTCGATTTGGCCCTGGACGATGTTGGCCTCGGAGAGCTGTTGGCCGTTGGCGTGCCACTTGAGGCGCGGGCCATGCGAAACCCCAGCCACGAAATGCTCGCGCACCTGGACATGGCCGTTGGTGTACCAACCTTCGGAGATCCCTTCCAACAGGCCGTTGGAGACGCTCGAACGGGATTGGAGCAGGCCCGCGGCGCCGAACTCGACCATGACCCCGGTGAACGGCGAGGTCTCGCCCAAGCGGCAGAGTCGGCCTTCGCGCAACGTGAGCTCGTCGCGCCGGAGCTCGGGGAGTGGCTCGACTACGGCTGGCCGAAAGAGCTTCCAGCCCGTGACGACCAGCGCTGCGATGAGGGCCGTCGCTCCCAAGCCCCACCACGCGCTTTTCACGCCCGGTTTCATGGTGGGTTACTGTGCCAGAAGTTTAAAGACTTGGATGGGTACCCCCGCTGGGGCCTCGGCTTCGAGCCGAACCAGGCGGGTGTCGGTGGCGGAATAGCCTGTCCACCAGGACGTCGAGGGGCCGGTGTCGGCGATCCGGAACGCGATCGGCGTCCAGGTTTCCAAATCTGCCGACCCCAGCAAGGTGTAGGTCCGCCCCCGAATGGCCATGAATTCGAGCAGTGGCCGGCCCTCTCGGATCTCGAAGAGGTCGAGCCGGAAGCCATCCTGTGGGTCGAAGGCATAGGTGCCGGCCAGATACTCCTGGAGATTGCTCAAGCCATCCCCATCGGCATCGTCGCCGGGCCGGATGTCAGCCAGCGTCAGGCCGCTCCCGAGCATGGCGATCAACGCTCGCTCCCAGGCGTCCGGAAGTCCGTCCCCGTCGGTATCTTCGCCGAGGGTGAGGTCCAGGCGCGTGCTTTGGGCGGGCTTACCCAAGTTCGCGTAGTCGGCCCGCGTCTCGATCGGCAGATAGGTCACCCCGCCGATGACCACTTTCATGCGAAAGGCCACCAGCGGGCGCAGGGCCGTGGGCCGATAGTTATCCGCGGTCAACCCGGCGTCCATAGGGACGCGGAGTCGGTAGTTGCGATTCGGGCCCAGGTTGGGCACGACGGGGGTCTTGACCTGCACACCGGTGGCGGTCTCCAAGACCACGGTCGCATTGGCGGTCCAGAGCGGCTGGCCCAGCTCGTCGCGCACGACGCCGTACAAGATGTGGTGCGGGGCGGGTGGGAAGGCTAGGGCAGTGCCGGCGGTCCAGAGGCCAAGGCCGATGGCTAAGGCGCAACGCCACAAGCCGCAAGCCGGCTGGGTGTGGCAGGCCTCGGGAGACCAAACGAGTGGGGTGGGTGTTTTCATGGCGGGTGGAGGCGCGGTTCAGTTGCCGGAGTAGGAGTAGGTGACCAAGTGGAGCTTCACATCCGTGACCGTTTGGATGAAGCGGTCCAGGCCCTGGTTGGGGTCATTGAGTAAGGTGCGCCCGGGGATGACCAGCTTCCAGAGGCTGTTCCAGACCGAGCGACCGACCAGGCGGTTATTGGTGAAGGGCGACCGTTGCAGCGTGCCGCTGGTCCCATACAGGTTCGAGCTGAAGGCGGCGGTCGTGGACACGGGCCGGAAGGCCTGGTGTTTGCGGATCGCAAAGAGCGGCTCGGTCAGTGAGTCGCCGGACTGCCATAAGGCCCGCGTCGACAGCTCGGAGGCCCCAATATTGAAGGGCATGGGGATGGCCAGGTCATCGACGCTCCAGGTGCGGATGTTGCTGGCGTCGCCCAGCGGCGGGGTGCGCATCGAGTCCACCCCGACCGGGATGAGGTAGACGTAGGGAGTGCTGGCCAACCCCAGCGGGTCCAGATACCACGAACTGGGATCCGCAGGGGAGGTGGCGCCCGCGCCGCTGACGCCGCCACTGTTGGCGGCGGGATTGCTCATGCCCCGATACCCCTCGAGGGCAACGCCCACGCCGAAGATCTTCGTCGCAAACGAACTCGGGCTGAAGGCATTGTCGCCGGCGGCCAACTCGCGGCCGAAGAGGTTCAGGCCATTGGCGACGGTCGTGCTGAAGGTCAGCACGATGCCCGGCACAGGCAAGCCGCTGCCGTCGTCGATCTGCATGCAGTATCGGCGCACGTCCGCATCGTCGAGCAGGTTCCGGTGGCGGGCTGCCTGCAGCATATCCCGCCAGTTGGCGTCGCTGTCGCTGGTGGGCAGGATGCGCAGGCACTCGGTCCGGAGCGAGACGGTGGTGCCGTAAGCATCCGGGTTGTTGAAGCCCAGCCGGCCCCGCAGCACGTCCCAGTCGGCCTTCATCTCGGCCAGAGCACTCGAGAGGCCAGGATCGCCGGTGTTGCTGCCGGCGTATTGCGGTTCGCCGTTGCGGACGACGCCCAGCGCTCGAGCGTTGATGATGCGGCTCTTGAAGTCGCGGCCGGCCGAGGTGCCGAGCAGGCCGGTTTCGTAGTCGTAGGCGTTGGCGCCGAGCAGCGAATAACGCGCGGCAAGATCGAAGAGCGTCTTGTACCGTTCGAGTTTCTCGTTGCGGAAGAGGCGGAAAGCGGCGTCGCGGGTGCGGAAGCCTTGGATGACGGCGGCGGCGCGTTGGCGGAAGACGAGGCGCTCTTCCTGGGTGCGCAGGCCTTCAGCCAAAAGACTCCGGTACTTGCGATAGGCATCGTCGCGGAGACGGGCTTTTTCCGCGATCATGGTGAAGTTATCGGCGAGGGCGTTGACCTGATTGCCGAGCTCGAAGAGCTGCTCCTGGCGGGAAACTTCCCAATCGTACTTGGTCTTGCGGTATTCGGTCCAGCGATTGCGGGTCTCGGTGGCGGTACTGAAGGTCTTGAAGACCAGCCAGCGGGCGAAGTCCACCTTATCCAAGGCGATGGTCAGCGTGGTCTTGACGGCTTCGACGGCGGCGCCGCCAGCGGAGGTGAGATCGCCGCCGACCGCCAGGCCGGCAATCAGGCTCTTGGGCAGGGCTTTGAAGGCGGTCTCGGAGACGCCGAAGATGTCTTTCTCGGTCATTTCCTTGATCTTGTCCACGATGTCATTGGCGTAAGACGCCCATTGGAGGACCTCATCCACGACCATCGTGCTGATATCGATGCCGTCCTTCTTGAGCTCGGTCCAATCGCTCGAGATGAACAGGCGCACCGCATTGTTAAAGTCGTCGAGGGCGCCCTCGGCGCCGGTGATGGACTGCCGCAGTTGGTTGTGGGCGAGAATCAACTGGGAGATGGCTTGCTGGACGCGGCCGGGGGTTGCGCGGCGTCCGCCCCAGTTCGAGGGTTTGTCAAAGAACCCGTGTGGTCCGACGTTGAAATAGACGCCGGTGCCAGCGTTCCAGCCGAACCACTTGGGTTTCAACTCCCAGTTCGAGTTATCCTTCATGGCGTTGACCCACTCGGCGTCGGTGCTGATCCAGTTGTTATCGTTGTTCCTCGGGTAGTTCACATTGTTTAAGACATCGACGTACCAACCGCTCGGGATCTCGGGGTACTCGATGGTGACGGTCACGGCGTCCCCAGTTCGCAGGAGGCCATCCAGATTGGCCTCGGGCAGGTCTACATACATGAAGTGGAGGAGGTCCGGGCCGTCATAGCCTTGCGGCCAGGTCTTGCCCGGGCCCATGTCTTCGGGGTAAGGCGAGCCGTAAAGCTCGATCAGGGAGTTCTTGTAGGCGAGCTCCTGCTTGTCGACGCCCGCCTGATACTCCGCCAGGGAATCTTGTTCGGAGCGCATGAGACGGGTGACGTCCTTGGCGTCGTCGAACGAAGCGACGGCGTTGTTCAAGGCGGTCTTGGCGCGTTGGTAGATTTGCTCGAAGTGCGTGCCGTTGCCGGCGCCCACGACAGCGTTGGGGTTGATGTCCAGGGCCAAGCCGCCCTCCGGGATGCCCAGCGGGCTCAAGCCGCCTTCGGCATTATCGAGCGCGGTCTGGACGGAGTCGGCCGTCGCCGCGATTTCGCGCAGCTCGGGGACGGTGGTGCGATCGATCTTCTGGATGCCTTCGTGCAGCGCGTCGGGGTCCACATCGGGGAGGATGGCGTTACCGACCAGCCAATTGATATAGGCGCCTTGCACGGTGCGTGTAGCCCAGTGGTCTAGACCCCAATGGCGAGTGACACTGTTGGTCTGGCCGGGCACGGCGTACTTACGTTGGGCGTTGGCTCGCGAGGCGCCGAGGTGCGCCCAACCCACAGTACCGATGGGCTGGTAGTCCTTGCGCCAGGTGAGGTCGAACACCTGCGCGCCCGCGCGGGCGAGGGCGGCGGCCGCGGCGGCGAACTTGCGTTCATCCATGTAATCCACCGAGACCGGTTGGCCGAGGACGTTGACGGCTTCGATGCGCGGCACCCAGTCGAAGTAAGAGTTCATCAGGAGCGAGTAGTAGCCCTTGAGGGCTGTCAGGTAATGGCCATAAGCGTCGCCATGGCCTTGGGGGAACATGTGCGCGGCGTCTTCGGCGTTCACGACCCCATCGGCCTGATGGTCCGGGTTCTCCTGGACATTGTAGTTGAGGGCGTAGATGACCTCGCCGGCGTCAATGCCCCGGGTATAGTTCCACACCAGGCGGTTATAGATTGGGGAGACCTGCACGCCGGGCAGGAGGAAGTCGTCGCGCCCGCGCAACAGCGCCAGCTCCTCGTCGAGGAGCGAGGCGACCTGGCCTTTGAAGGCGAAGAGCGCGGTGGCGATGTCGCCGTAGGTGCGGTCCTTGGTGCCGATGCCGATGGTGGGGTTGGCGGCGTCAGCCCAGGCCTCGCCGCCGATCATCATGTACAAGTCATTGAGGTAACCGGCGGCGAGGAGGAGGGCGTCGTTGGCCGGGCCGTAGTTGTAGCCGGACTCGATGCTCAACATGCGGCCGCGGCGCAGAACCGTCTCGTAAATCTCGATGAGGCCGTACTTGTTGATGCTCTCGAGGTTGAGGGCCACATCGCCTTCCCAGCGTTTGCCGGCCTGGGTCAGCATGCTGGCCTGGGTATTGACGCGATTATTGAATAGATCGGTCACGCGCTGGTTGAACGGGTTGATGCCGGCCAGCACCCGCTTGATCCAACCCTCGCCCAGTTTCGGCGCGGTCCACTCGGACCACTGGTTGTAGAGCGGATGGGTGGCGGTCTTGGCGCGGTAGCGCATGACGACGTAGTTATCGCACAGGGCCTGGATGCCGGCGCCGCCAATGACGCGCCGGGGCAGGTCGAGCCCGCTGGCCAGCGCTTGGTAGCGGGTCATGTCCACGTCCGCCACGGGCGGCAAGCCATCGACCGGTTGGGCGATCTTCCATTCGTACTCGAACTCGCTGAAGCGCCCGGCCAGATCGGCGGTGTGTTGGAAGGTGATCAGTTCGCTCAAGGGATTGGCGGCGGGGATGACCTTGACTTCGCCCACATAGAGGTTGGCGCCGCCGACCTTGAAGATGTGCATCGAGACCGGATCGCCCGGTTGAGTGAAAGCGGTGCCGCTGGACTCGACGAGGGTGACGTAGCCGCCGCTCGGGCCGGTGGCGCTAACGGCATACGAATCCACCGCCGTGTTGGCGCTGCCCACGGCCGCCAGATCGCCCACCGCCACCGAATAGGTCAGGCTTGGATTGGGGATGTAAGTGCCCGGAACCTGCGGGTTCTCATAGAAGGTCTCGACGCTGGTGGCCAGGGCGTTCACCAACGCATCCCACTTGGACTTGTCGTTGTCACCGGCGGGGCACAAGGCCTTGACGGCGTCCAGGTCCGAGTCGCGCAGGACGTTGAGCAGCAGATAGCTTTCGCCCAAGACTTCCTCGACGAATCCGCCCTCGAGGACCAGGCTGCCGTTGGCGCCGCGGTTCGGATCGTAAAAGACCCGCGAGGCCAGGTGCGGCACCAGGTTCGGGAAGTAGTACATGCCGCGATAGTTCTCGTTGGCCACGCCGCCCGGCAACTGATCCAATCCCCGCGCTTTCAGGTCGGCGTACTTCGCCCGGGTAGCGTCGTGCAAGACGGCACTGCGGGTGGCGGTGTTCAGGTTGCTGGCAATGGACTGCTGATAGAGGAACTCCGCGGTGAGCATGTCGCGCACGCCGGGCAGATTCCACTTCGGGACGGTGAGCGTGGCCCCGAAGGGGAGCGTGGGCAGCGGCTTGCTCGAGTCCTTGGGATCGCGCACGGGCCAGACCGGGCGATAGACGATGGCCAGCGATTCGGTATCTTTCGAGGCCGGGTCGCCAACGAACTCGCCCGCTTGCGAGTTCCAGGGGCGCAGATACGGGACGATGGTGCCGGCGGGGGGTGGGTTGGCCAGGCCGACCCAATCGAAGCTGGCGTCGGTCTTGTAGTAGTAGCGCATGACGAAGCTGTTCGAGCCGACGGGATTGGCGGCCAGGAAGGGTGGCCGGGTGGTGAAGATGACCACGGTTCCCGAGTAACCGTTCGAGCAGACCAAGGCCAGCGGCGGCTGGGTTTGGACACTGCCGGCAGCCACGACCGCCAGGGTCAGCGAGTTGGTCACGCGATTGTGATCGTACAGGTCCTCGACCACCAACTCGAGGGTAGTGGTCCCGACATCGTTGGTGCCCGGGGTGCCCAAGAGGGACAGGCCGCGGACGTACGCCCACGGTGGCATATTGCCGGGGGTGAGGATGGTCAGGTGCTCGTCCTGGCGCGAGGCGTGCAGGGTGAACTGGAAGGGGCTGCCCACCACCGCGGTGGCGTTCGGGAGCGGACCGAAGACGCCGGTCGTGTCGTTGTAGCTACCGGCCAGCAGCTTCGGGATCCCGGCATGCAAGCCGCGATAGACCCAGAAGTCATGGTGCCGATCGCGCCACGTGAAGCGGTTATAGTGCGTGTAAGAACCACTCGTCGCGAAGGTGTTGTTCCAACCGCCGGGCAGGTCGCCCACTTGCCCGACGGGCTCGGTGTTGTAATTGACGGCGTCGTCGCCCGTGCCAAGCACCGGTTTGGCCAGCAGCGGGAGCGGCATGGGCGGCTGCAGGATTTGGCCGGCCGGCGAGATGTAATCGAAGACGTAGCCGGCCTCGGGTTTTTCGCGCAGGACCTTGAATGGGCTGATGGCGGGGCGGCCGTCCGCGGCCCTGTACTGGACCAACACGTAGGGTTCGGAGGAGTAATTGGGGCCGGTGGTGATGTTCAGGTCGTCGCGGGTGGCGAAGGCGGTGCCGCCGGCCATGAGGGCATGTTCTTCGTTCGGGTTATAGCCAGGTAAGGCGCGATTGTTCTGGCGGTAGGTCTTGCCCAGGGCTTCGAGGGTGTCGAGCGTGCCGCTGCCCAGCTTGCTGGCCAGGACAATCTCGCGCGGGTTCGCCGGCCAGACAATGGTGTAACGCCCGATGAGCGAGGGCCAATAGACGGTTGCAAAACCCAATTGGCCGTTGCCGGCGTTGAGGCCGGCGCGGTTGCTATTGGCGCGAAACCACAGCACCTCGAGGACGTTCGCGCCGGGAATGGCGTTGATGGGGATGATGGCGCCCAGGTTAGCCGCCGCGAGGCCGCCCGAGGCAAACGGGTCCACATAGGCCTCGGGATCGAACAAGGTGCCTTGGCTCTGGTTAATGTACCCCGCCAGGTAACTGCCCACCGAACCCAGCTCGCCCTCGGGCGGCGCCAAGCGCTGGCCGACCTCGACCGTCTGATGGAGAATCCGGGGCGACACATAGACATCCGCCCACACCTTGGGATTGAGGACAGGGGCCGGGGGAATGACCGGCTCTGTCGGGATGGGCACGGGGAGTGGCGGTGCGCCGGGGGCGTTCACGACGGCGGGCGGCGGCCCGGGATCGGGCGGCGCAGCGCCGGGATCGGGCGGCCCGTAACCGGCATTGACGGCGATGCTCAAGTCATCGATCCAGTGGGTTTCCCAGGCGCCGCCCGTTGTGGCGGCAAGGCCGAATCGGCCCGTGCGGGGAACGTAGCCAGTGGCGATGTTGTCGAGGACCTTGACACCGTTCCAGTAGACGTCTACGGAACCGTTGTCGCGCAAGACGACTCGCATCGGGACAAACGTATCGCCGGTGATCATGCTGGCGGCGGTCATGGCATAATACCCGACCCGCGTGCCGTTGCGCTTGATGTCGATACCCAGGTCGTTGGGCCCGTTTTCCCAGGTGTCGTAGGTAACGGAGAGGCCCGAAGCGATTCCCTCTTGTGGGGTACTGAAGGTCGTGTCCGCTACGGTGCCGAACACGAAGGAGAACCCGTCCGCGCCCGCAGTCCCCCCCCACGAGGCGCCTGGGTTCTTGACGCAGACCGTAAACGAGGCGACGAAGTTGCTGACGGCATAGTTGGTGAGGTAGCTGAGAACATAGCTGCCGGTTTGGCCTCCCGAGGCCTCCGTCAAACGGAGGCTGCCGCCAGTGATGCTGGCATGGCCGAAAACGGCGGCCAGGTTGTTGGGTCCGCTGAAGTCGGTTTGGAAGGTGGTCAGAGCCAGGTAGTTCGAATAGGCCGCAGATTGCGCCACCCAGTTGGTGTAGGCAATGTACGCCGGCGAGCTGTAGTAGTTACTGACAGCCGCCAGGTAGTTGGTGTAGCCGACCCACTGGGCGACATAGTTGCTATAGTTGGCCAGGTAGTTCGTGTAGACCTGCCATTGTGCTTCGTATTGGGCTCGGACGGCCGCCCACTTGTTACTGTAGGCCGCGAGGTGGGCCGGGTAGTTTGCGTAAGCGTCCACTTCGGTCAGGGTGAGGGCCACCTGGTCGGTCAGGTT
This sequence comes from Verrucomicrobiota bacterium, assembly GCA_016871715.1. Classification (GTDB taxonomy): domain Bacteria; phylum Verrucomicrobiota; class Verrucomicrobiia; order Limisphaerales; family J093; genus VHCO01. Next base: position 16,763 of record VHCO01000061.1, read on the forward strand.
GGTCTGGCGTACGCCGAGGTCCAGCCAGGAGAAGACGCGCTCGAAGCCGAGGTTCTCGCCGGCCGAGTACCGCAGCAGGGTTCGATGCGACGGGTACGTGGTGGTCAAGAAGGTATAGAACTTGAAATCGGGCGTGAGCTTTGCCCGGGGCCGGTCCATGGGGTCCTGGTACGCGATGAGGGGCACATCGTCGGCGGCCATTTGCACCGCGGTCTGTTTGGCCTCCTCTTCGGTGGCCACCAAGGGGCGAACGTAATGGCTGTACTTGGCCGCGTCCGTGGGCCAGTATAGGCGGTAACGTCCTAACTCCGTGGGCCAAAGGATGCCCTCGAGCCCAGCCTCCATCCAGTGCACCAGACAGGCGTTGAGGAAGTCAGTCTGCCGCTGGGCGTAGAGATAGGGGTGGTTCGTGACGGGCTTGATGTACTTGTAGTTGTACTCGGGGCCCGAGAGTTGCAGCAGCGGTTCGGGGATCAACTCATCCGGGCCGCCCGAGGGAGGCACGAGCAGTTCACCCAATTCGGTCGAGATGTCGGCCGGGTTGGGTTGCTTGAGCACATCCACGATTTCGAAGCCGAGGTGAAAGCGGGACTGGCCGTCCGGCTTGGCGTCGCCGAGCAACTCGACGAAGACGCGGCCCTCCTGGTTATAGGCGTAGAGCAGGCCCTGCGACTGGTCGTACCAGAGGGTGCGCAACTCGGGCAAGGGCTTGTTGGTCCCGCCCTCGGTGGGCGTGGTATAGCCGGGGCCGTGGTACTCCTCCGCGACTGTCCGCGGGAAGGTGTTGTTATAGACGATGTTGATGCCACCCAGGCGGGCGCTGGGGATGGCGACTGGTTTGCCCAGGTAACGGTATTCCTTCTCGGTCCAGTATATTTTGCGGGGATGTTTGCTGGCGCTGCCGGACACGGCATAGGTCTCGGTGTAGAGCAGATAGACGCTGGTGCCGTTGGTCTCGAAGCTGGTCGAGCCGTTCGGGTTCGTGTAGGTCGGCAAAGCCCCGAGGGCGTACGGCGTGGCCTTGCGCCAGGTCACGCGGATGACCCCGGCTTGGATGGCGAAGACCAGTTGGGCGTGCGGGCTCCAATAGTAGCCTGTGTTAAGATGGTTGTTGGTGGAATAGGGTTCGGGCAGCCAGTAGGTTTCCTTGACTACGTTTAGCAAGGAGCCGCGTTCGTCGCCCTTGGGGACCTCGACAATGCTGCCGAACACCAGTGAGACTTGCAGCGCTTGGTAGGGCGCGGCCACCTGGACGCGCCGTTGCACGATCGTCACGACGCCATTGCTCATGGCGCGCGGCAATTGCATCTCCGCGGCCACGGTGCCGGAGAAGGGACTGGCGCCGTTCAAATGGGGCGCCAAGGCGACCAACGAGGCGTCGGTCGGGGCAGCAATCCCGCCAAAGGTCACGACGCCGGCGAATTGGTTGGCCGTGGGCACATTGGGGGTGCCCGATTCAGTCAGGCCTGTGGGCATGCGGCCGTCGGAGCCGGGGGGAACCCCGACGGTGGCGGAAATCGGCACGCCGCCCTGGGATTGGAGGTTGTAGGTCGTGTCTTGTTGGCGGAACTCGAGCGGGACCGCGGTGCCGGCCCAGGCGGTGAGGGTGGCCAGGAGCAGGAGCGCGGAGAGCCGGGACAAGGCGACACCGAGACGCGGAGACGCGGAGACACGGAGCGACGTTCGGGCGCCTTGGAGGTCGCCCGCATTAGCGGACCTGGAGGTGTGCCCCACGCCGCGGCGGGGTGGGGAGGCGCTGGGGTTGCAGCGCGCGGGGTGGAAAGGGGTTTTCATGGTCGGTCCTTTCGTTCGGGAGAGTCGAGGCGCGGCGAACCGTCAGACCGTCCGCACTTACTGCACGCGCATGATGAAGGCCAGGACGTAGAAGGGCGGCATGGTGTTGTGGGCCGCGTTGTTGCCCTGCTCGTCAGTTCTGAACCCGCCAATGTCCACCCAGTGCGAATGGTTGCCGGCCCAATCGGTTCCGGCCCTTCTGGTGAAATATTCGTTGTCATTGTCGGTGCCGCTACGGGAGCCAGTTACGTCCGTTGTCCCACCTGTGTTTTCCGCAAAGAAGGCGTCGTCAAACCAGTGCCAGTGATTGCCTCTCTCGTCGGTCCAGACACCTGGTGGATCCACATGGTGGGAGTGGCGCGGCATTTCCTCCCAGCTCAGCCTGTGGTTTTCCTCGCCGCCGGTTTGACCGGTCGAACGCGCGGTCAAGCCCGCGCCGGCGCCTGAACCCAGGATGAACCGTCCGCGCAGGTCGGGCCTGCCGCCTTGGCCGTCGCACAAGGCCCAGCCGGCGGGAACGGTGGTGCCCGCCCACATGATGATGCCGCCGACGGGGATGGTGCCGGGGCCGACGAAGCCGGTCGAGGCGGCCACCGTGCCGTTAACGTCCAGGGCGGTGTTGGGCAGGGTCTTGTTAATGCCCACAGACGTGCCCGAGACCGTCATCACCTGGCTGTTGGCCGGGTTGGCCAAGCTATACGCGGTGACCGCGTTCCGGGCCAGGAAGGCGTAAGGCGCGGGCAACAGGCGCACGCGCGGCAGGATGGTCGAGTCCGCCCCGCCGGGCCCGATGCCCTTGACGGTCATCTCGACAAAGCGGTCGGAGGTGTCGGCGGCGCTGCCGAACAGGCTCGAGAGCGGCGGGCGCGTCTCACTACCGTAGGCATTGCCCTCGCCGAGCAGGACGCTGAAGTAGCCGCGGTCCACAGTAACGGTTTGTTGCTCGGACCAGAGGCGGTTGGGGGCGGCATTGGCCACCTGGTCATTCCAGATGCGGAAGATGACGTCGTAATTCTTCGGGCCGGTATTGGTATTGCCCAGGGCGACGCCGTTGGCATCCACCAGATAGCTTTGGTAGCTCATCTTGTCCGGCGGGTTGGCGTCGGCGGCGCGCAGGGCGGCCAGGCCAGCGATGAGGGTGAGGAGGGCCACGGCGGCCAGGCGTAGCGGGGTCGCGATCGTGGAGTGGGTCGAGTTAGTTTTCATAGGTTACTGCAAAAGGGGGTAGGGTTTGATTTCGACATTCGGATTTGGCGTTCAAGGGTTGCAGCGTCGGTCATGGCCGGGTCAAACCGGGCACCGAGGAGATACGATTGAGGCTGAAGACACCGCGGGCCTCGAAGGTGCGGGTGTCATTTGTTCCGCCCGCACGGGCCAGGCCGGTGACGGTGACCGTCTCGGCGTAGTTGCCGCTGAGGCTCTGGGCGGCGGTGGTGAAGGTGGCGGCGCCGCCGACGGGCGGGATGATGGTGAGGGTGATGTCGCGCCGCACGGCGTAGGATTCCGAGCCTTGCGGCAACTGGTTCTTGAAGGGGACATCTAGGTTGTCGTGATCGGGATGGTAGGTGTGGAGGAATGGGTTCGAGGCCTGGTCGTTGAAGGGAAGCCCGACGGTGGCGGTGACGTTGGTATTCTGCTTTAACGGGCCGTTGAACGCCCAGGTCTGATTGGTCACGGTCCAAGGGAGGTGAGCGGCACTGATGCGGCGGGCTTGGGGCAGAAACGTGCGGCCCAGGGAGGATTCCGCCAAAGCAACCACGGTGTTGGTATACGGGTCCAGGCCCACGAACACGCGCTGGAGCAGGACCGCGTTGCCCTGGCCGACCTCGGGGTTGTGAACGATGAGCCGCAGCGGGAAGGAGCGAGACACCGCACCGATATTGGTGTTGACATAGTTGACAACGTATTGGCCGTTGCTGGTGGTCACCAAGTTGTTGTTGGGATCGCGCGAATAATTCTTGAGGTACTGGCCCACTTGTGTCACCGCCGCTTCACCGACCCAGAGGCCGGCACTGGAAGCGACATTGGCCGTGACGGGCAGATCGACTTGAGAAAAGCCAAACGAGTCGGTCAGGCGCAGCACCCCGGCGTACACGGCGCCCACGCTGCCCGGCATGGCCGCGCGCTCGAGCCCGAGGACGACCTCGACCTCCGAGCCGGGCTGGCCTTTGGCGTTTAGGGTCCAGGTGTGGGTACCGCCGCTGGGCAGGTTGGTGTAAGCGTAGGTCAAGGTGGTGATGTTCAGCGCCCCACGCACCCACAGCGGCGGCGCGCCGAGGATGTTGGGTTGGCCCGACGGCGGGGTTTCCGAGGTGAGCAGACCGAGCGTGACGGTGAGATTGCTGCTCGTCAGATTCCGCAGGCGGAAGCTCGAGGCACTCAGCGAGTCGCCATAGTCCACCCCGCCCGACCCGCTCGAGGCCACTTCGAACGGCGCGAAGTAGCGGTTGTAGATCGTACCGGCCCGGATCCAATAGGCCTGGCCGCGGTTGACGCGCGTGGTGCGGAGGGCGTAGAGGCGGGCGGGATTGCCCGGGCCAAGGTCGCCTCCCGGATAATGATAGACCTCGGCGTTCTGCGCCAAGTCAGGCGCGTGGGCCATAAACGCCTCGAAGGTCGGGGGATTGATCGGCACGGTGGGGAAGCCCAAGAAGTTGAGGCCGGTGGTGGTCCATTGGTAGGAGGCAGCGAGGGGTTTGCCCTTGAGCTGCCAGGTGTAGGTGGGCACGTTACTCGCCACGCGCACCAGATAGCTCGCGTTGCCGACCAACCGCCGGAGCGCCTGCGGCTCGGTGGCGTTACGGTCCCAACTCACCCACTGCGCCCCTTCCACCGGCTGTTGGGGCGATTGGACGAATTGCAGAGTCGAGGGGGCTGGCGCCCAGAGCCAGACCTCGAGGATCGGATTGTTGACGTCGGCGCCGACCAAGTTCTCGAGCGTGTCATGGGAGGCATCGACGTGGAGGTAAACTGCGTTCCAGCCAGCTTTCAGGGCCAGGGACTGCGTCAACCATTGGGCGCGCGCTGACGGAACGAGGGCCAACAACCCCACCATCGCCCACCGCACCACGCCGACAGCCCAGGCGGCACGCTCGAGGCCCGCTTGGCGGGCCGCCTCTGGGCCGGCGGTGGCGGGCCGGCTGCGGTGGGCAGCGTGCCGCGTTATGCGGGCGCTCGCTGGCGCGCCGCGTGGGTGGGCCGTGGGCGGTCGGGAAGGCGGAGCGGCGGTCGAGCGCCCCCCGGCCAGACGAGGCGCGAGGTTGGAGTGCGGCGCTGCCAGGGTTCGGGGCAGCGTTGGCGGTAAAACTGGAGCATTCATAGTTTTCGGTAGAAGTACCAGGCCGGCTGCGGGGCGAGCCGTTGCAGCGCACCCACCGCGGTGGGCGGGCTGCCGACACTGCCGCCAAACACCAGCACCTCCGTCCCCGTCCAGACGGCCACGGGCTTGGTACGGGCGAGCGGCCCACCCAGGCCGCTCAACGCGCGCCATTGCTCGGTCAGCGAGTCGTAGGCCGCACTGGTTGCCAGGTCGCCGGCGGCATTGGCCCCATCCACAATCAACATCTCTGTCTCCGTCCACACGGCGGCGTGGTCGGTGCGCGGGCTCGGCGCGTTGGCGATCGAAAGGCTCTTCCACTGGTCGCAACTCGGGCACCAGGCGGCCCCGTCCCCGAGGACCACGCCGCCGCTCTGGCCACCCCAGATCGCCATCCGGTCATGAGCCCAAACCGCCGTATGCCCCGTGCGCGCCCCCGGCGCGTTAGCCAGCGGCAAGGCCACCCACTGGCTGGGTGCGCCACCGGCAAAGAGCAGTTGCCCGCCGGTGCCCAACGCTCCGCTCGCCCCTTCCCCGCCCCACACGATGAACCTGTCATCCCCCCAAACCGCCGCCCCTCCGAAGCGTTTCTCCGGCGCGTTGGGAACGGCCAACGCACTCCATTGGTTGGCCACCGGATCGTAGACCGCGCCGTCGTCGAGGAGGCCCGACTGATTCAGGCCGCCCCAGACCACCATCCGGGTCCCAGTCCACACCGCCACGTGCCCCTCGCGCGCCGTGGGGGCGCCGGCGGCGCTGGTGGGCTGCCAGATCCCGGTTCCCGGGGCGAAGCGGCCACCCGAACTGAGGTAACCGCCTGCCCCACGGCCACCCCACACGAGCATCTCGCTGCCGGTCCACACCGCGGTATGCCCGCTGCGGCCTGCCGGAGCGTTGATGATCGAGCTGGGCGTCCAGGCATCGGCGTTGGCGTCATAAAGGCCGCCCGAGGCCGTGTAAGTGCTCGCGCCGACGGTGCCGCCCCAGACGATCATCCGTTGCCCATCCCACACGGCGGTGTGCCCGCTGCGGGCGGCGGGGGCGTTCGCGGTAGCCCCGTTGACCCAGGCCGGCGCGGCAAAGGACCAGATCTGCCGGTAGCCACTGGCCAGCAGCACGGGGTCTTGTGGCAGCACCGACGCCAATACCGCCCCCCTCGGCGCACCGTACCGATCCGGCGAGGTGGGTAGATTGGTCAAACCGGATCCGTCACCGACGAACTGCGCACTAATCGTGCCCGCGGCCAGATGACCACCCGCGGCCTCGCGCCGCACAATGGCGCCGGGGAGGTTGAGACTGGTGGCGGCGTTGGCGGCGTTGGCGCCCAGGGCCACGTTCGCCGCCGTCAACCCGCCGACCGCGTTGACCACCGTCGCCCCCTGCAAACCGCTGACATCACCCGCCAGCGAGCCCGTGAAGTTGGTGGCCCGCGGCGCTGTGCCCACCAGGGCCGCCGCCGTCAGATTCGTCAAGCCTGCCCCGTCACCGACATGGTTTGCCGTGATGGTCCCGGCCGCAAAGTCGCCCGCGGGACTGCGCCAGACCACGGTGTTCGGTGTGTTGGCGCTTGTGGCGGCATTGGCGGCGCTGGCACCAGCGGCCACTTGCGCGGCCGCCAGACCGCCCACCGCGCTGACCACAGTGGCGCCTTGGGGACCCGTCACCTCGCCCGCGAGCAAGCCCGTGAAGTTGGTCGCGAAGGCAGGAGGCGTTAAGGCGGTATCCGCCACCAGGGCATACCCCGCAGCCGTGATCCGTCGATCCGGTAGCAGTCGTTGAAAGCCGAGGATGCCGTTATCGACCCAAATCCGCAGCCAGACCGAGTCGTGGGTGAACACGCTGGGTGGAATGGCGTGCGTCATGTTCGGCACGGTCGTGTCGCCCAGGTTCACCGCATACAGCCCTCGTTCCACTGGAAGAGAAATCGCCGGCCCGGTGGGTTGGTTGCCGCCCGTGCTGGTGCCGTTGTGGCTCCACCAGGTGGCGTCTCCCGCCGCGTTGACGAGGGCGAACTTGAAGTGAGCGGTGCCAGTGAAGTTGGTGGCGTTGACCACCAGCTTGCCCTGATGACTGAGAATGCCGGGCACCTGCGTGCGCCCGCACCACGGCAACAGGCTCACGGCCATCACCAGGACCAACGCGGGTTTCATAACTTTCGATAGAGGTACCACGCCGGTTGCGGCACCAACCGCTGCAGCGCAGCCACCGGACCGGGTGGGCTGCCAACCCTGCCCCCAAACACCAGCACCTCCGTTCCCGTCCACACGGCCGCGGGTTGGGTGCGAGCCAGGGGCCCGCCCACACCGCTCAACGCGCGCCATTCGCCAGTCACAAGGTCGTAAGCCGCGCCACTTGCTATGTCACCCGCGGCATTGGCCCCGTCCAGAATCAGCATCTCCGTCCCCGTCCACACCGCGGCGTGATCGGCGCGTGGGGCAGGCGCGTTGATGGCCGATATGCTCTGCCACTGGTCGGTACTCGGGTCCCAGACCGCGCCATCCCCAAGGACCACTCCGCCGCTCTGCCCCCCCCAGACCGCCATCCGATCTTGCACCCAGAGGGCCGTATGTCCGCTGCGCGCCCACGGCGCGTTGATGAGCGGCAACGCATGCCACTGACTGGGCACGCCACCTGAAAAGAGCAGTTGACCGCCCGTAGCCAAGGCCCCGCTCACCCCTTGCCCACCCCACACGATGAACCGGTCACCGCCCCACACCGCTCCCGCCCCAAAACGCTCCGCCGGCGCATTCGGAACCGTCAAGGCACTCCATTGGTTGGCCACCGGGTCGTAGAGCCCGCCGTCGTCGAGCAAGCCCGACAAATTCAGTCCGCCCCAGACCAACATCCGGCTCCCCGTCCACACAGCCACGTGCCCCTCGCGTGCGCTGGGCGCGCCGGCGGTGCCGATCGGTTGCCAGGTCCCGGTGCCCGGCGCAAACCTGCCGCCCGACCCCAGGTAGCCGGCGGACCCGCGACCGCCCCACACCAGCATCAGGTTGCCCGTCCACACGGCCGTGTGTCCGCTGCGGCCGGCGGGGGCGTTGATCGTCGAGGTCGTCGTCCAGGTATCCGCGGTGGCATCGTAGAGACCGCCCGAGGCCGTGTAGGCATTGGCCCCGACTGCACCGCCCCAGACAATGAACCGTTGCCCATCCCACACCCCGCTATGTCCCGTGCGCGCTGCCGGCGCGTTGGCCGTGGCCCCGTTGACCCAAGCCGGGGCGATCATCGACTGGATCTGCTGGTAACCACCGGCCAAAAGCGCCGGGTCTTGGGCGACGACCGACGCGACCACCGCACCCACTGGGGCAGGGTATAGGTTCGGGGAGGTGGGCAGGCCGGTGAGTCGGGACCCATCGCCCACGAAACGCGCGGCGATCGAGCCGGCGCCGAAATTGCCGTCACACGGATCCCGCCGGACGAGCGCGTTGGGGAGATTGCGGTTGGTGGCGGCGTTGGCGGCGTTGGCGCCCAAGGCCACACCCGCCGCCGCCACCCCACCTACGGCGCTAACCACCGTCGCTCCTTGCAGGCCGGTCACATCACCTGCGAGCGGCCCAGTGAAGTTAGTGGCCCGGGGGGCAATGCCCACCAACGCAGCGGCCGTCAGCTTGGTTAAGGCAGCGCCGTTACCGACGTGCACTGCGGTGACGGTCCCAGCCGCAAAGTCGCCACTGGCATTGCGCCGGACCACCGTGTTGGCAGTATTCGCGCTGGTGGCCGCTTGGGCCGCATGGGCGCCGGCGGCGACCTGTGCGGAGGGGAGGCCGCCCACCGTGCTGACCACGGTGGCGGATTGCGGACCGATCACCTCGCCTGCGATCAGGCCGGTGAAGTTGGTCGCGCTGGCCGGGGGTGCCAGGGCGCTATCCGCCACCAAGGCGTAACCGGTGGTCGTGATCCGCCAGTCGGGCACCAGCCGCTGGAAACCGCGGACGCCATCGTCCACCCAGACCCGCAGCCAAACCGAGTCCCGGGTGAAAACGCTGGCCGGAATCGACCGCGTCATGTTGGCGACAGCCGTGTCACCCAGGTTCACCATGAACGCGCCGCGCATCACCGCCAGCGATACCGCCGCGCCACTGGGCTCGCTGCCGTCGTTGCTGGTCCCATCGTGGCTCCACCACGTCGTGTCGCCCGCCGCATCGAGCAGCGCGAACTTGAAGGAAGCCGTGCCGGTGAAGTTGGTGCCGTCGACCATCAGGTTGCCCTGGTGACCGATCAACCCGGGCACTTGGGCCACCACCCCCCACCGCCCTCCCAGCCCAAGCCACGCCGCCAAGAGCAGGGAGACCCATCCTCTGAGCCTGGCTCCTGAAGCGGGAGCCGTTGCGCTGGCGCGCTGGGCGTTCATTTTGGTTTCGTCCGGCCCGAGGCCGAGTTCGAGTCTTGGCCTTGAGACGGCTGGGGGCCGCCCTCGCTGGTGACGCGGGCACCCGGTGGCTTGCCCCGGCTTTGGGCCTGGATCAGATCGACCGCTTCGAGCAAGTTCTCTTTGAGGATGTAGCCGCAGGCCCCGGCCCGACGGGCGGCCGCGCGCAGATGCGTCCCCTCGAACTGCGTGACCATGAGGACGCGTGCCTGGGGAAAAGCGCCGGTGATTTGCTGCGTGGCCGTGAAGCCGTCCACTTCCGGCATTTGGATGTCCATCAACACCCAGTCCGGCTGAGCCTCTCGGTAGGCAGCCAGCGCCCCCCGCCCGTCGGCGCACTCGATCCAGTCCACCGGCAATCCTCTGAACAGACTCTTCGTCAGCTCACGCGCTTGGGCACTGTCTTCCACGAGCATAATCTTGACACACTCGGCCGCCACGAATGCCGCACTCTCCACCACCACCTCTCCCAAGGGGAATCCGTGGATCCCACGATTTCAGGCTCCGTGGCTCCACTGAACTCGAGATCAGTGGATTCACAGAGCTCGGCCCAGGGGCCCAAGTCGAGAATGTGGAGAATCGAGGATGAAACCGGAGCGGAGGAGAGCCAACCGCCGCGCGGGGCACGACCCGCCCCAAACACTGCCACCATCCCCTCCCCTCGCCTTCCCCCTCCCTCCTCGCCAATCCGCGCTTGGGTCGGTGCCTGACCACCCGGAGCCCAAAGCCCAAGGCAGGTCTGAGCCAGGCGCTGGGTGGGGGGGTGAACCGAGTGTCAAGTATTAATTACCTGTTACACTGGCCTTAACCCATGGAGTTTGATCTAACAGTCTGTCCTGCGCTGATTTCCTCACGCTGCCCCGCCCAGCTCGGACCTATGTTCGAGGGCGAATTGGAGCAGCGGATGGCTCCCTTGCAGGCCGAGCTTGGCGCAGAGGTGCGCGCGGTGGGTCTCGACCGTGCGGATGCTGATGAACAACTGCGCGGCGATCTGGCGACTGGTTTGGTTGTCCGCAATGAGCCGGAGGATGCGACATTCCATCGGGGTGAGCCGGCCGAGGCCGGGCTTTTGCGTCAGCAAGGCCTCGGACCGTTGGCGGCGGCGCAACAGGTAGCCGGAGATCGCCGGGCACAGGTAGGTCTCGCCCGCGGCCACGGCTTTGACAGCGCGGATAGCCTCGGCAATGGCATTCTCTTTGAGGAGGTAGCCCTTGACGCCGGCATCCAGGGCGGCGTTCACGATCGGTTCATCTTTGTGGATGCTGAGGATCAGGACCGGGACAGGTTGGCGTAGGGCTTGCAGCTTGCGGGTCAGGTTTAAGCCGTCCATGCCGGGCAGCTCGATGTCGAGCACGGCCACATCCGGCCGCAAGGAGCGGATCTGCTCGAGGGCGGTCACGCCGTCAGCCGCTTCGCCCACCACGCGCAAGCGCGACTCGGCCTCGAGGGCCTGCCGCAGGCCCTGGCGGACGACGGGGTGATCGTCGACAATGCAAACCCTGATGCAGTGACTCATTGGGTCGAGGAGGTCACCGGGACGGTCAATTCCAGGCGCGTACCGCGGCCCGGCGAGGATTGGATTCGCAGCTTGCCGCCGATGAGATGGGCGCGCTCGGTCATACTTTGGAAGCCGAACCCGAGCTGGCCAGGGGTGCCGACGGCGAGGGGGTTGAAACCGCAGCCATCATCCAAAAGCGTGGCCCGCACCGAGCCGGCCTGGTGTTTGACCTCGAGGATGACCTCGGTGGCGCGCGCGTGGCGGAGGATATTGCTCATTCCTTCCTGGATGATGCGGAAGAAGTGGGACTGGTCTGACGGTTTCAGGAGGCCGTCGAGGCTGTCGAGATCGGTTAAGAACTTGGTGGGCGAGGCTTCTGCAGCCCGCTGAGTTAGCGCCTCGAGGGCTTGCTTGAGGCCGAACCGGTCCAGTTCGTAGGGATGCAAAGCATGGGCTGTGGCGCGCATGTCCTCGAGCGCTTGGCTGGCGGCGTGTGAGATTTGGCGCAACTCCGCGGCCAGCGGGGCTGGCGGATCCAGATGCTGGAGGCCGAGTTGGGCGCGGTTCTTGATGACGATGAGATTCTGACCGAGGCCATCATGCAGTTCGCGAGCCATGCGTTTGCGGTCGGCCTCTTGGGAATCGATCAATTGACGCGAGAAGTCGGCCTGGGCTTGGCGGCGACGCTCGACCGCGGCCATGCGCCAGCCGTGGGCGCGCCACGCTATGGCCGCTGCCGGCAGCAGCAGCCCCGCCCAGAACCAGCTCGTCTGCCAATAATAAGGGCGCACCACGAACGCCACCGCCGCAGCGTGTCCCCAAGGCCCGTCATGGTCTGCCGCCCGCACGCCGAACTCATAGTTGCCGGGCCGCAGGTCGCGCAGCAAGACTGGCCGAGATGCGCTCACATCCTGCCACGGGTCTTCCCGGCGGAGGCGTTGTTGGAACCGGACCCGCCCGGGTTGGCCCAAGCGCACAAACGAGTACTGGACCGCCACCTGTCGGGTGTTAGGCGGCAGCCGCATTTCTTTGCCGGGTTGGCCGAGTTCCCGCCTCTGGATGGGCGGCTCGGAGTTCACTTGCACCTGGTCGATCACCACCACGGGCGGCGGCGGCGGCGGTGGGAGGGCGCTTGGATCCACCACCCCCAACCCGCGGACCGCGGCGAACCAAAGCCGGCCATCGCTCGCCTTCCAACAGGCAGGCTGGAAACTATAGCTCAGCGGACCGGGAAAACCTTCCAGCCGCCCAAAGACCTGCCACTCGATCTGCGCCTGGGCACCCGCGCGAACGCGGTCCAGGGAGGTCAGGCGAACGCGCGCCGCACCGGGCGAACCGCCCAACCAGAGATAGCCCGAGTCGTCTTCCAGCATCCCGTAAATGCTGAAGGGTGGCAGTCCCTGGACTTCGCCATAGACAAAACAGTTGGTTCCTTGAATGCGGCCCAGGGCGCGCTGGGCGGTGCCCACCCACAAGCTGCCGTCCCGGCCCGCGAGCAGCGCGCGAAAGGAGGCATTGGTGTCGAGGCCAGGGACGGGGAATCTGGCAAAACGCCCCGCTTGCTCCCGGAATAGCCCGTAGCCAGAACCGCACACCCAGATATGGCCGTCGCGGTCCTGGCTAATGGCGTGCACGATCATATGCGGCAAACCGCTCTCGGGTGGGCAAACTCTGAACTGACCCTCCTCCCGCACCGCCAGACCCGCGACCGTCCCGATCCACAACCGCCCTTGCCGGTCTTCGAACAAGGACTTGATCGTGCCGGCCCCGGTCTGCGCCGGCGAGATATGCTCCATATGCTCCACGCCGCCAGCAACGCCAAAGACGCGCTTCAGACCATCAAGATAGCAGCCGACCCAAAGGTCGCCGTGTCGGTCCTTGAGCACCGTCCCAATGACGGCTGCCGCTATGCCGTTAGTCTCCGGCCACGAAGCGTGCCGGCTCAACTGTCCGGCCTCCCAACACAGCAATCCGTCGCCCTGGGTGCCCAACACCATGCGGCCTGGGGCGGCTTCGGTCACGCAGTTGACCACTTGAGCCACGCCGGCCTCCGGCCCGTAGGTTTGGAAGACGAGCGGCCGCAGGGCGGATAACCCGCCGCCATTCGAGCTGAACCAGATGTTGCCCTCGGCATCCTCCAACAGATCGGTGATCGAATTGTTGGGCAAACCCTCTCGCACCGTTATCGAGCGGACCTGCCCGTCGGCGCCATAAATCAGCAGGCCGCTGCGCCACCCGCCCGCCCAGAGGTTGCCGCGCGAATCCTCGAGCAGGGCAACCGGATCCGCGCGAAAGCCCTCCGGCCGCAGCAGGGCCTTCGCCCAACCGCCCTCCCGCCACAGCTTGATGTCGTTCTCACACCCGGCCCAGAACCCCCCGGCCCGGGCCGGCGCCATCCCGACCACCCGGTTGGTCTGTGTCTGCGCCTCGTCCAGCACCTGGACCCAACCACCCTGCTCGAAGCGGCCCAGATACAAATCGCTGCTGCACCACACCGTCCCGATCCGGTCCGTGGCGAGTCGGAAACCCCGCTCCTGCCGGCCTTGCGGCAAGGGCACCGCCGCGAAGCGCGTCCCGGTTTCGCGCAGAATCACGTTGGCAGACGCAGCCCAAAGGGCGCCCTGGGCGTCATCGGTGAGGTTGTTGAAGAGCCCACGGCCTACGCCTTCCGCGGCGGCGAAAACACGCCAGGTATTGGTTTCGTGGCACAGAATCCGACCCTCGCAGCCTGCCCAGAGCCGTCCCCGCCGGTCGGCGAACAAGGCGCGGGTCCAGGCTTGCTCAAATGCCGGACTGGACCAGGCGCTGAACTCCTCGAAACGCGTGCCATCGAAACGCCCCATACTCCCGAACGCGCTCCACCACAGCCAACCATCGGGCGTCTGCGCCAGCGACGCGAGCGCGAACTTCCACATCCCCATTTCCTGATCGAAAACGGTGACGGCATATTCGCGGGCCAGACTGGCGGTGGCTAGGTGAGCCATGCCCGCAGGCGGCGCGGCCAGCAGCGGCGGCACGAGGCTCCAAACCGCGCGAAAGCAACGGCCCCGCTTGCGCGTGGCGCTTCCTCGGTCCAGCGAGGCAGCAGCCGCCGATGTAGAACCCGGGCCTTCGCCCGCCTCCCTGGCCCTGCCCTCCCCCAGCTTACCCGGTGCCGAAGGCGTTGCGCGAGGACCGAAGCTGATGCGTCCTGCCGACAACATATAAGCGATTCCTGTTTCTTACGGAAGTGGCGTGGCGAAATTACTAGGAACACTAGCGGCTGTGAAGTGGAATCCCTGGTTCAGACTCTCTACCCGAATCCTTAGCGAGGTGCTCGAGGGCTGCCATCGCGGGTGAAACCCGGCAGGCTCCCTGTGGGGCGCGGATCGTCAGATCCGCTGGGCGGACGTGACCGTCCGCGCTTCGCCTCGCTAAGGATTCGGGTCATGCACGACGGCACAACAATGGGCTTGCCGCAGCGCGCGGGGTGGGTTCATCCTGCCGTTATGTCAGTCCAGATCTTGAGTCGCCGCCCTTGGCCCAAGCCGGGGGAGATCCAGTACCCCGAGTCGGATGGCAAGCCTATGGCCGAGAACACCGAGCAGTTCAAGTGGATCGTCTTCTTTGTCGAGAATCTCAAGTCGATGTTTCAGGATCGACTCGATGTGTTCGTGGCCGGTGACCTCCTCTGTTACCCCGTCGAGGGGCGGCCCGATCTGTCCTTCGCACCGGATGCCATGGTCGTCTTTGGCCGCCCGCCCGGCCCACGCCGTTGCTATAAGCAGTGGGAGGAGGGCGGTTTGCCCCCGCAAGTCGTGGTTGAAGTTTTGTCCCCCTCGAACACCGCCGGGCAGATGATGGATAAGCGGCTGGCCTACGCGGGCTGGGGCGTCGAGGAATACTACGAATACGATCCCGACAACCACCAACTCCGCGCGTGGGTGCGCCGGGGCGAGACCCTCGAACCCATCGAGCAGGTCGAGGGGTACGAGAGTCCCCGGCTGAAAGTGCGTTTTTGGCCGGACCGCGACGGCTTGGAGGTGCAGACACCCGACGGCGGAGCGTTCGCCTCGCATGCGGAGTTGCTCAAGCGGGTGCAGCGGGAACAGCACCGGGTTCA
>VHCO01000062.1 GCA_016871715.1 Verrucomicrobiota bacterium
GCTCGGCCGGGACGCGGACCAGGACATGGAAGTGATTGGACATGATGCAGTAGGTGATGACCTCGAGGCCGCAGAAGGTGGCCAGGCGCCGGAGGAGCCTGACCAAGGTTTCTTTGCCGAGGTCATCCAGGAGGCGTTGGGCGCCGACAATGCGGGAGACGCAGTGGTAAACGGCCGTGCGGCCTTTGACTTTGATACGGGTCTTTCTCATGGGTTTGGGTTCGGAAGATACCCGAGAGGTAACAGACTGTCAACAATAAAAACACTGGACATTAGTAGACAAGAATCCTTAGCGAGGCGGAGCGCGGACGATCGCGTCCGCCGAGCGGATCTGACGATCCGCGCCCCACAGGGCGCCTGCCGGGTTTCACCCGCGATGGCAGCCCTCAAGCACCTCGCTAAGGATTCGGGTAGTAGACTTCTGGGAGACCGATAACGATGCGAGAGCCACGGCCGTATGAGGCGGCGGCAGGTTTCTCGACTACGATACAGGCGATTCTCATAACGGACTGAACGAGTGTCGGTCGTGAGGTTGATCATGCAAATTTGAGGTGTCAACTATCATAACACTGTCATATTGGTGGGGGTCTGCGCGCCTTGGCCGCCGCTGCCGGTACCGCCGCAACAAGGGCAACCGCCACAGCGTTGATCCTCCTCTCCCTCCACAGATCGGACCGGCCGTGGTAGACCCGGCCGACCCGCGCGTCCACGGGGCACGTGGGTTTTCGGCGCCATAGCGATCGCGGCGGCGGGCACGGACTGGCGCAGGCAGGGGCTTGACTGAGGGGAGACGATGGGCATAATGATTTGCATCAGCCCGCTGAACCATTGGGAACGATGAATCGTTTCTTTGCCGGTGCCGTATGGCGGTCCGTCGGGGTCGGAGCCTTTCTGGTGTCCAGTGTCCTGCTGGTGACGTTGGTGTTTAGCTTCCTGGGCACGATCATGTGCGGGGCCATCGTCGGGATGATGGCCGGGTCGAGTCGACGGTGGCGGTGGGAGTACGTGCTGGTGGCCCTGGTGTTCCCCGGCGCGTTGTTGGTGTCTTTGTATATCGCGCCAAGCGACCTCGAATTCGAGAAGAGCCTGATGTTGGCGCTGGTCTGTTTGGGGTCCTTCTGGATGACGTATCTGTTGACTCTGGGGCTGACCCTGCTGGAACGTCCCGCCGTCTCGGTCGCCCAGGCCGACCACGAGCACGCGGGCATACCTGGGGCGCCGTCCGCCCTGCCAACGGAGGAGCGGGCGGAGGGGGGCGAACCCCGCGGCAACGCCGCGGCTGCGGCAGGCAACAGCACGCCGGGCGAGCCCGAACTGGAAGAGGTCCAGGGGACCTGGGTGCAGGAGGCATCCAAGGGAGGGGGGCGTTGGTGCCAGCCGGTTCTCAAGTTGACAAGAGAGGTGTTGGATCTGAGCCGGGCGGAAGGGGATGGCCCCGTGCGATCGCGCACCACCGTTGCGGTCTCCGAGCACGTCGGACCGTTTTGGATCCTCAAGATGTTGCGCCCGCCAACACCCGGGGCCACCACGGCCCGGGAAGCTGCACCGCTACCGCAAACGTGGGTTTATCGCGCGGCCGCTCAGGGGTTGACGTTGGCGGCGCAACTCGACGAACCGGAACAGGCAACCGATCGCCGGATCGAGACCTACCACCGTTACACGCCTTCCTGAGTCGAGTGAGGCAAGAGGGGTAAGCAGACCTTTTGCGTCTTAGCGGGTCTGGACCGCTTGCCGGACGGGTGGCAGGTTTCATGCCGGTGAAGTTGCCGCTGATGGGCGGCTACGGATTGAACAGCCTTTCCACTTTCGCCTTCACTGCAGGTTCCATTTTCAGAAGCGGCGGCCAGAGGCGTTTGAAGCCTTCGCCGGGGAGCTTTTTGGTTGCGTCAAGGCCCAACTTGGTGCCGCAGGCGATCTCGCTGGTGGCGTGGTCGAGGACGTCGGCCGGTCCTTTGGTAAAAAGACTGTCGCGTTGCGGGTCGGTGTTGGCGCAGAGGCGGAAGAGGACTTCGCTGGTATTGTGCACGTCGACGTCGTCGTCCACGACGACGAGGTACTTGGTGAACATCATCTGGCCCATGCCCCACAGGCCGTGCATGATTTTGTAGGCTTGCATGGGGTAGGTCTTGCGGATGCTCACAAAGACGAGGTTGTGGAACACGCCTTCGGCCGGCAAGGCGAGGTCCACGATCTCGGGAAAGTTCATCCTGATGACGGGGAGGAAGAGTCTGACGGACGCGCTGCCGATGTAGAAATCCTCCATGGGCGGGAGGCCCACGATGGTTGCGGGATACACGGCGTCCTTACGGTGGGTGATGGCCGTGATGTGGAAGACCGAGTACGGCTCGGGCAACGTGTAAAACCCCGTATGATCGCCGAACGGGCCTTCCTCGCGCAAGGGTTCGAGCGGATCCACGTAGCCTTCGATCACCACATCGGCCGTGGCCGGGACCTCGAGGTCGTGGGTCTCGCACTTGACGAGCTCGACGGACTTCTTGCGGAGGTAACCGGCCAGGAGGAACTCGTCGAGGCCGTCCGGGAGCGGGGCGGTCGCGCAGAAGGTGAAGACGGGATCGCCCCCGAGGAACACGGCGACGGGCATGCGGGTGCCGGTCTCGAGGTACCTGCGGCCGTGGCGGGCGCCCACCTTTTGGAGTTGCCAGTGCATCCCGGTCGTCTGGGTGTCATAGACCTGCATGCGATACATGCCGACGTTCCGCTCGCCGGTGTCGGGGTCCTTGGTGACCACACACGGGAGCGTGATGAAACGGCCGCCATCGAGGGGCCAACAGCGGAGGATGGGCAGGTCCAGGAGGGTGGGGCAGCGGGCGGTGTCCTTGCCGCTCCGCGGGGCACTCGCGGGCGCTGGTGGGCTGGCGCCTTTGCCGTTCAGGTCAGCGACCTCGGGCGCCTTCGGCCACGGTTCGGTGCGCCTGGGTGGCGGTTCGAAGCGATGGCGAAGTTCCTTGCAGGGGCCATCCTTCACCAACCTCGGCTTGGCGTGGCGCAGGTCGAGGGCGGTCCGCAGCAACTTGACAGCTTCCTGGAAACCCGTCGGCGGCTTGGCCTTCATCAACGAACCCAACTCGGTGGCAACCTCGTCCACGGTGTCGGCGCCCAGACTCAGGGCCATTCGCCTCCACGACCCTAGCGTGTTGATCGCAACGGGGAAGGGCGAGACCTGCCCGTGGATCGTAGGCTGCTCGACGAGCAGGGCCTGGCCGCCACCGGGCGACTTCATTTGGCGGTCGGCCGCCTCGGTGATCTCGAGCTCGGTGGCGAGCGGGACGGACACGCGTTTCAGCTCACCCTCGCGCTCGAGGTGACGGAGGAACTGGGCGAAGGAGTCAAAGGCCATACGGATGAGGGTTCGGAACGAGCATCAGCGGGTAGGCCGGCAAAGCCAGGGAGAAGGAGAAGGGGAAGGTGGCGGGGGCAGCCCATCAGGGGTTCTTTCCGCTTGCTCGGGACGAGGCTCACTCTACTTGAGCGCGGGGTCCGGGATGAAAACCTCCTGGCCGATCTGAAGGGCCGTCGGCTTGATGCCCGGGTTGGCTTGGAGGACTTGGTCGAGGCCAACCTTGACGCCATTGTTGCGGTAGGCCGCGATGATGGCATCGAGGGTGTCGCCCTGCTTGATGAGGTACTTATAGCCTTTGGCGGCGGGTGGGGGCATCGGTTCGGGCGGAGCCGCTCGTTTGGGCGGCTCGGGCAGCGGGACCTGAGCGAGTTTGCGGATTTCGTCCAAGATCAGTTTGCGATCCTCCTCGCGCTTGCGGTCGAGCTCGCGGAGGCGCTCGATCACATCTTGCAGTTCGGCGCGGGTGACGTAAGTGCGTGCAGCGGCCGCTTGTTCCTCGCGGGCGGCTTGGAGCTCGTCGCGGAGGGCGGCGACGCGGCGCTGGAGGGCGGCGAAGGAGGCCTGGAGATCTTCGATGGCGGCGTTGAGCCGTAGGTAACGTTCTTCTTCGGCCTGCCGAGCCGCGGCCTCGGCGGCCGGGTTTTGGGCCCAGGTGCGGGCAGCGCAGAGGCCGGATAGCACGGCCAACCACCCCAGCAGGAGCGTGGCTCGCAGAAGCGCACTCGGTTTCATGCCCGCCAACATAGGAACCGCCCGGCCACGGCGCAAGCTGGAAGGGGCACCAGCCCACTCGTCGAGCGCCGCGGCGGGCCGCGCACCTGGGCGACGGCGGGGACGGCTTACTCGAAGTCGTAGACGACGACCGCTTTGCAGCACCGCTCAAAGACCTTCTCGATGAATTCAAGGTGGAGGGGGTGCGCTTGGTATTGGTCGTGCGCCTTTTTGGCAGGGAAGCTGATGTTGAGGGCCACCTGATAGGTCTGGTCGACGACACCGCGCGGGCTGGCGACCATCTTACCGACGTGGAAGTGGAGCATGCCGGGGATCGGGCGCAAGTAACGCTCCGCACCGTCGAGCAAGTCCTCGACCGCGCGGCTGACCCCGGGTTTGGTCCAGAAGATGACAACGTGCGAAAACATGGCCGAAAGCTAACGAGGTGGCGTCCAGGCCCGCAACTCCTTTCGCCAGTTCCTGCGCCGCGACCCACCGTTCGCTGCGCGGGTCCGCGCTCCAGGTACCTCTTCGCGGCAGTCTCCCAGAGACGGCATCGGCACGGGCAGCCGACCGCGCGGCGCTGGGGCCGCATGACTTGAAGGCTCAGACCGCGAGCACGGCCAAAGTACGCTGGAAGATGTCTTCGGGCGAGCCGTGGGCGGGGACGGTACGCAACAGGTTCTTGCGTTGGTAGAACTCGGTCAACGGCGCGGTGCTCGAGGTATAGGCGGCCATGCGGACCCGGATCGATTCGGGGCGATCGTCCTCGCGCTGGTAGAGTTGACCGGCGCAATGGTCGCACACGCCCGACACACGAGGCGGTCGGGCGGTGACATGCCAGACGGCTTTGCAGGTCCCACAGGTGCGACGACCGCTCAGGCGGTCCACGATCTCATCGAGCGGCAGATCGTAGCTCAGCACGGCCTCGAGCGCCACCCGTTCTCCGGCCAACAGTTGTTCGAGCGCCTCCGCCTGCGCCACCGTGCGCGGAAAACCGTCCAACAGAAAGCCGCCCGGACACCGCAAACACCGCACTCGCTCCCGCACCAACTCGAGGACGGTGCTGTCCGGCACCAACTCGCCCTTGCGCATATACTCGAGTGCCGCCTCCAACCCGGGGCTGCGCTCGCCCTCGGCGAGGGATTTGGCGGCCCGGAAGACGTCGCCAGTCGAGAGGTGACAGGTGCCGAGGCGTTCGCCGAGGAGCTCGGCCTGAGTGCCCTTACCGACGCCAGGGGCGCCCAGGAGCACCAAACGATGCGGTCGATCCTGTCGTTGTGGGCCGACCTGGCAGTGGGCTTGGCCGCCCTGGAGCCAAGCGGTCCGATCACGGTTCGCGTTCATAGTGGTTGACGCAGCCGCCAGCGCGCGCCAGCGGCGACCGGCGCGGCCGCGCGTGCTCGGCGGTTTGACGCGGCCGACTTAACGCGGTACAGGCCACCTCGACCACACCTGGTTTGTCCATCGTTTCGCCTTTTTTGTCCTTCGCCTAACATTCATGAATCTGTTGTTACTGTCGCGGAGGATGAACCGAGCGTGGACGGGAACGACGTTCGCCTGTGGGCCCGCGGGCTGGGCAGCGGACTGCGTGGTCGAGCTCGAGGCGTCGAGGGAGAGCCCGAGCTAGAGGTGCAGGGTCGGGCTGGGGCGATCTTGCGAGGTGGGCTGGAGGCGCACGTGCGTGGCGCCAAGGCGCTCCAATCCGCTGGCCACGGCGCCCAAAGCCAGCTCGGGGCGGTTACAGTCGCGGCTCAGGTGGCCCAGGTAAATCTGGCGCAGGTCGGCCGAGACGATTTCCTCGGCCAGGGCGGCTGCGGCAGCGTTCGAGAGGTGGCCGTGCCGGCTCAGGATACGTTGTTTGACACTCCAGGGGCGGCGGGGATCGTTTTGGAGCAGTTGCACGTCGTGATTGGTCTCGAGGACGAGCACGTGGGCCGGGCGCACTCGCTCGACCACCAACCGGGTGGCATGGCCGAGGTCGGTGAGAAAGCCGACGTTACCGGCCGGCGTGCGAAGCAAGAAGCCGACTGGATCCTGGGCATCGTGCGGCACTGGAAACGTCTCGACGCCGATGTCGCCGACGTCGAAGGCCGCGCCGGTGAGGAAGGAGCGGCAGGGGAAACGGGTGGCGAACGTCGCCTCGACGGCGGCGTGGGTGAGGCGGTTGCAGTACAGCGGCACATCGAGTTTGGCGCACAAGACCGCCAGACCCTGGATGTGGTCCGCGTGTTCGTGCGTGATGAGAATGCCATCGAGCGTCTCGGGCGAGCGTTCGAGACTGGCCAACCGTTGGCGGATCTGCCGCGCGCTGAACCCGGCGTCGATCAGCAGACGGGTCTCGTCGGTCTCGAGGTAGGCGCAGTTGCCGCCTGAACCGCTGCCGAGGATGGTGAAACGGACGGACACAACGCGGACGTTAGGCAGGGCATGCGCGGCGGGCAACGCTTTTTAGCCGCCGCACGAGTGCCGGCGTCGCGCGTCGCGGCTCCGATGGGTGCGCCCGAGCGAACCAGGCCCTCCGGGCGCCGCACTGGCAGTTCGCGCTTGTGGAAAGGGCCCAAGTTCCTATCATGCAGTCCATGGCACAGGGCCTGCATCTTTCACAGAAGATGTCGCTCCAGCAAGTGCTGGCGCCGCAGCTCCAGCAGTCGCTGGCGCTGTTGCAAGCCCCCATCCTCGAACTCAAGGCCATGGTCGAGCAGGAGCTGCAACAGAACCCTGTGCTCGAGGAAGCGACCGTAGCGGAGCTAAGTCAGGAGGCCAAACGCGAGAGCGGCGAGGGTGGGGAACCGGATTATGCGGACCCGACCGAACCGCCGGCGGACGTCACCTTCGACCCGGCCACGGATCGGCCCAGTGCGGTCGCGGACGATTTTCAGGCTGAATTCGAGCGACTCGCCCAACTCGACCAGGAATGGCGCGACTACTTTGCCCAGACCAACGTGCCGATGCGCGGCAGCGACGAGGAAGAGGAGCGCCGCCAGTACATGTTCGACTCGATCGTGGCCAGCACGTCCCTGCAGCAGAACTTGCTCGAGCAGGTCCGGATGTCGGACCTGACGCCGGACCAGTATCCGGTGGCGGAGATGATCGTTGGGAACATCGACGATCGCGGCTACTTGCAGGCCAGCATTGATGAGCTGGCCTTTTCGACCAACATCCCCGCGGATCGGATTCTGGCGGTCCTGCAAGTCATTCAGGGCTTTCACCCGCCGGGCGTCGGGGCCCGGGACCTGCGGGAGTGTCTCCTGCTGCAACTCGAGCGGGCGGGCCGGCAACCGACGGTCGAGTACACCATCGTGCGCGATCACATGGAGGCGTTGGGCAAACGGCGTTTCCCGGAGATCGCGCGGGCGCTGGGCCTGGCGGTCGAGGAGGCGCAGCAGGCCGCCGAGCGCATCAGCCACCTCGAGCCGCGGCCGGGCCGCGACTTCATGTCCGATGACCACCTTTATGTGGTGCCGGAGGTATTCGTCCAGCGGGTCGGAGCTGAGTACACGGTCACCACGAACAACGACGCCGTGCCCCATCTGCGCATCAGCAACACCTATAAAGACCTCATGGCACAGCCGGATAGCTCGACCGAGGTGCGCGAGTACATCCGCGACAAGATTCGCGCCGGGAAGTTCCTGATCAAGAGCCTCCACCAACGCCAGAGCACCATTCTGAACATCGCGCGCGAACTGGTGAACCGGCAGCGGGACTTCATGGACAAAGGCGTGGCCCAGCTCAAGCCCATGACGATGTCGCAGGTGGCCGAGGTGGTGGGCGTCCACGAGACGACCGTGAGCCGCGCGGTCGCCGGCAAGTACATCGAGACACCCCAGGGCGTGTTCGAGATGAAGTATTTCTTCACCTCGGGCATCCCGACCGCCAGCGGTGTGGGCATGTCCAACGAGAGCGTTAAAGGCATCATTTCCGACTTGGTCGCTCAGGAGGAGAAGGCCAAACCGCTCTCGGACGAGGAGATCGTCAAGCGGCTCAGCGAGAAAGGCATCATGATCGCCCGCCGCACGGTGGCGAAGTACCGCACGGAGCTCAACATCCTGCCTTCGCACCTCCGCAAGGTGTATTGACGGGCGGCGCGACCACCCCCCCACGTTCCGCCGCCCACCGGCCCGACCACGGCGGGGTCCCTATGCCATGCACGCGCCCCTGCTGCTTATCGCCAACCTAAGCGCCGCCGGGGGACAAAGCCGGTCCCGCCTCGAGTCGGCCACGGCAGCGTTGCGCGCGGCGGGCGCGCGGTTCGAGGTGCGCGAGACCAAGCATCCCGGGCACGCGATTGAACTCGCCCGCGAGCAAGCGCCGGGGCGCGCCGTGATCGCCGCCGCGGGCGGCGACGGCACGGTGAACGAGGTCGCTCATGGGCTGCGCTTGGCCGGTGACCCTCGGGCGCGGTTGGGGATCGTGCCGCTGGGCACCGGGAACGATGTGGCCACCCAACTCGGCTTGCCCACCATTCCCCAAGCGGTCCGCGCCATCGTCGCGGGCGAAACGCGTAAGCTGGACTTGATCGAGGTTGGCCTGGCTGGGCCAGGGGGAGCCTCCACTCGCCATGCGTTGGTGTTTGCGGCGGTGGGTCTTGCCGGCGACCTGCTGCGCCTGACCACACCCGCGGTCAAACGCTGGTTTGGCCGGCGCCTCAGTTACTCGGTGGGCTTCTTCCGCGCGCTGTACGGCTTCCGCGCCCCGTGGTTGCAGTTGACCATCGATGGCACCGCCTACGCCGGCCGATTCCTGCACGTGAGCGCCGGCAACGCCGAGTGGGCCGGTGGCGGCATGATGCGTCTGTCGCCCGGGGCGCGGATGGACGACGGCTGGCTCGAGTTTTGTCTGGTGGCGGACGTGGGCCGGTGGGGCGCTTTACGTTGTTTCCCGCGCCTGTTGCGGGGCACCCACCCGAGCCATCCTAAGGTCCAGTATTTCCGCGGCCGGCAACTGACGCTCGAGGCCGCACCCGCAACCGAAGTCTTGCTGGATGGCGACCCGGGCGGGCGGACGCCCGCCACGTTCACCATTCAGCCCGCGGCCCTTGAAGTGGTCGTGCCGCCTCGGGAGCCTGCCTAGCCGCCAGCCTGCGCGCCGGGTACTGGCTTAAGGCCAGTAAGCGCGGTAGTAGCGCTGTGGGGTAGCGGCAGCGGCGGTATCGTGGTAGTTGACCGTCCCGAGCGTGTTGGTGAGAGTGGCTACGGTCCGCCAGGCCACCAGGTTCGTCGAGGCCTGCAAGACATAGACCTCGCCGCGAATCCCCGCCAGGACGACCTCGATCCCTCCGCCAACCACCCGCCGAGCCGACGTGAATTCAGGCGACACACGGCTTTCCTTGAGCAAGGTCTGCCGCCGGCCAACCGTCGCGCTGCCCGCCCCGTCAAAGGCGGCTCCGCCCCCGAACCGCCCCACCTCGGGCGGTTCGGCGGGCGGCAGCAGTCGATACGCCAGCCTGCGGGGCATCGCGTCAAAATATGGACCCCATTTCAGTTTGTGTCGCCAGGTGTCGTGTCGCCCGCCGGCGGTGATCTCCGACACCGCCCATCCAGCAGGTGGGCTCTCCTCGACAGCGTAGACGACCACCCCGGTGGCAGGCGTGACCGCGAGTGACACGGTGAACGCGATACCGGGCTCGAAAAACGCGGGCACCTCCGCTTCCACGGTGCCGTTGGTGGTCACGACTCCAGGCGGCAGACCCGCCGGCCACTGGTCGCCGGGCACTTCTCCCGGCGCGCTGAGCCACCAGTCCGGGGCGGTCGGGATGGCCGGCTCATGCCGGTAGCGTTCGCCAGACTGCCACAGGGCGATGGCCGTCAACAGATAGGGTGCGGTAATCGGACTCGGCGGCGTCGACCAGACCGTGCCCAATCGCCACGCCGCGCCGTAAGCGGTCAGTTCAGTCATCGTGAGCCAGCCGTCGATCGGTTGCAGATCGGCCGGGTGCAGCGGCGCCATCGCGAGCCGCACATCGCCCGCTACGAACCCTCTCACGCCGTTCACTAAAAAACGACCGGCGAACGGCTCCGTTCCCGTCGCCGCTATCGGCGGTGTTAGGGTGTACGTGAGGATCCGCGCCGTCCCGTCCAGGAACGGTCCGAAGCGCACCCACCGCGCGGCGGCATCGAACGTACCGCCGTCGCTGATGTCGCCCACCACCCAACCGCGAGGCGGACTCTCCTCGACCACGAGCGCGGCCGGCGGATCCAGCGACGCCGTCTCGAGCGTGACGGTAAGCGTCGCGCCGGGCGAGTAGGCGGGCGGCAATCGACGGCTGACCACCACCGCCGGTAGCCCCGTCGTGCTCGGATGTGTCTCACGCTGCCCCCCAACCTCTCCCAACACCCCATCGAAAGCCACCCAGCCGTGGAATCGACCCGTCTCGACTGCCTCGCCCGGCGGGGTCACTTGGTACGTGAGCACCCGCGGCGCCGCATCGAAGAACGGTCCCCATTTGACTTTGCCTCGCGCGGCGTCGGCAAATCCACCGCCGTCCACACGCGCCACGACCCAACCGGCGGGCGGTTCGTCTTCGACCGCGTACGCCGACACGTTGGTGTCAGGCAGCACGGTGAGCACGACCGTGAGAGAGGCACCCGGTTGATAAATCAACGGCAGCGCGGCGGTGACGACGCCGTTGGGGGCGGTCGTGCCCGGCGGCGGCAACGCCGGGGGCAAGCCCACGGCGGCGGGATCCGCCGCTGACACCCACCAGAGGGGCGGCGTGGCGAAGTTGGTGTCGTACCGGTAGGCCTCGCCTGCGCCCCACAACTCGATGGCGCGAGACAGGTAAGCACCGGGGATCGGGTTCGGCGGTGCAGACCACGCCGACCCAGCACGCCACGCGGCGCCGTAGGCCGTCACTTCGGCAAGCGTCAACCAGGCGTCGATCGGCTGGACGTCGGCCGGATGCAGCGGCGCCCAGGCCAGCCGCGTGTCGCCCGCGATCTCACCCGCCACGCCGTTGACCAAGAAGCTGCCGGCGAACTGTTCGAGGCCGGATTCGCTAACCGGCGGCGTCAATCCGTAGCTGAGGGCGCGCGGCACACCGTCCAAGAAGGGTCCGAATCGGACCACCTTCGCCGCAGCGTCGAAGGTACCCCCATGGCTCACATCGGTAACCGCCCAGCCGCGCGGAGGCGCGTCTTCCACAATCAGAAAACCCGGCAGCGGCAGCTCCGCAGTCTGCAGCGTGACGGTCAGCTTGGCGCCCGGCGAGTAGGACAGCGGCAACTGGCGGCGCACCACCACCGCCGGCAACCCCGTGGCGCCAGGATAGACATGCCGTTGGCCAGCCACCCCCCCAAGCACGCCATCGAAAGCTGCCCAACCGACAAAGCCGGCGACCTCGGTTGCGTCGGCTGGCGGAGTCACCTGATACGAAACCACTCGCGGCGCGGGATCGAAGAACGGGCCCCACTTGACCTTGCCTCGAGCGGCGTCAATAAAGCCACCGTTCTCGACCGCTCCGATCGCCCAGCCGGCAGGTGGTTGATCTTCGAGGGCGTAGGTCCACACGTTCGTGTCCGGAGTTACAGTGAGCACGACTGTCAGAGGGGTACCCGGTTGATAAGTCAACGGCAGCGCGGCGGTGGCGGTGCCGTTCGGGGCGGCAGTTCCTGGCGCCGGCCGCTCCGGTGGGAGACCCGCGGCCGCCGGCGGGGTGGGCACCCACCACCAAGGCGGCAAGCTGAAGTTCGTGTCATACTGGTAAGCCTCGCCGGAGCGCCATAGGCCGATCGCCCGGGCCAGATACGCGTTCGGGACAGGGTTGGGCCCGATGGCCCAGTTGGCCCCCCGTTTCCAGGCCGCGCCGTACCCCGTGATCTCCTCGAGCGCGATCCAGCGATCGAAGGCGATGCTGTCCGCGGGATGCAACGGTTGGGAGTCGATCCTGTGGGTGCCTCCCATGAACCGGGCTGCGCCATCGACCCAGGTCGTTCCCCGGAAGGTTCGGCTGCCCGCTTCGCCCACCGGCGGAGTGACCTGGTAGCTGAGCCGGCGCGGCGCCCCATCGAAGAACGGGCCGAACCGGACACAGAGTCGGTTCGGGTCGAAGGAGCCGTTGTGGCTGATCTCGCCGACCTGCCAGTTGGCCGGGGGCGTGTCTTCGACAACGTAGAAGACCACGCTCGCAGGCAGCGTAGCCGAGAGCGTGACGGTGAACGGCACGCCGCCCGAGTAAGCCGCAGGCAGGTCGCGCTCGGCGAATCCGCTGGCCGAGTGGCGCGTGTCGCGCCGGAACATCGGCCAGGCCTGCCCGGCCAACTCCGCGGTCCCACGCAGGGCATAGAGCTTACCATCGTTCGCGCCGAAATAGACCGTGCCATCCGCCGCCACCGCCGGGCTCGAGTAGGTGACGTCAGAACCCACCGTGTAAGCCCAGCGCCGCGTCCCGTCGGCGTGATGGGCAAAGAACTGCCCATTCAACGCCCCCACGTACACGGTCCCGTCCGCAGCCAGCGCGGGCGACGAATGCCCCACGCGCAGCCCCAGCGCGGTCGCCCAGCGGACTGTGCCGTCGGGGTTCAGGGCGTACAGGCGTTCGTCATGGCCGCCAAAGTACACCACGCCGTCCACCCCCACGGCCGGCGAGGAGTACACGGGCTGGCTGGTCCGGTGGACCCAGAGCAGGTGTCCGGCCGGCGCCACGGCACAGAACGCGCCGTCCGCCACGCCCAAGTAGATGACACCCCCGGCACCCAGGGCCGGCGAGGACTCGATCTCGCCGCTCGCCACATACTCCCACTTCTTGGTCCCGTTGGGGGCCAGCGCATACAGACGCCGGTCGCGCGAGCCGACATACACCGTGCCGTCGGCCGCAACGGCGGGAGAGGATACGATCTCGCCTTGGGTGAGAAACTCCCAATGCAGCAGGCCGTTGGGCTTGAGGGCATAGACTCGCCGGTCTTGCGCGCCGAAATAGAGCGTCCCATCGGCGCCCACCGCCGGCGACGACGCCACCGGCCCGCGCGCAGCGAATTGCCACCGCAGCAGGCCGGTCGGCGACACGGCGTAGAGCTTGCCATCCAACGAACCCACATACACGGTCTCGTCCGCTCCCAACGCCGGCGAAGACTGAATCCCGCCGCCCGTCAGAAACTCCCAGCGTTTGGCGCCACCCGCCGTCAGGGCGTAGAGCTTCCGATCCATCGAGCCGAAGTAGATCGTGCCGTCGAGGCCAATGGCTGGAGACGAATGCACAGGCGCCCCCGTCGTGAAGTCCCAGAGCTTGGTGCCCGGCGTAGCTCGAGCCACGCTCACCCCAATCTCCAACGCCATCACTGCCGCTAGCACGGCACCGCCCCAACCCGCCGCGCCTGAACGCCTCAGACTCGACCACCTGCTCGCACGCGGCACCGACAGCGGCAGAACCGCGGGCGGGTCGAGCTGGCTCCGGTTGGCGGCGGACGTGGTCACCGGCTCCCAAGAACGCCCGTAAATCGCCCCGGTTTCAAGCCTGAACTGCCCGGCGCAACCGGGCGGCATAGGCCCCGTCCACCGCCTCGACGAACGGGCATAGCTCGCGTTCGGTCTCCAGGCGATACTCCGGGTGCCCCGCGAGAAACCGCGCTACCACCGCCCCGTTCTCCTCCGGTTCGAGGCTGCACGTGCTGTAGACCAGTGCGCCGCCTGGAACCACGCGCGCGGCCGCCCGCTCGAGCAACTCCCCCTGCACGACCGCCAACCGCTCCAGCTCCGCAGGCTGCAACCGCCAGCGTGCGTCCACGCGTCGCCGCAGCACGCCCGTGTTCGAGCAAGGCACGTCCACGAGCACGCGGTGGAAGCCCGCCGGCGCGTCACCCGCAGCGCGGTCGCAATCCGCCAACACCAGCTCGAGCCCGCACACCCCAAGCCGTTCCGCGTTGCCCCGCAGCAAGGCCAACCGCTCGGCCGACACATCCTCCGCCCGCAGCGTGCCAGTGGGGTGCACGCGCTGGGCCAGGTAGGTCGCTTTCCCCCCGGGCGCCGCGCACGCATCGAGCACCCGGTCGCCCGGCTGCGGCTCGAGCAACTCGACCGCCAGGAGCGTGCTCGGGTCTTGCACGTAAAACCACCCGTCCTGGAAACTGCCCAGCGTCTCGAGCGCCGGGTGCGCCGTCAGCTCGAAGACCAGTCGCTCCGGCACCCAGTCCCAGCTCCCGCCCGTCACGGCCACTCCCTCGGCTCGCCACCGTTCGAGCAACCGCTCCGGTTCCGCCCTCAGGGTGTTCACCCGCGCAAAGGTCCGCGCCGGCGTGTTGTTCCACGCCAACAGCCGCGCGATCGACGCGCTGCCCCAGCGGTTCGTCCACCTCGCCACGAGCCACGCTGGATGAGACCATCCCACCGCCGGCGAGGTTTGCTGGAGATCTGCCAGCAACTGGCGCGTTGGCCCGTGCTCGCGAGCGTAGGCCCGCAGCAGGGCATTCACAAAACCGGCTTGCCGTCCGTAGCCGCTCTGCCGGGTCAACGCCACCGTTTCATGCACGGCGGCGTGCGCCGGGACTCGGTCCAGCCAGAACAACTGGTACAACCCCAGCCACAACAACAGCCGCACCGGCCGGCTCGGTGGGCGACTGGTCCGGCGGTCAATCAGCCAATCCAACGTCGCCTGCCAACGCACCGCACCGTACGTCAACTCGACGGCCAACGCCCGGTTCGAGCCGGTCAAATCGGCACCCGCCAACTCGGCCTCGAGCAACCGCTCGACAAAACCCTCGCCCGCGTCGCGCCGGCGCAGAGTGCGAAAGGCAATTTCTCTTGGTATTTGAACACGCACCTTGCCATAATGGCGGTCGTTTTGTCGGAAGCGAGTCGGATATGAGAGAAGAATTCGAGAAATTAGTCGCGGCAGGCAAAATCCATCGGCATCACGTCGGGCCCTTGGTCGCGCTGGCCGAGACCGGCTACTGCCTGCACCGGAGCTGGGGGTTCGGGCGCATCACCCAGGTCGACCCCGTGTTCGGTCGGTTCCACATCGACTTCCCCAATAAGCCCGGCCACTCGATGGACCTGGCCTTTGCCGCCGACTCCCTGAAGCCCATCCCCCGCGACCATATCCTGGCGCGGAAAGTCGAAGACCTCGGCACCCTGCGCCAAATGGCCGCCCTGCATCACACCGACCTCATCCGGCTCGTCCTCCAAAGCTACGGCGGCCGCGCAACCCTCGATCAAATCCAACAAGCCCTCGTCCCAGATGTCATCACCGACGATTGGAAGAAATGGTGGGAAGCCGCCCGTCATGAGATGCGCAAAGACGGGCATTTCCTCCTGCCGAACAAGAAGACCGAGCCGATCGTGTTCCAGGCCGAGGAGATCTCGCTCCAGGACCGCTTAATGGCGGATTTCCGCGCCGCCAAAGGACTCAAGGCGCGCGTGGCTGTGGCGACCGAGATCCTGCGAAACCTCCCCGACTTCGCCGACTCGGCCGCCGCCATCACGGAAGTCACCGCGATGCTCAACACCGAGATCAACTCGCATCAACGCACCCTGCCCGCACTGGCCCTCGAGGCCATCTTCGTCCGCGACGACCTGCGGAGCGCCGCGGGCCAACCGACGACTGAAGGCGAGTTGGACGCCGCCGCGGTCTGGCGCCAGGCCGAACACGCCGGCCGCGTGCTCGAGCAGGTCATGGCCGCCAAACACAAGCGCGCCCTCGAGTCGTTCAAGGCCGCTAACCCCGCCCTCTGGCATGAGGCGCTCCTGGCCAACCTCAACTCGATGAGTGCCAAACTCTGCTCCGAATGCGTCAATCTGCTCGTCCATGAAGGCCGACTCCCCCAACTCAAGGAATCCCTCCTCCGCCTCATCAGCCAACATAACGCCAACAGTGAACTCCTCCTCTGGTTGGCCAAAGAACGCACCGACGCCTTCGCCGATGTCCTCGGCCCGGAAGTGTTCCGCGCCATGCTCACCGCCATCGAACGCGACCAGTTCCTCGAACGCAAATCCAACCGGCTCCGAGATTACATCCTCGCGGACCAAGAACTCCTGGTCGAACTGATCGAATCCGCCGACATCGACGTCATCCGCGACCTGACCCGCGCCCTCCAGCTCTCCCCCAGCTTCGACGACATGGACAAGCGGTCCCTACTCGGGCGCATTGTCAAGCACTTCCCATCCATCCAAAGCCTGATCTCGGGCGAGCATGCCCGCCAGGAAAACGCCCTCGTCGTCTCCTGGCAGAGCCTCGAACGGCGCCGCAACGAATACCACGAGCTCGTCCAGAAACGCATCCCCGCCAACTCGAAAGACATCGCCGTCGCACGGAGTTATGGCGACTTGCGCGAGAACCACGAATACAAAGCCGCCAAAGAAACTCACCGCCTCTTAATGGCCCGCAAGGGCGAGCTCGAAGCCCAACTGACCCGCGCCCAAGGCACCGACTTCGCCAACCCACGCACCGACGTGGTCAGCATCGGCACCCGCGTCCGCGTCACCGAACTGGGCAGAGAACACGCCGAAGATTTCACCATCCTCGGCGCCTGGGACTTCGACCCCGACCGCCACATCATCAGTTACCTCAGCCCCATCGCCCAAGCCCTCCTCGGCAAACCCGTCGGCGAGGAGGTCGAGTTCGGCCTGGACAACCAAGTCAGCCGCTACCGTATCGAGGCCATCGCCCCAGCCCTCCCGGCCGACCTCCCCAGCACCCCGCCCGCCCCTGTCGCCACCCCACCCACCCCGACCCCCTCAGCGGACTCGCCCACGTCAGCGGCGGTGCCCGACTCTGGCCAGGCCGCAGCCGCTACGTCCGCCCCGGACGCGGCTGCAGCCGTCACACCCGCCCCCGCCCCAGCCGTGGCTCCCGCCGATCCAGCCCCCGAATCCACGCCTCTCTCGTGATGAATCGACGCACCTTCCTCCGGCACACCTCGAGCGCAATCCTCGCTGTACCCTGGCTGGGCGCACGCGGCGCAGCCCCCGCCGACTCGCCGGCAGACGAGCCCGAACTGTTGACCCAAGCCCGCGAGCGCATCCGCAACCACCGCACCGGGCCCGGGGTCGTCGCCGTCCGCACGCAGGACGGTCAGCCGGTGGTCGGAGCACGCGTGACGCTGGAGCAAACCCGGCACGACTTCCGGTTTGGCTGTAACTTCTTCATGTTTGGTCGCCTGCGGGAAACCGACCTCGAACAGGCCTATCGCGAGCGCTTCGCCGCGCTGCATAACTACGCCACGCTCGGCTTCTACTGGCCCATGTACGAGCGCGAGCGCGGCCAACCCATCTACGACTATACCGACCAAGTCCTCGACTGGACCCAGGCTCACGGGATCGCCTGCAAAGGTCACCCCTTGGTGTGGGATTTCGCCGACCCGCGCTGGCTGCCCCGCGACTTCGCCGAAATCCAAGAACTGTCCCACGCCCGCGTGCGAGACTGTGTGCGCCGATTTCGCGGGCGCTTGGACATCTGGGACGTGGTGAACGAGCCCACACATTTAGGCCGGTTCAACACGCGCCTGGGTGAATGGGCCGAGTCGATCGGCGCCGTGCCCTACACCGCCGCGCACCTGCGCACCGCGCGCGCCGCCCATCCCCAGGCCACCCTGCTGGTGAACGATTACAGGACCGATCCGCCGTTCTACCGGATCTTGGACGCGCTGCGCGACGACGGCCAGTTACTCTACGACGCCGTAGGCATCCAGAGCCATATGCATGGGGGGGGCTGGCCGCTGCGGCGCATCTGGACCGTCTGCGACACGTACGCCAAGCTGGGCCTACCCCTTCATTTCACCGAGATCACCATCGTCAGCGGCCCGCGCCTGGGTCCAGGCGAGAACTGGGGGGCGACCACGCCGGAACTCGAAACCCAACAAGCCGAGTACGTCGCCAAGTTCTATACCATGCTCTTCGCCCACCCCGCCGTCGCCGCCCTCACGTGGTGGGATTTCTCCGATCAAGGCGCCTGGCAGCGGGCCGCCGCCGGCTTCTTGCGACAGGATATGTCCCCCAAACCCGTCTACGACCGCCTCCTGGAGCTCATCAAACGCGACTGGTGGACTCGCGCCCAAGGCACGACCGACCCGCGCGGCGAGTTCGCCGCTCACGGCTTCTTCGGCCAGTACCGCGTGACCGCCACCCTCCCGAGCGGCCAGAAGCTCGCCCGCGAGTTCGCCTGGGCACCGGGCCAACCGAACCGCTTCGAGCTGACCTCAGACTGAGCACGCGCCAGGCCCCGCCTGACGTCAACCCTGGGCGCCGAGGTGTCGCTCGAGCGCCTCCGCGATGCTCCGCACGCTCTGCAGCACCGTCCGCGCTGTGTCCGGGTCCGGAATCCGCAAGCCGTGGTTCTTGTCCAGCGCCACCACCAGTTGCAGCGCGTCCACCGAATCCAGGCCCAGGCTCCCTGGCCCGAACAGGAGTTGGTCGTCGCCAAGGTCGTCCACCGTGCAGGGCAGCATGAGGTTCTCCACCAACATCTGCTTGACTTGTTGTCGAAGCGTCGCCGCGTTGTCCATTACATCACAGAATCCCGCCGTCGATCTTCAAGATCGAGCCTGTGATGTATCCCGCCGCGGGACAAGCCAGAAATCGCACCGCCGCCGCCACCTCCGCCGGCTGCCCAAACCGCCGCATCGGCACGCGCGCCAAAGCCGCCTGCCGCTGCGCCTCGCTCAGCGACGCCAAAGCCTCCGTGTCCACGTAGCCCGGACACACCGCGTTCACCGTGATGCCCAAGCGCGCCACCTCCTTCGCCAGCGCCTGCGTCATGGCCAACACGCCCGCCTTGGCCGCCGCATAACTCGTCTGCCCCGCCGGCGCCAGCAACGCGCTCAATGAGGCCACACTCACAATGCGACCGCTCCGCTGACCGATCATCGTCGGCAACGCTGCCTGGCACCCGTGAAACACCCCCTCGAGATTGACCCCCAGGACCCTCCGCCACGCCTCGGGCTGCATCAGGCCCAATAACCCATCGGCCTGCCGTCCCGCATTGTTCACCAACACATCCAACCGGCCCGTCGCAGCCGTCAACTCCCGCATCGCCCGGGCCCAGGCCGACGGATCCGTCACATCCAAACTCACGCAGCGGCACCGCGCCGGATGCTCCGCCACCAACCGCTCGACCTGATCGCGCCGCGTGTGCACCCCCAGCCAAAGCGCGTTGTCTTCCCTCTCGTCCAGAAAGGCTCGGGCGATCGCTTGGCCTAAACCGCCGTTGGCACCGGTGATCAAAACGACACGTTGGCTCATGCTCCTCCGCGTTCCGCCCCCGGGCCGGCGACCCACCGCGCCCCCAAGGCCTGCTGGTTCAACCCCACCACACTCACGTTCGCTGCCGCATACCGACCTCCGCGCATCGCCTCGCACGCCGCCACACATTGCCAGGCGCTGGCCGCATTGAACCCTTCCCCCAAAACCACGCGCGGCGCCAGCCGCGCGCCCCGCCAATCCGACCAGACCGCCACCTCCGCCGCATCCAGCCGACGCACCCCCCGCCGGCTCTCGCAGAGCAGCTCCCCCACCCCGCTGCCGGGTAACTCGGTCCGCATCCGACCCGCCGCCACCGCACGACTTGTCCCCGCGGCAAACGTGTGCGCGCCCGTCACCCGTTCGAGGCTCACCCCGCCGCCAGGCGGTGGGTCAGTCCGCAAGTACACGGCGCCCGCCCCCGCACTGTGCACCAGCCGCCGATGAAACAGCCGCACCGCATCCGCGACCAGCCAGTCCATCTCCTCCGCGCCAATCACCACGCACCCCTCGACTTGTTCCGTATCCAACCAATGTGCCGCGAGCGCGAGCCCCGCAAGGAACGCCCCATCGTCTCCCACCAACGTATCATTCAGTCCGACGGTGCCCAGGCAGGCCGCCACATGACTCGCCGGCGCGTTGAACACCGTCTCCGGAAACAAGAGCGGACTCGCCGTGGTCGGATCGCGCAGCGTCTCCTCGTAAAATCGATGCGTGTAGTTCACGCTCCCCGATAAAACACAGACCACCACGCCTAACCGCTCCCGCACAGCGCCCCCCGCAGCACTCTCACGGCCCACCCCCACCGCCTCCAGCGCCGCCGCCACACTGTAGTGTGAAATCGGACTCGCCCGGCGCAGGCGGGAGTGACCCTGCCACGCCGGCCGCGCGGCCGGCGCGGGCACCGGCCGGACCGTCAGCGGTTTCTCCCAGCCGGGCCGGGCGAGCGGCTCAAGCGCGAGCGGCTCGCCCCGCGCCAACGCCGCACTCAACGCCGGGACGCCCCAACCGGCGGGCGACACCGCCCCGACCCCGTGCACATACAGGCCCTTCATGGCCACCGGCGGAACGCCAATGTCGCGTTCGCACCACCGAACCCGAACGAATTGGACAACGCCACTTCGACTTGGGTGGATGTCGCCTCGGTCACCAAGCTGAAGCGGCACCGAGGGTCCAGCCGCTCGACCGTTGTTTGCGGCGGTAGCCACTGCTCGCGCAACACCATCACACACACCGCCGCCTCGACCGCGCCGGCCGCCCCCAATAAGTGGCCGATAACCGCTTTCGTCGAGCTCACTCGCAGCCGCGTTACGCTCGCCCCTGCCCAGCGCTGGATCGCTTCCGCCTCCGCACTGTCGTTGAGCGGCGTGCCCGTCCCGTGCGCGTTGAGGTAGTCAACCTGACCCGGCGCCAGCCCCGCGCACTGGCAGGCCGCCCGCATGGCCGCATAGGCCGCGTCCCCCTGCGGTTGCGGTTGGGTGAGGTGATGCACGTCCGTCGTCGCGCCGTATCCCACGAGCTCAGCCAGTATCGCCGCGCCCCGCCCCTGCGCCCCGGACAAGGTCTCGAGCGCCAAGACCGCTGCGCCTTCACCCAACGCCAGCCCGTCCCGTCCCGCGTCAAAGGGACGGCAACGCGTCGGCGACAGCGCCTGCAACGCGTCGAACCCGGAATACACCAACTGGCTTAACTCGTCGTACCCACCCGCCAACGCGCGCTCCGCAACCCCGGCACGCAGCAAGTGCCAAGCATGCCCAATGGCGTTGGCGCCCGACGCGCAAGCATTGGCAATCAGCGTCACCGGGCCCCGGCAGCCAAAGGCGTCGCACAAGTCTTGACCTTGCCGTTGGGGTTGATAATGCGCCACTCGCGAGGCCTGACCGCGACCGCGAGTCGGCCGCCCCACCGCCTGGCGATAGTAGTCCTGGCCCAAACTCGTCCCTCCACCCGTCGTCCCCAAAACCATGGGCAAGTCCGTATCCCCCTCCCAACCCGATTGCCGCCACGCCTCCGCCGCCGCCCACAGCAACAACCGCCCTCCACGGCCGATGCGCCGAACGTGTCGGGCGTTCAACCTCGTGGGCGGCGCCGTCGCCGGCAGATCGACCTCCCCCGCCAACCGCGCTCGCTGCCGTGACACGTCAAAGAGCGTCACCGGCCGAAACGCGGGGCGCCCAACGCGGAAACCCTGAGCGTTAGCCGCCCACCCAATCCCAAGCGCAGTGATCAAGCCGACCCCCGTGACCACCACGCGCGGCGGATCCCGAGGTCGAACTGGCGGAGGATACCACACCATGTAAGTTGCGCTTCACCTTAAGCGCCCCCTCGTTCAGCGTCAATTAAGCCCCGCCCAGAGCGTTTACCCCCCGAGCGCAGGGCTTAAGGCAGCGATGATGCCGCACGGACAAGGTCCGCACTGGTGTGCCGCTGGCGATACCCCTCGTGGAAAAGCTTGGCGCGAACAACACCGCGCCGGTCCAAGATGAACGTGCCCGGGTGGGGAATGCCCCGCCAACGCTCCGGTGCCCCCGCGTTGCGAATGCCAAAGGCGTCAATGGTCCGGCTCCCCGCATCCGACAGCAACGGAAACGTGATCTGGCTCTTCTCGGCGAAACGCTTGAGCACCTCGACCGAGTCATAGCTGATCGCCATCACCTGCACGCCAGCCGCCTCGAGTTCCTTCAAGTTCTTTTGCAGTTCAACTAACTGCTGTTTGCAGTACGGTCACCAATCCGCCGACCGATGAAACACCAAAGCCACCTTGCCCCGACCCAGCGCCTCCGCCAACGACCGCTCCCGGCCTGACTGATCCCTGAGTGTGAACGCCGGCCACCGACCATCGCAACCCGTTCCCGCCGCCTCACTCCCGGTTCAACGCCCGGACGATGGCGTCCACATCGAAGACGCACCCGCCCCAGGTCCCGCCCCCTACTTGCTGCAAAGCGGCCCACAGCCGGGTATCGTCCGGTAGTGCGGCATGCACGCTGAGCTCCGGGTGAGGCGTTCGCTGGCGCAAGCGCTCGGCCCCCTGCTCGGGCGAACAGGGCCGCCCGGGTTCTCCCACCCAATCCACTTGGCCCTCGAGCCGCCGGCAGTCGATCATGACCCGGATGCGGTCGCCGTCCCGCACTCGCCCGAGTGGACCGCCCGCCAACGCTTCCGGGCCTACATGACCGATGCAGGCCCCCGTCGAGACCCCCGAGAACCGGCCGTCGGTGAGGAGCACCACGCGGTTGCCGAAGGGGAGGTGTTTGAGGGCGATGGTAATCTGCGCGGTCTCTTCCATACCTGTGCCCAGCGGACCGATGCCCGCCAGTACCATCACGTCGCCAGCTTTGACCTTGCCCTCCTTGAGCGCCCGCATGGCCGCGCGCTCGGACGTGAAGACCTTCGCCGGGCCTTCCTGCTGAAACACCCCCGCGGCGTCTAGGACCTCAGGATCGATAGCCGTGCTCTTGATCACCGAACCCTCGGGCGCCAAATTGCCGCGCGGGAACGTAACCGTGCTGGTCAGTCCACGTGCTCGCGCCCGATCGGGAGGGAGAATCACGTCATCCGGGTCCACCCCATCCAACCGGCGCAGCAAGTCGCGAAACCGCGCCCGCCGCTCGCACCTCTCCCAGGCGTCGAGGACATCCCCCAAGCTCAGGCCCGTGACCGTCCGCGCGCCTGTGTCCAGTAACCCAAGCCCCCGCAGGTGCAACATCACCTCGGGCACACCCCCAGCCAGGAACACGCGCACGGTCGGATGATGCGTCGGGCCGTTGGGGAGCACGTCCACCAACCGTGGCACCTGGCGATTGACCGTCATCCAGTCCTCGACGCTCGGGCGGGGGAGCTTGGCCGCATGCGCAATCGCCGGGAGGTGCAGCAGAAGATTGGTCGAACCTCCAAAGGCCGCATGCACCACCATCGCGTTATGAATCGCGGCGGGCGTCACGATCTGGGCGATCGTCAACCCGCGCTCCTCCGCCGCCGCCAGCGCCCGGGCCGAACGCACGGCCAACTCCGCCCAGACCGGCTCGCCCGAGGGCGCCAACGCACTGTGCGGCAACGCCAGCCCTAACCCCTCCGCCACCACCTGCGACGTCGCCGCCGTGCCCAGAAACTGACAACCCCCGCCGGGGGTCGCACACGCGCGGCAGCCCAACTCGGCCGCTTCGTCGAGCGTGATCAGGCCATGCGCAAACCGCGCGCCCAAAGTCTGCACTTTGCCCGCGTCTTCGCCACGCTCGGCCGGGAGGGTCACTCCCCCCGGAACGAGGATACCGGGAAGGTCCCTCATGGCCGCAAGGGCCATCATCATGGCCGGAAGTCCCTTGTCGCACGTCGCCACGCCCATCACCCCGAGCCGCGTCGGCAAAGACCGGATCAAGCGCCGGAACACCTGCGCCGCGTCGTTTCGGTAGGGCAGACTGTCGAACATCCCCGGGGTCCCCTGCGTGCGTCCGTCGCACGGGTCGGAAACGAAACCGGCAAACGGGAGCATTCCCAGACGCTTGAACTCGCGGGCGGCACCCTCGACCAGCAAGCTGATCTCCCAGTGGCCCGTGTGGTAACCCAAGGCGATCGGCCTGCCGTCGCCCTCGCGCAGACCGCCCTGCGTGCTCAGAATCAGGAATTGCTTGCGCCCCAACTCGGCCGGCGCCCAACCCATGCCGGCGTTCTGGGTCCACCCAAATAAGTCACCGCTCGGCCGCTCGAGCAACATCGTCTCCGTCAACGGTAACGCGCCCGCGGGACCGGGAGCCTGCGTCCGCAGCTCATAGGTGTCGGCACGCAAGGCGGCAAACCAATCGGCGGTCGAGTTCATCGCGCCGGGAGCTTGCCAAACCGCCAAACCCAACACACGCCCAAATCAGCCCGGCGCGCTCCCCAAGGAAAGTTGGCGGAAACGACGGACGGATTTCGCCTGAATATGCAGAGTGGTCATGTGCCGGTCGGGCGTTCGCGCTTCGGTGGCGGCTGAGTGGCGACTCGGTGGCAGTCGGCGGTCGGGGTGCATATCCAATCGTCGCCCTCACCAAACCTGGCAAAGGCTTTGCTATTATGAACCAACTGCTGGTGCCCCGGCACAGCTCGCGGCGGATCGATGTCATATGACCGGAGTGGCAAACCGAGCTGAGCCCGACGGGCCCATGGGTCAGCCGTCAAGAGGGTGTAGCTATGACAACCGTGGAACTGAATCTGGTCAACCTGGCAGACAAACGGACGCGTCCGGCGATGCCGCGGCTGCCCGTGCTCTCGAGTGTCCAGGCCCCTTGGCAGGGGGTGCGCGTCGAGCAATTCAACGGCGGCCCCTGTGAAGTCTCAGGTGAGGCCCCGCTGAATCACTTGGTCGCCGTGCAACTCGAACAGCCCGCTGAGATCGACTGGGGGCCCGTCGGCCAGTCCCGCACGGTCCAGATCCTACCCGGGCAGGTCAGCTTCCATCCGGCCTTCACGCCCATCACCGCCCGCACGCGCGATACGCGCGACTTCATCCTCGTTGCCCTAGACCCCAGCTTCGTGCTCTGTGCCGCCCTGGAGTCCTTTCCCTCGGACCGATTCGAGTTCGTCCAGCGGACCGCCGTCAGCGACCCGCTCGTGCGCAGCCTGGCCCTCGCCCTCCACGCCGAGGTCTCAACCGGCTGCCCTGGCGGCCGCTGGTACGGAGAGTCGTTGGCCCACACACTCGCCCTCCACCTGCTCCGGCATTACTCAGCGCAAACCCCAGCCGCCCCCTCCAGCAACGGCGGCCTGGCACCCAACCAACTCCGCCGAGCCCTCGAACTCATCCACGCCCGCTACGCCGAGGACCTCTCCCTCGACGCCGTGGCCAGCGTTGCCGGCCTCAGCCCCTTCCACTTCGCCCGTCAATTCAAGAAATCCGTGGGTGTCGCACCCCACCAATACCTCATCCGGCGTCGCCTCGACCGGGCCCGGGAATTGATCCTCACCACCGACACGGACATCGCTCAGATCGCGCTCCAGACCGGCTTTTACGACCAGAGCCACTTCGCCGCCCACTTCAAACGGGCTTACGGCGTGACTCCGAGACAGATCCGCCGCCGCGGCGGCCCGCACACCCGTCTCCCCGCCTCCGCGGCCTTGTCCGTCCCAACCCTCCCTCCGCACGAGCGTATCCCGGAACCCATGCCGGCAGGGATGCGGGCGGTAGCCCCGGCGGCGTAAGCCCCACGCGCATCCCGCACCCCGAACCGCGGTGGCCCTTTCAAGAGACACAACATCGCCGTTGCCGAGCGACCGGGCAGCGGTTGGCCACGGGTGCCGGGCGCCTCGATGCGTGCTGCGGTCATTCCCGCTGTGGGCTTTCCCGCTTGACTTCAGGTAGCTCGCGCTCTGCAATCCCCACGCACGCACGTATCTGTATCGTTGAATGTCTTGGACCGACCATCGGGCGTTGGGTATCTTCGTCGCGTTATGAATATGAATCGCCGTCACTTCTTGCGAACCACGGCCGCCGCGGGGGCCCTGCTGGGCGCGGCGCCGTTGTTGGGTGTGGACAAACTGGGGCGCTACGACACGGCCATTATTGGCTGTGGTTGGTGGGGCATGAACATTCTGGGCGAGGCTTTGGCCTCGAAGAAGAGCCGGGTGGTGGCCATGTGCGACGTGGACCCGAACCAGTTGAATCCGGCGGCGGAGAAAGTCGAGCAACAGACGGGCGAGATCCCTCGTCGGTACAAGGATTATCGCGAGATGCTGTCGGAGATGCGGCCGGAGATTGTGATCGTGGCGACACCGGATCACTGGCACGCCCTGGCGACGATCGATTCGGTTAAGGCGGGCGCCCATGTCTATGTCGAGAAACCGATCGGCCACACGATCAAGGAGGGGCGGGCGATGGTCAACGCGGCGCGCAAGCAGGGTCGGATCGTGCAGGTGGGCACGCACCGGCGCGTGTCGCCGCACAATGTCTCGGGTCTGCAGTTCCTGAAATCGGGCAAGGCGGGGAAGATCGGTTTTGTGCGGGCGTTCGTTCACTATGGCGGCGGGCCGGAGCGCCCGACGCCGAACAGCGAAGCGCCGCGCGGGTTGGACTGGGATATGTGGTGTGGGCCGGCGCCGCTGCGGCCGTACAACAAGTTGCTGCACCCGCGCGGTTTTCGGCAGTTTCTCGATTACGCCAACGGCACGTTAGGCGACTGGGGGATTCACTGGATGGACCAGATCCTGTGGTGGACGGACGAGCGTTGGCCGCGGCGGGTCTTTTCGACCGGCGGTCGACCCATTCGCGGTCCGGCGGTGAACCTGCCCGACTCGCAGACCTCGGACGCCCCCGACAGCCAGTCGGCGGTTTACGAGTTCGAGTCGTTTACGGCGGTGTGGGAGCACCGGCAGTTTGCGGGGAACAACGCCGAGAAGGGCGAGTCGGTGGGAGTTTATTTTTACGGGACGCAAGGCACCTTTCACATGGGCTGGAAGAGCGGGTGGACATTCTACCCGACGAACGCGAGCCAACCGGTGTTGCACGAGGACGCCAAATTGCACGAGCCGGACCAGCAGAACATCAAGGAGCTGTGGGCCAACTTCATCGATTGCATCCAAGTCAACGCCTTGCCGGTGTGCGATATCGAGATTGCGCATCGTTCGACGAACCTGAGCCTGCTCGGGATGCTCTCCTACAAGACGGGCCGCAGTCTCACCTGGGACGGCGAGAAAGAGGTCATTGTGGGCGACGACTACGCCAACAGCCTGCTGCGGCGCACCTACCGCAAAGGGTACAAGTACCCCGAGGTGCTCTAGCGAGCCTCGGTCAGGAGCTCGGCCAACCGAGGCACGGAGGCCGTGCCGGTGGTGCCGAGTTGGTGGATGACGATCGAGGCGGCGACGGTAGCGAGGGCGAGGGCCTCGCGCAGCGTGGCCCCAGCGGCGAGGGCAGACATCAAGTTGGCCGTGACCGCGTCGCCCGCCCCCACAATGTCAATCTCGCCCCGCACGGGGAGG
Source organism: Verrucomicrobiota bacterium (assembly GCA_016871715.1). Lineage (GTDB taxonomy): Bacteria > Verrucomicrobiota > Verrucomicrobiia > Limisphaerales > J093 > VHCO01. The sequence continues at coordinate 27,188 of VHCO01000062.1, forward strand.
GCGGGCACGTGTTCCACCTCACCATGAGGCGTCGCCCCAACGATTCCGCGCTCGGCAAGGGTGACAAAGACGCTCCGACCGTGCTGGCGGGCGAGTCGGGCGGCGGCGGAGCTGACCTGCGGGATGGTTGGCTCGGCGGCGGTGCCGGTCAAGGCGGCGAGTTCGGCCTGGTTCATCTTGAAGGTGACCTGGGGAAAGCCGCGCAACCCGCGGCGGCTATCGGCGATGATGAGGAAGTCTGGGCGCTGGGTGGCCAACGTGGCCAGCGTGTCGAGCAGGGCGCGCGTCACCACGCCCGTCTCCGCCAGGTCCACTTGGTCCAGCACGATCATGCCGTCCACGCGCGTTGCCAGGCTCGAAACCGACGCGGCGAGCTGCTCGGCGAGCGTTCGAGGCGTGGGGGACCAGTTCTTGCTGTCGAGTCGGTTCAGTTCGACCGGGGGTTTGCCTGAGGTCACGAGCAAGGGTTTGCAGTACGTGAAGGTGCGGCGCTCGGCGGTTTGCACGAAGCCGTCCAGACGCACGCCGGTCAGGGTCCCGAGGCCGCGCTGGAGTTCGTAACCTTCGCCGTCCTGACCGCAGAAACCGACCGGGTACAACTCGCCGATGCCGAGTGCGACGAGGTTGTTGAGGATGGTGCCCGCGCCGCCGGGTTGACTGCGCACGCGCACGACGTTGTGCACGGGCAGCCCGGTCTCGAGCGAAGTCTCCGCTAGCGTGGGATCGATCTCGAGGTAGCGGTCCAAGCAGAAATCCCCCACCACGGCCAATCGGAGCCGAGGGTAACGCTGGGTGATCTCGGTGAAACGGGCGGAGGTCATGGTCATAGGCGAACCGGGGCGATTACGGGGCGTTGGGCGGGGCGGCTTGCGGTGGGGCGCCCTGGGCGGAGGCGTTGGGTTGACGGGGCGCCAAGCGGCACAGGGCACGGTAGAGGTGGTGCAGGAAGGCGATATTGTCGCACTGCAGGTACTTCATGACGCCGCCCATGCGGGCATAGCTCTTGCAGAAGCGCAGGTAGTAGGCGGGATGGTCTCGGGGGGGTTCGCCCTGGGACCAGTCCCAACCCCCGCCGTCTTGTAGATCGACGACGTAGATGGTGTGGTCGCGCACAATGGGCCGGCCGGCCTGGAGGCGGAGGTGGTTGACGCAACTGAGGGTCTTTTCGAACACCTGCGGCCCCATGATAGCCGAGCCGATCGACAACACCACGCCGCCGTCGAGCGTTTCTACGGCCGCGGCGAACCGGCGGAAATCGACCGTTGCCGCCCGGCCAATCGCGGCGCCGTTGAACATGGGGTGGTTCGAGATGATGTCGTAGCCGATGCCGGGATGCACCGAGAGCGGGACCTCGTGGCGGAAGGCGTTCGCCAAGACCGAGGCGTTGCGCCAGGGGTGCCGGAGCATGAGCGGGCCAGGCTGCAACCCGTGTGTTCGCATAGCCAACAGCAATTCGGCGCGGGCGGGGGTTAGGGAGTCGCCGGGATGCTCACGGATTTGCTGGGCGAGGGTCTCGGGTTCGGGCAAGGTCGTGCCGTCGCGGTAAATGAAGCGGCCCAGCGCCTGGCCGTAGCCTTCTTGGCGCAGGCCGCCCAGCAACAGGGCGAGGTGGAGGTAACGGCCGGTCTCGTCCCAGGTGCCGAAGGTGCCCGTGGCGACGTTGGCCCGGACGCTTTCGGTTGAACGCCCCAGAAAGGAGAATTCCCAGTCATGAATGGTCCCGGCGCCGTTGGTGGCGAGGTGAGTGACCCAGCCGTGGTCCATCAAGCGGACGAGCAGCAGTTGGCCGCCGTTCTTGATCAGGTGCGCTCCATAGATGAGCAGGACGCCCGCCGGCCGCCGCAGAGCGGCCTGGATGTCGCGCGCGCACTCGTCGATTCTCTCCGCGAGTGGCGGTGGCAGGGCGGGAGGATCTCCCGCCGGTTCGACCAGCACTTCAGCCAGCGTGGTCAGGCTCTGCCGCTGATCGAGCGGGAGCACCCGGAGTCGGGAAAGATCCAGTGGTTCTGGGTTCGGGCTCATGGTGTTCGGCTTTGGGGTGGCCCACGGATTCAAGGAGGCTCACCGCGGGGAGCCGATGAGGGTTCTGTGGGCTCGGTGCCGTCTGAAGGATGAGCGAGAGCAACGGCAGGGCATCGCGGAAATCCGGGATGACCACGTCGGCCCCCACGCCCAGGAGCCGTTGCCGCTTCCATTCGTCCATTTGACCGGAGCCGTTGTTGGCTTCGTCGCTGGCCACCGCCACGGCCAAGCCACCCACTTCCTTCGTGTTCTGGATTTCGACGTAGCCATCGCCGAACGAGAGAAGTTGTTCGCCTGGGATGGCGTGCTCGCGCAGGATGCGGTCGATGACCATTTTCTTGGAGAACTTCTTGTAGTCATCCACGGCGCCATAGATGTGAGGCCCGAAGTGGCGCGTCAGATCGAGCAAGTCGGCTTCCTGCTTCACGAACACTTCGTCGGTGCCGCTGGCCAGATAGAGGTGCAGGCCGCGCCGCTGCAGTTCCTCGAGCAACGGGCGGGTCCGATAGACGAGCAGATCATCCGGGCGCAGGCGGCCGGTGCGCAGTCCCTCGGTGCGGTGTTGGATCTTGGTCTCGAGCCGGCGCAGGTATTCGTGCTTGTACCAAAGGGGCTCCCGCGGTGTGCCACCCCGCTCCCTGACCCGATCGGCAAGTTGGATCATCTGGTAGATGGTCTGTTTGCCGTTCAGGCGCATGATGTCTTCGAAGGCGAGTTGGCGCCGCTGCGCTTCGGTCTCGCCTGGCAAGGCCGGGATCACCTCGGCAAACATGGGCACCATCACCTCCGGCCAACCCTGCCGGATGAGCGAGAGGGTGCCGTCGAAATCGAACAGCACATGGCTGATGCCCGGGCGCGGTTTAAACGCGGGGCTGAACTGGACCAAACCCTCAAAGGAAGTCGTCCCAAACATTGGCCGAGTGAGTAACGGGGAAAGCCGACGCTGTCAATCACCTCGCTGAGGATTCGGGCCATGAACCGGCCCCACGATCGGGCTTGCCTTCGCCGACCGGGCTGGGCAAACAAGGAGCGGTTCCCGCGGGCCGTGGGTCGGCGGGAAGAGCCCTGGCGTCGAATAAGAGATTTGGCTGTCCGCATGAAGACACAATCAGCTACTTGGACTCGTCGTGAGTTTGCCCAAACCCTGGCCCTGGCCGGCGCGGGGTTGACGTTGGGCTCACCTGCCCTTGCCCAGGCGCCGGCTACCCGCCGGACGAAGCTCGGTTTCGACAATTTCTCACTCCGCGCAATGGGCTGGAGAGCGCCGGCCCTGATCGATTACGCCGCCGAGCAGAAGCTCGATTCGCTCTTCATCACCAACCTCGACGCGCTCGAGAGTTTCGAGGACGCCTATCTGCGCGAGGTCAGGGCGCGGGCGGTGGACCAGGGGATCGATCTGTTGTTGGGTTCGTGGAGCATTTGCCCCACCGCCAAGGCGTTTCGCAGCACCTGGGGCACGGCCGAAGAGCATCTGGCCTTGGGCCTGCGTTTGGCCAAGGCCCTGGGGTCGCCCATGTTCCGCTGCATCTTGGGCAGTCGGGACGACCGCCGCAGTCCGGGCGGCATCGAGCAGCGGATCGAGGACACGGTCAAGGTCTGCCGCGCGGTTCGGAACCGGGCGCTCGACGCGGGCGTCAAGATCGCTATCGAGAATCACGCCGGCGACCTGCAAGCCTGGGAATTGATCCAACTGGTCGAGGCCGCTGGGAAGGACTACGTGGGGGTCACGTACGACTCGGGCAACGTGACCTGGACCCTCGAGGACCCTGTCGACAGCCTCGAGAAACTGGCCCCGTATGTCCTGTGCACGCACATCCGCGACTCGATGGTTTGGGAGACGGAGGACGGCGCCCGAGTTGCCTGGACGGCCATTGGCGAAGGTTGCACCGACGCGAAAGCCTTGTTCGCCCGCCTAGCCGAGCTCTGTCCGGGCGTGGGCGTTCACGCCGAGATCATCTCCGGGTTCGCGGTCGATTTCTCCTACTTCAAACCCGGTTTCTGGGAGGCCTGGCCCAAAGCGCGTGCGGTGGACTTTGCGAAGTTCCTTGCCTTGGCGCGCCAGGGTAAGGCCATCCCACCCTTCCGACCTGCCGACGGCCAGGACCGGCGCCAGGCTGAACAGGCCTACCAAAAGGCCGAGCTCGAGCGCAGCCTCGCCTACTGCAAAGAGGTCATCGGGCTGGGTGCGAAGGGGTAGAGGACCTGCCGGAGCCGCGGTCCGCACTCGGAGGCTGAGCGGACGAGAATGTCTGCGCTCCTCACCGCTTGCACTCGCGAGAGGCGGTGGGGCGGCAAAGCAAGAGCGCCCCTTCAGACCTCGCCGTAGGACCAGGGACTCCGCAGCGGGCGAGAGCGCATCGCGTCGGCCGCGGCATCGTTGACGAAGCCCTCGGCCTGCGGGTCCCACTTGAGTCTGCGTCCGAGCCGGAGGGCGATGTTGGCGAGGTGACACACCGTCGAGACGCGGTGGCCGATGTCGACAGGGAAATAGGGGTCTTTGCGGCTCTTGACGCAATCGAGGAAGTCGCGGTGTTCACCGGCCGGGTTGGTGTCGAGGCGGGTCTCGTTGGGGCCGATGACCGAATCGAAGATA
>VHCO01000063.1 GCA_016871715.1 Verrucomicrobiota bacterium
CGCCACCCATAACCACTCGACCCCCGATCTGATGGGGCTCTGGGGACCGCACCCTCTGCGCAGCGGTGTGGATCGGCGTTATCGCGAGCGGGTCCTCACCGCCTGTGTCGCCACACTCACCGAGGCCGCCGCCCAACTGCGCCCCGCTTTAATCCATTACCACGAAATACCCACCCCGCCCGCCGGTCTCCTGACCGACACCCGCAAACCGGAAGTGTTTGACGCGGACCTGCGCCTCCTGCGCTTCACCGACCCAACCACCGGCGCCATCCTCGGCACCATCCTGAATTGGGGCAACCACCCCGAGACTGTCTGGAGCAAGAACACCGAGGTCACCGCCGACTTCTGCGGTTACCTGCGCGACGCGCTCGAACACGGAATCGTCCACGCCGGCCGCACCCTCGCGCCCGGCGTCGGCGGCACTCACCTCTTCGTGAACGGGGCGATCGGCGGCCTCATGACCACCAGCCCAAGCGTGACCGTCCGCGATCCTTACCTCGAGCAGGACTTCCAAAGCCCCACCCACGACAAAGCGCGCGCCTTGGGCCGGCAACTGGCGAGTCGCCTCCTGCCCCACCTGACCGCCGACGGGACGACCGGCACCAACCACGCCCCCATCTCGATTCATGCCCGGACCCTGGAACTGCCGGTCGCCAACCCGGTCTTCCTGCTCGCGCCCATCCTCGGCCTGCTCGATCGGGGCCACGCCCGCTGGAACCACCTGCGCACCGAGGTCGCCCTGCTGACGCTCGGCGAAGCCAGCCTCGCGTGCGTCCCCGGGGAGATCTACCCGGAGATCGTCAACGGTGGCATCGAACGCCCCCCAGGCGCCGACTTCGACCTCGAACCCGTCGAGGTCCCGCCCCTCCGCGCGTCGATGCCCGGCCGGCTGAAGCTCGTCGCCGGCCTTGCCAACGACGAAATCGGCTACCTCATCCCCAAGAGCGAATGGGACCGCCGTCCGCCCTACCTCTACGGCGCCTCACGCCCAGTCTACGGCGAGGTCAACTCCGTCGGCCCCGACGCCGCCCGCCTCATCCATCAGGCCCTCCAAGGCCTCTGCCAAACCGCCCAGCCGTAATCCTCCTTCACGCGGAAGAGCCCCGTTTCGCCGATGGGGGAAAGCAGCATTGGACTGGCGGCTGGAAGGCCGGTCCAAGGGCCGTTTACCGTGCCCTATTCCACGTTTTTGGGTTTTGCCGGGATCCGCTGTCCGGGGTAAAAGCAACGGATGCGCCCAACGCTTGTCCTGCTTGTTGCCGGTCAAATGCTCGCTTTCCCATACGTCGTCGCGGCCGCCGGTTCCCAGGCCGGGGCACGGTTTCCTTCAGAACGATCGACCTACCGCGACGCTGTCACCGGTCGCGAGGTCATCGGCCTGACCTCATCGCCGGCCGAGGACGTGAAGATCTACCAGACCCATCCGTCGTGGACCGCCGCCGGAGGGTGGATTGTCTTTCACTCCGATCGCACCGGAACCGCGCAACTCTTCGCCGTGCATGAGGAGCAGGGGAGCCTCGTGCAGTTGACGGACGAGCCCGACGTGAATGTCGGTCAGGTCTGCCTCAGTCGCGTCCAACCCGCCCTATTGACGGTGATCGGGGATGAGGTCGTGCGTCTCGACTGCGGAGAAACGCTGCGTTCGACGGCGGCGGCCGGCAATCCCGTTCCACCGCCTCGGACCGTGGTGGGCCGGATTCCCGAGGGAACGACGCTTTCGGGCACCATCTCCTGGAGCGCGTCGGAGGCCGCACTCTTCGCGGGATTGAGCCATGTCGGCGCGGGAGGAGAGCGGTCCTGGTCCGTCGCCGCGCTCGATCTGGACCGGGGAACCTGGACCACGATCCTCGAACCGGGCTTCCAGGTGGGCCATGTGCAGGCCAATCCGGAGCGTGACGACCTGATCATGTATTGCCACGAAACCGGCGGCGACGCCCCGCAAAGGATGTGGCTGGTGCACGCGAATGGCACCGGCAAGCGCCCGTTCTACCAGGAGTCCTTTGACGAATGGGTGACGCACGAACTGTGGTGGGGTGGCGACCGCGCGCTCTTCACCGTCTGGCCCAAGGACAACGCGATGCGGCGCAAGCCCCACGGCATCGCCTCGGTTTCGCTCGATGGCATCGTGCGGTTTCATTCGCGGTTTCCCTTCTGGCATGTCACCGGGGCGGCCGGTCGGCCTTACGCGGTCGGGGACACCTTCGCTGGCGAGATCGTTCGGGTGGACCTCGAGACCGGCGAGCGGACGGTGCTCACCCAAGGCCATCGTCCCAAGCCCGAAGGCGCCCACCCGCATCCCAGCCTGGACCCGGCAGGCCGGACGGTCCTGTTCAACTCGACCGCCAAAGGAAACGCCGACCTGTATCTGGTGGAAGTCGAGGGCGACGGCGGACCCACCGAACATGCCTTCCGGACGCATCGCTACCGACATCCAAGCACAGCCTACGGGACGCATCTCTGGCAACGGAGCCTCCGCGGTGAGCTGGCAGCCTTGTTGAAGATCGATTCCCTCAAGGGTCAGGTCATCCCGTTGAATCCTCGGACCGTCGATTCCAACACCGCGCGGTACGTGGACCAGGAAGTGGAGATCGATTCCACCCCCGGCCGGAAGATCGTGCTGCGGGTGACCGTTCCCCGCCAGGTCGAGACCCCCGTGCCGGCCGTGGTGTGCATTCATGGTCATGGCGGCACGCGCGATTCGGTTCATGACCGACGCTCCATCTACAAGGGATTCGCAGCGGAGCTGGCCGAGCGCGGCTGGGGGACCGTGTCGGTGAACGTCGGCCAGCACGAGGTGTACGAGTCTGGCCGGACGTTGATGGGCGAACGGCTGTGGGACCTGATGCGCTGCGTGGATTACCTAGCGACGCTACCGGAGATCGATCCCGCGCGCATCGGCTGCGCCGGCTTGTCGTTGGGCGGCGAAATGGCCATGTGGCTCGGCGCGATGGACACCCGGATTCGCGCCACGGTCAGCTCGGGCTTCCTCACCACCATGGATCAGATGGAGCAGAACCACTGCCTGTGTTGGAAGTTCGACGGGTTGCGGGAGAAGGTGGATTATGCCGACATCTACTCCCTCATCGCCCCGCGCGCCCTGCAATGCCAGAACGGCCTCCGCGAGGGCCCCACGGATTTCTGGGTGCCGATGGCACGGGGCGTTATGGCAGACATCCAGCGGATCTATGCTGACATGGGGGTGGAAAGAAGGACCGACCTGACGGTGCATGACGGCGGCCATGAAATCGATCTGCCCTCGCTGGTGTCCTTCCTGGAGGCGCATTTAGCCCCGTGAGAGGAGAACGGAGCGGCGAACTGGGTTCGCAGGAGATCGCCGGTGGCTACGCCCTCTTAAACGCGAGCGCCGTCGTCCAAGTCCAAGCAAGACTGCCCGGGCACTAGAGGCACTTACCTGAGGTAAATGCCTCTATTCTGGGTTCTCCAACGAAGGCTAAGCTCTCACAAATGGCCGACAACATCGTTGGACTGCCTCTCACGGGTCCTCGTCGGGGGCCAGCGAGCGGTCGTTGCTCCCCGCAATCCGAAGGAGGCGGCCATTTGGTCAGACCTTAACCACCACTCAGAGAAGCATGATGCGCCCCGTCCTTAGAACCCGTCGCACCAAGATCAAACCCATCGGCGTGTGCGATCGTCCGCGGTCGGCATTACTGCCGGTCCTCTTGCTGATCGGCCAGCTCGCCACGGTGTTGCCGACATCGACATGGGCGGACTGGACTCCGCCGGAAGCGAGCGTGTCGCCCCCGGCGGTGCTGACGGTGAACACCTTTGCGCCCCAAGATTTGAGCGGCGCCATGCCCGAGTCAGCGCTCGTGGCCGGGCCGGACGGGGCGCTGTACGGGTCAACTCTCTCCGGCGGCGCCTTTGGGCACGGCACGCTTTTCAGAGTCTCACCCAACGGCGGCTTTTCCAAGCTCCACGACTTCAACGGCATCGATGGCGGACATCCCCAGGCAGCGTTGGTGTTGGGACTAGACGGGACATTGTATGGCTCGACTGGAGACGGCGGTGCATACGGCGCTGGGATCCTCTTTCGGCTGGAAACGAACGGGTCATTCACCAAGCTCCATGATTTCAACGGCAGCGACGGCGAGGAGCCCTTCGGCGCACTGGTCGTCGGCCCGAACGGAGCCTTGTACGGTTCGACGATGGGAGGCGGCAGTTACGATACTGGCACGTTGTTCAAGCTGGAAACCAACGGTGCCTTCACCACGCTTCATGAATTCTCGAACGATGGTGGCAGTCGTCCCATGGCGGCATTGACCGCCCGAGCGGACGGGTACTTGTATGGCTCGACGCAACGGCGCTCCGGGGACGGTCCGGGGACGCTCTTCAAGGTGGCGACCGACGGCACGTTGACACACCTCCACAACGTCAACGCTGGCAGTGGAAGATTTCCGCAGGCCTCCATGGTCGTCGGGCCGGACGATGCCTTGTATGGCACCACCCCGGAAGGCGGCCCGGAAAACGGCGGCGTCATTTTCAAGCTCGTTCTGCCGCCGATTCTCAAAACGCCCGCGATCGCGTGGGCCAACCCGGCGAACATCGTCGAGGGCACACCTTTGGGCGGAACGCAATTGAACGCGACCGCTTCCTTCAACGGTGTGCCGGTGGCTGGCACCTTCACCTACAATCCGACGGCGGGCACGGTGCTGCCGGTCGGGAACGGGCAGACTCTTTCCGCCGCGTTCACTCCGAGCGACACGATCCATTATACCGCTGCCAGCGCCAGCGTGAGCATCAAGGTGATCCCCGTAAATCATCCGCCCTTCATCGGCAACTCGTTGCCCGACTCGATCACTTCCCCCTTCGGCTTCGGGTTCTACTACGGCCCGGCGGCCAACACATTCATCGACCCGGATGCCGGCCAGACGCTCACGTACTCTGCCACGGGAATGCCGCCGGGAATCACATTCGATCCGGTGACATTCTCGTTCTCCGGCGTCTCGGAGGTCCCCGGTGAATTCGTGGTCACACTCACGGCGACCGACAACGGCACGCCGCCCCTGAGCGCGCAGGCCAGCATGCGCTTCATCCTCACGCGGCTCGGACAGGCCACTGACTTCAATCCCAACGCGGGTGGCACCGTGTTCAGCACGGCGGTGCAGCCCGATGGAAAGACGGTGATCGGCGGTGGCCTCAACACCGTGGGTGGAGCGCCACGCATCGGGGTCGCGCGGCTCAACGCTGACGGCACGCTGGACACCGCCTTCAATCCCAACGTGAACAGCTTCACCTACACCACGGCTTTGCAGGCGGACGGGAAGATCCTGTTCGGAGGTCAGTTCAGCGCCGTGGGCGGTACGGGACGCAGCCGGATGGCCCGGCTCAACGCTGACGGCACCCTGGATGTCGGCTTCAATCCCAATGTGAACGGGAATGTCGCTTCCATCGCAGTGCAGACGGACGGACGAATTGTGATTGGAGGGCATTTCAACACTGTAGGCGGGATCGCCCGCAACCGGATCGCTCTCCTCTATTCCACGGGCGCCTTGGCCCCGATTTTCAACCCCAACGCGAACGACGGCGTCCACAACTTGGCCTTGCAGGCGGACGGACAGATTCTGGTCGGGGGCCAATTCACGACCCTTGGCGGGCAGCCCCGAAACCGCTTCGCGCGGCTGTTCAACGACCCTGCCTCCCAAACCTTGACCGTGCCGAGCGAAGCGCGCGTCCAGTGGTTGCGCGGCGGCACGGCACCGGAGACGACTTGCGTGACATTCGAACTGTCCACGGACTGGGCGACCTGGACGATGCTCGGCTCCGGCGCTCGGATCGGCGGAGGCTGGGAACTGATCGGGCTTAACCTGCCCGCCGCGGGTGTCGTCAGGGCCAGAGCCCGCACCTGTGGTGGCCAGTATAACGGCAGCTCCGGCCAAGTGGAGCAGACGAGCACTTTCGGAGGGTTTCCTCCTTTCCGACATACCCCCATCATCACGTGGGCGAACCCGGCCGATATTCTCGAAGGAACGCCGTTGAGCGGAGCGCAGTTGAATGCTGCGGCCTCTTTCAACGGCACGCCGGTGCCCGGCACTTTCACCTACAATCCACCCGCCGGCACGGTGCTGCCTGCGGGAAATGGGCAGACGCTTTCGGCTGTCTTTGTTCCCGATGATTCGGTCCATGTCGCCAGCGCCAGCGCCAGCGTGAGCATCAACGTGCGGAGCGCGGTTCCCGCCATCGCCAGCTTAAATCCCGCCAGCGCGGTCGCGAACGGACCGGCGTTCACCTTGGCCGTGAACGGCCAGAGTTTTGACTCCGGCTCGGTGGTGTATTGGAACGGCACGGCCCGCCTCACGACCTACTACAGTCCGTCCCAGCTCGCCAGCCTCGGCCGGTGTGGCGGCAACGCTGGACCATGGCGGCACTGAGCCGGCCACGGTGACGGTCGCCACCTATACGGAGAACCCGACGACCGCCACGACCTTCGAACCGGCCCGCATATTCCTTCTTCAACCCCTCCAGGATCGGGGCCATTGCCTTGCACGGAATGCACTTGTCGGCGCCCAAATCGAGGAGCTTGGGCAGATGGGCTGATGGTTCCACCGCAGGTCTGGACTCGACGGGCGCTTTTCCTTTCTTCAAGGCAACCACGCCGATGACGGCCGCGGCGAGCGCAGCCACAATGATGGTTTTCGACGGTGTTCTCATGTTGTCAGCTCGGGTTCAGGTTTCCAGGAGACGGTTCGCAGGGGCGTCTCAAGCCGCCGCCCGTTGCAGCAACGACTTGATCTCGGCCACGCTCGGCACCTTGCCGACGACCTTGACGGTGCCGTTCACAGCGAGCGCGGGCGTCATCATCACACCCAACGCCATGATTTGGCTCAGGTCGGTGACCTTGTTGATCTCGGCGTTAACGCCAAGTTCTTTGACGGCCTGTTCGGTGAATTGCGCCAGGGTCTTGCACTTCGCGCAGCCGGGGCCGATGACCAGGAGTTGCATCGTAGGGTGCCTTTCGGTTGAGGTTATCGGAGCGCTCCGTAAACCAGGCCCGTGATCGTGGCCATCGCGATAACCAGGCCGCTGAACACGAGCGTCTTTTTGGTCCCCATCACGCTCCGGAGCACCAGCATGTTGGGCAAGGAAACCGCCGGACCGGCGAGCAACAGCGCGAGCATTGGGCCGGGCGCCATGCCCAGCTTGCCCAGCGCCTCGCAGATGGGGATTTCTGTCAGCGTGGCGAAATACCAGAACGCGCCGATGACGCTGGCAACGAGGTTCGATTCGAGCGAGGAGTCGCCCACGAGCGACGCCACGTAGGCTTCGGGGATCAGCGCGCCGACGAAGCCGACGACCCACACGCCGCCAAAGAGCAGCGGGACGAGCAGCTTGGCGAAGTCCCACGTGTGGTGCATCCACTGGCCCACCTCGGCGCGGTCCATCCAGCGCCACGTCATCCCCAACACCGCCAGCCCCATCGCCCCAGCCAGCCACCACTTGACGCGATGGATGGCGATGACCCAAGTCTTGGCTTCCTCCACCGATGCCAGGTCGCGCTTAGCCAGCGTGAGTTTAGCGCCGCTGCGATGCCCGGCCCAGTCTTCCTTGAGCTGGAACATGACCTCGTCATGCGTCTCCTGCAACGTCACGGCGGCGAATTGCCCGCCGCCGGCTAGCCGCACCATCGCGTCACCAGGGTTGTACCAATCGCTGAAGACAAGGAACCCCACGAGGCAGGCGAAGAACACCGAAGTTTTCCATAACGGGCGTTTGTGTGCCTCCGGTTCGGGAAGGACGGCTTGCGCCGCGACCCGTTCGCCCTCTTCACCCCGGAAGATCAGCGTCATGAGCAGGCCGACGAGGAACGCAAAAGCCACCGCCCCCACCGCCCGCCAGAAGCCGATCTCGAATCCCAGCACCCGCGCCGTTAGAAAAATGGCGAGGATGTTGATGGCTGGCCCGGAGTAGAGGAACGCGCTGGCTGGTCCCAGCCCGGCGCCCAGCCGGTAAATGCCCGCAAACACCGGCAGCACGCTGCAGGAGCATACGGCCAGAATGCCACCCGACACCGACGCCACCCCGTAGGCCAGCGGCTTGTTTGCCTGGGGCCCGAGGTAGCGCATCACCGACGCTTGCGACAGAAAGGTCATGACCGCACCGGCGATGAAGAGCGCCGGCACCACGCAGGCCAGCGTGTGGTTGCGGGCATACCATTGCAGCAACTTGAACGCTTCCTGAATGGCAGCGATGACTTTCGGACTCGACAGCGGAAGGAAGTAGGCCCATACGAACACACCCGCCATCCAGGCGAAAACCTTGAGTTCGCGGGTGAGGGTTCCGTAACGGGCAGTCAGAGCGGAACCGTTCATTCGGTCGAAAAGCTATTACGTCATTTAGCGAATCGGCAACGCGTCGGTTCAAAAAAATTCCCTCGGCTGCTTCGCTCATCCTTTCTGGTTTTGCGCGCGCACGGAGTTGACGCACTGGAAGAAATTCATCACGCAGGGCGTGACCAGCCGGTAGAAGACCTGCGCGCCGCGTTTCTCGTCATCCACAATGCCGGCGTGTTTGAGTTGCGCCAAATGGCGCGAGACGGTCGGCATTTCGGAGCCGACCAGTTCGGCCAACTCGCACACGCACCGTTCGCCGCGCGACAACTCATCCACCATCAGCAACCGGCCCGGATGGGCGAGCGCTTTGAGCACTTGCGCCTGCGCTTTGAAATCGGCTGGCTTCAGTTTCACCATACAACTGGACGACATTTAGCAAAGTGGCTAAGTCTGTCAAGCCCTGACGCCGCACCACTTCAATCCCATCGTCTTGGCCCTCTCAGGTCACCTTCCCGACCGCACGTTGATACCAGGAGCGGGAGTCGTTGCAAACGCGGCACACCGACAGCATCACCGGCACTTCCACCAGCACGCCCACCACCGTCGCCAGCGCCGCCCCCGACCCCGGCCCGAACACCGTGATGGCGACCGCCACCGCCAGTTCGAAGAAGTTGCTCGCCCCAATCAGCGCCCCCGGCGATGCCACGTTGTGCGGCACCCTGAACCAACGCATCAGCAGGTAGGCCAGGCCCGAGTTGAAATAGACCTGGATGACGATCGGCACCGCAATCAGCAGCACCGCAATCCATTTCTGCGTCAGGTTCTCCGCCTGGAATGCGAAGATGAGGACCAGCGTCAGCAGCAGCGCGCCGATCATCACCGGATGAAATCTCAGCAGGAACTTCTGCTCGAACCACTCCTTCCCGTGCGACTTCAGCAAGGCCGTGCGCGTCAGCCAGCCTGCTACCAGCGGAACGACAATGAACACCACCACCGACGTGATCAGCACCTTGGCTGGCACGATGACATTCGCCACGTCGCAGAGGAACATCACCAGCGGCGCGAACGCCACCAGCATGATCAGGTCGTTCACCGCCACCTGGACCAGCGTGTAGGCTGGGTCGCCATCGGTCAGGTAACTCCAGACAAACACCATCGCCGTGCAGGGTGCCGCTGCTAGGATGATCAGACCGGCAACATATTCCCTGGCCATCTCCGGCCCGATCCACGCGGCGAAGACATGCTGCATGAACGCCCAGGCCAGCAGGGCCATGCTGAACGGCTTCACCAGCCAGTTCACAAACAGCGTGATGAGCAGCCCCTTCGGCCGCTTGGCAATACCGCCGATGGCGCCAAAATCCACCTTCAGCATCATCGGGTGGATCATCAGCCATAGCAGCACGCCGATGGGCACGTTCACTTGCGACCCCTGCCCAAACTCCAGCTTGCTCAAGGCTGCGGTTGCGCCAGGCAGCAGCTTCCCAAAGGCCAGGCCGACAACCATGCAGACCAACACCCAAACGGTCAGGTAGCGCTCAAAGACGGCCAGGCGCTTCGGGTTTGGTTTCGAGGGTTTTTCTTTCGACATGCCAATCGGCAGTTCGGTTCTTCAAGCGCCACACCAACCCTTGGCCAGCAGCGTATGCATCCACAGCTTCGCTAGGTTATTCGGCCTTAGCCAATGCCTCCGGCAGACTCTCCACAAACCGCCGGATTTCATCCCGTACCCGCCGGTAAACGGCCAGCTTCTCCTCGCCGTCCGGCAGATGATTCGTGAGCGCCGGCGGGTCCTCGAACCCAACATGCACCACCTTTGTCTTGCCGGGAAAGATCGGACAGTGCTCGTTGGCGTGGCCACATACCGTCACCACGCAATCGAAGGCCACGCCCTGCAAATCCTCCAGCGTCTTCGAGAAGTGCTTCGCCAGATCCACGCCGGCCTCGGCCATGACGGTGGCCGCGTGTGGATTCACCCCGTGCTTCTGGATGCCAGCGGAGTAGGCTTCAATGACGTCGCCCTTGAGCTGGCGGGCCCAGCCCTCCGCCATCTGGCTGCGGCACGAATTTCCGGTGCAGAGGAAGAGAACCTTCAACCTCGGCGTTGGTGTCGGCATAATCCAGCCCGCCCCAAGGATGACCCCCGGCCGAACGGATCCTGTTCGACTTGCTGGCGCGCTCGCGGCCTAGGCTAACACCGTAGGCCAGCCCCAGGGCTCAGGCGGAAGCTGAGCTCGCCAGCTTGGGCAGCGCCCAAGGCTTGCGATATGCGTAGTCGTATTGCTTGACCCGCACCGGCGCACCCACAATCTCCTCTTTCTTGGGATCCCACCGGAGCGTCTCGCCCGTTTGGACGGCGATGTTGCCGAGATGACAGACGGTGGCGGAACGGTGGCCGATGGCCACGTCGCAGATGGGGAGCTGGCGGCTCTTGATGCAGTCAAACCAGTTCTGGTGGTGGTCCTTGCTGACGGGCAAGTGCACTTCATCCTCGCCCAAGGGATCGGTGATGGCGCCTTTGACCGTCGACTCGAGCCGGCCGCGGTCAACATAGATGATGCCGTCTTGGCCGAGGAAGGTGGTGCCGATGCGGTGGCTGTTGCCGCAGAGGATGGTCGTGCCGTTGGCGTACTTATAGGAAATCTCGAACCAGGCCGGGACCTCGAAACGCCTCTGGGCGTCGAATTCGACCCGCGCACTGATTTCGACCGGGCCGCTTTCGTCCATCCCCAGCCCCCATTGCGCAATGTCTAGATGGTGCGCGCCCCAGTTGGTCATTTGGCCACCCGAGTAGTCCCAGAAGAACCGGAAGTAGTAGTGAACCCGGTGCTTGTTGTACGGGCGCCACGGCGCCGGCCCCAACCACAGGTCATAGTCCAACTCCGCCGGGGGCTCGCCGTCCGGCACGAGCGCTTCCCGCGTCCAATTCACGCCCGGTAGACCCACGCGCACCATCCGCACCTCGCCAATGCGCTCGGAGCGGATGTACTCGCAAGCGCGGCGGAATTTCTCGTCGCCCCACGACCGCTGTTGGCTGCCGGTCTGCACAATGCGCTTGTAGTGGCGGGCGGCTTGCACCATCGCCTGACCCTCGCGAATCGTGAGCGTGAGCGGTTTTTCGCAATAGACATCTTTGCCCGCCTGGCAGGCCTCGATGACCGGCAGCGCATGCCAATGATCGGGCGTCGCAATGAGAACCGCGTCGAGGTCTTTGTTCTCGAGCAGCTTGCGGTAATCCCGGTACCCCTTGGCCTCCGTCCCACCTCGGTCTTTGAGCTGTTTCTGCGCCTGCGCCAGGTGGCTCTCGTCCACATCGCAAAGCGCCACCACGTGCTTGATCATCGTCCGCGTGCTCATGTTCGACCGGCCCTGCCCGCCCGTGCCGACGATCCCAACGCGAATGAACTCGCTCGGGTTGGCGCCGGTCTGCGCCCGGGTCCGATTCAGAAACACGTTCGGAGCGGTCAACAGGACGGTAGCAGTGGCGGAGAACGTCCCGGCCTGCTTCAAAAACTCGCGCCGAGGTAGAGGTGATGCGCTTTTCATGGGGCCAGTTTATCGGCCTTTTCGCCGGCCCTGTCAACGATGCCGCTCCGGGCGTATATGCGGACTAGACGCCTCCGCCTTCCTCCACTAACGTTGGCGCCGATGTCGAAAGCGGCCAAGAGTCCTAGCCCGCCGGGCGCGCCACCGGCGGAGCTGCCCTTTGAAGAGGCGCTCCAAAAACTGGAAGCCATCGTGGAAGCGATGGAGACGGATGCGTTGCCGCTCGAGACCATGCTGGCCCGGTACGAGGAAGGCATGCGCCTGGCCGAGGTCTGTCAGGCGAAACTCGCAGCCGCCGAAATCAAGATCCAACAACTCGAGCAGACGGCAACCGGCGAGTCCGTCCTCAAGCCGTTGGACCTGGCGCCGTCGGCGCCGCAAGCCGAATAGCTCATGAGCCGATACCTGGACATGGTAGACAGCCCCGACCACGTCAAGAAACTGACGTTGGACCAACTCGGCCTCCTGGCGGAGGAGATCCGCCACGAGCTGATCGCCGTGCTGGCCAAGAACGGGGGGCACGTGGGACCGAACCTCGGCGTGGTCGAGCTCACCTTGGCGCTGCATCGCGTCTTCTCGACCCCCAAAGACAAGTTCGTTTGGGACGTCAGCCACCAATGCTACGTCCATAAACTCCTCACCGGCCGCAAGCAACACTTCCATACCATCCGCACCACCGGCGGCCTGAACGGGTTCGCCCTCCGGTCCGAAAGCGAGCACGACGCCTATGGCGCCGGTCACGCCGGCACGGCGCTGTCGGCGGCGCTGGGCATGTGCGCCGCCCGCGATAAGCGGGGGAGCGACGAACACGTGGTCTGCATCTTTGGCGACGCGGCCTTGACCAACGGCATTTCGTTCGAGGCCCTCAACAACATCGCGCACACCACGCGCCGCTTCATCGGGATCTTAAACGACAACGAGTGGAGCATCGCCAAGAACGTGGGGGCGATCGCCAGCTACCTGAACCGCCTGATCACCCACCCCCGCTACACTCAACTGCACAAAGACGTCGAGCGCTGGATCCGCCGCATGCCCAAGGGCGAGCTGGCCTTGCGCCTGGGCCATAAGGCCGAAGAAGCCATCAAGGGCGTCGTCACCGAGGCGGCGCTCGAACCCAGCCCCAAGCTCTTCGGCGGCGACGGCCGAGGCGGGTTCGGGAGCAGTGTGATCTTCGAGGAGATGGGCTTGAGCTACCTCGGCCCGCTCGACGGCCATGACCTCCAGGGGCTGAGCGAATCGCTCGCCTACGCCCGCGACTGCGACCGGCCCGTCGTCCTCCATGTCATCACCCAGAAAGGCAAAGGCTACGAGGCCGCCCTCAAGTACCCTGAGAAGTTCCACGGCGTCGGCCCCTACGACATTAACACCGGCGACACCCTGCCGTCGAAGCCGGGCACACCGCCGAACTATCAAGATGTCTTCGGCCAAACGTTGGTGCGGCTGGCGCGGCGAGACAGCACCCTGGTGGGAATCACCGCCGCCATGCCCACCGGCACCAGCCTGAAGTTGCTCGAAGACGCACTGCCAGATCGGTTCTATGACGTGGGTATAGCGGAAGAACACGCGGTCCTGTTCGCGGCCGGCATGGCCACCCTGGGCTACCACCCGGTTGTCGCCATCTACTCGACCTTCCTGCAGCGCGCCTACGACTGCATCGTCCATGACGTGGCCCTTCAGGATCTGCCGGTCATCTTCTGCCTGGACCGTGCCGGCCTCTCCGCCAACGACGGCCCCACCCATCATGGCCTCTTCGACATCGCGTACTTGCGTTGCGTGCCCAACGTGGTGGCCATGGCGCCCAAGGACGAAGACGAACTGGCCGACATGATGTTCACCGCCACCCGCCAACAACATCCCGTCGTCATCCGCTACCCGCGCGGCGCCGCCGAGGGCGTGCCGCTCAAGGACCAACCGGCCCTGCTCGAGATCGGCAAGGCCGAGGTGTTGCGCCGGTTCACCCAGCAAGGCGGCCCCAAGGTCGCCCTGTTCCCGCTCGGCAACCTCCAGGCCCTTGCCCGCCAAACGGCAGACCGCCTCGCCGCCCAAGGCTGCGACCTCGCCATCGTCAATCCTCGCTTCACCAAACCGCTGGACGAAGGCACCACCGAGTTCTTCGGCCGCGCCGCGGATGTCGTGGTCACCCTCGAAGACCACGTGCTGGCCGGCGGCTATGGCAGCAGCGTGCTCGAGCTCTTCAACGAGAAGGGCGTCACCACCCCGGTCGTGCGCGTCGGCTGGCCGGACCAGTTCATCGAACACGCCACCTCGGTCGAGCACTTGCGCACCAAGTACGGCCTGACGGCCGACGAAATCGTCCGTCGCGTTCAGGCGGTCCTGGGTCGGAGCTCGCAGGTGACCCTCAGCCTGCCCACGCCCGCGCCCGTCGCGGCGCTCGCGGGTCGTTGAGTCTGCAGACAAGAGATTTATGCCCTACAAACATGTGACCCCGCCCGCCGGCGGCAAGATTAGCATCAGCGGTGGTAAACTCGTCGTTCCCGACCAACCCGTTATTCCCTTCATCCGCGGGGATGGCACCGGCCCGGACATCTGGGCGGCCAGCCAACGCGTCTTCGAGGCCGCTATCCAAAAGGCCTACGGCGACAAGCGCCGCATCGTTTGGTTCGAGGTCTACGCCGGTGAAACCTCGAAACAGAAATTCGACACCTGGCTGCCCGACGACACTGTCGAGGCCTTTCGCGAGTTCCTGGTGGGCATCAAAGGCCCCCTGACCACACCCGTCGGCGGCGGCATCCGCTCGCTGAACGTCGCGCTACGCCAGCTCCTCGATCTCTACGTCTGCCTGCGCCCCGTCCAATACTTCCGCGGTGTTCCCTCGCCCGTCAAACACCCGGAGAAGGTGGACATGGTGATCTTCCGCGAGAACACCGAGGACATCTACGCCGGCATCGACTACCAGGCCGGCACACCGGAGGCGCGCAAACTCCTCGAGTTCCTCCAACGCGAGCTCCCGGCCGCGTTCCGCAAGATCCGGTTCGGCGATGAAGCCGCCGACGAAGTGGGCCTGGGCATCAAACCGGTCAGCCGCCCCGGCAGCCAGCGCCTCATCCGAGCCGCCCTCGACTACGCCGTGCGCCACCGCCGTCGCAGCGTCACCTTCGTCCATAAAGGCAATATCATGAAGTACACCGAGGGCGCCTTCCGCGATTGGGGCTACGAACTCGCCAAGGGCGAGTACGGCGCCGTCGAGCTCGACGGCGGCCCGTGGTGCAAGACCTCCCAGGGTCTCCTGGTCAAGGACGCCATCGCCGACATCACCCTCCAACAAGTCCTCACTCGGCCCGAGGACTTCGATGTCATCGCCACCCTCAACCTCAACGGCGATTACCTCAGCGACGCCCTCGCGGCGCAAGTCGGCGGGATCGGTATCGCCCCCGGCGGCAACATCAACTACATCTCGGGCCATGCCATCTTCGAGGCCACCCACGGCACCGCCCCCAAGTACGCCGGTAAAGACGTCGTCAACCCCGGTAGCGTCGTCCTCAGCGGCGAAATGATGCTCCGCTACCTGGGCTGGGCCGAGGCCGCCGACCTCATCCTCAAAGGCCTCAACGGTGCCATCGCCAGCAAGCGCGTTACCTACGACTTCGCCCGGCTCATGGAGGCCGCCACCCAAATCAAATGCTCCGAATTCGGCGAGAATATCGTCCACCACATGTGACGCGCCGTACCACGCCCCTGCCTCCGCTCGACCCTCACCCCGCGGCGCCATGGTCCCCGCCCGCCGCCGCGGCGCCGGGCCAAGGTCGCCCAGCCAAACCCCGTCCCACGCGGGCGCCGCTTCCCAGCACCCCATGAGCCTTCCCAGCTTGACCGACAAAGTAGCCGTCATCACCGGCGCCAGCCGCGGATTAGGCCGGGCCATGGCCCAGGCGCTGGCCAATGCCGGCGCGCACATCGGCCTTGTCTCCCGCGATGCGCCCCGACTCGAAGCCGTCGCCGCCGAGATCCGCTCCCGCGGCGGCGTGGCCGAGCCGTTCCTTTGCGACGTGACCTCGGAAGAGCAGGTCGAGCGGCTCCGCGACGCGGTCCTCGAGCGCTTCCCGCGGGTGCAGATCCTCGTTAACAACGCCGGCATCAACGTGCGCAAGGCGATCACGGAATTCACCCACGCCGAGTGGCGGGCCGTGCTGGACACCAGTCTGACCGGGGCGTTCCTCCTGTGCCGCGCCTTTGTGCCGAACCTCAAAGGCCAAGGTTACGGCCGGATCATCAACCTGACCTCGATCATGAGCCATGTGGCCTTGCCCGGGCGCACCGCTTACGCGGCGGCCAAGACCGGCCTCCTGGGCTTCACGCGCGCCTTGGCCCTCGAGTTGGCGCCCGACCAAATCACCGTCAACGGCATCAGCCCGGGCCCCGTCGCCACCGAGATGAACGCGCCCATCATCCAGAACCCGGACCTGAACCGCCAGTTCGTCGCTAAGATCCCCGTCGGCCGCTGGGGCCAAGAAGCCGAAGTCGCCCAACTCGCCCTCTACCTCTGCTCGCCGGCCGCCGGCTTCATCACCGGCGCCGACATCCTCATCGACGGCGGCTGGACCGCCCAGTGAGCTAGGCCCATGAACCCGCCCGAGATCGTGGCACGCCACTTCTCGTCGCGCCAGAACCTCCGACTCAAGTGGTGGGACGGCGTGCTCACGCGCGTCGACGTGCTGCACGAGCGCACGCCGCCCGAGTATTGGATCGCCCCCGGCTTGCTCGATCTCCAGGTCAACGGCTTCGCCGGAGTGGACTTTCAGGCCGACACGTTGACCCTCGAGGATCTCTTGCGCGCGACGCATGCCCTGCGTTTGGCCGGCTGCAGCCGCTATTTCTTGACCTTGATGACCGATGACTGGTCCAGGCTCACCAGCCGCCTCCGCCACCTGCGCGCGCTCCGCGCCCAAGCCCCCGACCTCCAAACCGCCATCGCGGGCTGGCACCTCGAAGGGCCATTCCTCTCCGCCGAGCCCGGCTTCCACGGCGCCCATGACCCCGCCCACATGCTCGATCCTACCCCGGATCGAATTCAGGAATTGCGCGCGCTTACCGGCCCGGATCCCTGGCTGCTGGTCATCGCGCCGGAGCGCACGGGAGCGCTCGAGGCCATCGCCCTCGCCGTCTCGCTGGGGGCCAAAGTCAGCCTCGGCCACACTAACGCCTCCGCCGCCGTCCTCCGGGCCGCCGTCGACGCCGGTGCCACCGGCTTTACCCACCTCGGCAACGCCTGCCCCCAACAACTCGATCGCCACGACAACATCCTCTGGCGCGTCTTCGAAACCGCCGGGCTCACCGTCAGCCTGATCCCCGACCAGACCCACGTCTCCCCTACCCTCTTCCGCCTCGCCCATCGCCTCCTCCCCCTCGAGTCCCTGATCTATATCAGCGACGCCATGGCCGCCGCCGGCGCTCCCCCAGGCCGGTACACCCTCGGCAAACTCACCCTCGAGGTCGGCCCCGACCGCGTGGTGCGCTACCCGGGCCGCTCGAACTTCGCTGGCTCAGCCCTCCGCCCGATCGACGGCGTCTTCCACGCCGCCGCCATGCTCGGCATCCCCTGGCAGACCGCCTGGCACCGCTTCTCCGTCGCCCCCGCCGAGTGGCTGGGCCTGCCCTTCGCCCTCGTCCCAGGCCAACGCGCCGACTTCTGCCTCCTCCGCGTCTCGCCCAGCGGCGAACTGAGCGAACTACGCCCCTTCGCCGCCGGCCGCGAGTTGGTAGAGTCCGGCTAAGACGCGCTCGGGCGGCAGCTCGGCCAAACCCTCACCCGCCCGAATCAACCGGACGCACCCAGCCTCGGCGCGCGGTGCCCAGACTGCCTCCGCCGTGTGCCCCCACAACACCAGGCTGCGCCGGCCCAACGCCGCCGCCAGATGCGTGATCCCCGAGTCGTGCCCCACGAACCAGTTCACTTGCGCAAGCTGATAGGCCAACTCGACCAACGGCAAGCTCTGCGCCACTCGTTGTCGATCCTCCGGCCAACGCCCCGCTAACCGATGCAGCCGCTCGCCCTCAGCCTCACCGCCCACCAACAAGAGCTGCCAATCGGTCTCGGCAGCCACATGCTCGAGCAGCACCGCCCAGTGGCTCGCCGGCCAGTTCTTCTGCTCGCTGCCACTGCCAGGATGAGCGGCCAGCCAACTCAACGGTGCCGCCCCCAACCGTGTGCGAGCCGCGTCGTCCGCTACCGGCCCCAACCGTAAGCGCGGCGTCGCGTCGGCCCCGTAAATCGCCAGGCGCTCGAGCGGCTTGAGAAATGCCTCGGTCGCATGTAACCCCCGCGCCTCGTCCGGCCGGTGCGGCCCGGCAATGAATTGCGCCGAGGTGCAACGCGCTACGTTCGATTGGAACAGGCCGTCCGGATCGTACAAATACGACACGATCAGCGCGAAGCGCCGGAAGAACTCGACATACTCGAGAGCTAGCGGCCCGCACGGCGTGAAGAAACTCGCTAAAGCCCGCGCCTCGATCGGCCGAACTTCATCCACCAACCCGCCCGCCCGCGCCAATTCCGCAATGTGCGGGTACCCAAGCACACTCAGTTGCGCCTCCGGAAAGTGCGCGCGCAAGGCCGCAAACACCGGCAGGGTCAGCAGGAAATCGCCAATCGCGCCGCCGCGGACCACGAGGATGCTGGGGCGGCCCGAGCGCATGCGCGCCGGCTAGGGCGCCGGGGGTCCTTCCGCCGCGCGAATCGCCGTCAAAGCCAGCACCGCGAGCAGAAGTCCAAACGCCAAGCGCAGCCCACAACCCAGGCGCACGCGATCCTCGGTGGCCGTCTGGAACTCGATGAAGTCCCGCAGCCGCCACGGCGCCACCGTGAACCACACCGCCAAGATCACCCACGCATAGGCCCAAACCACCAACACCAAACGCCACGATGTGTCCACCCACCGCGCCGTGTCTAACACCACCTTCGCCAGCAGCAGCACCACCACCGCCCAGCCCCGCACCGCCAGATAATCCCGCACAAAGACACACGAGCCAAACCCAATGATCGCGAAGCCGATGAACATCAGCGGCTTAAACGCGGCGAAATCCGAGATGTCGTCCCGGCTCAACATCCATAAAAACCAGATCGTCCCCAGCGGCATCAAGATCAACCCCCAGGCCGACGAACGCGGGAACTTGCGCAGGCTCGCGGCGAACCCGGCCGGCTTCCACAACCCGTACAGTTGCGGCAGCGCAACCCCCAACCCCAAAAGCAAGGCAAGTAATGAAAGCTTCATCAGATCAGTCGCCGTCGAGAATCGCCGCGTCGCCGTACAACGTCACCGCGCTCGCCCGGCTGATGCGGACGTCCAGTAACTGCCCCACGTGACGCGCTGCGCCCGCAAACACCACAATCCGGTTGCACCCGGTCCGACCCTCGAGCCGCGCCGGGTTCTTTCGGCTGGGGCCTTCCACCAAGATCTCCACACGCGCCCCCACCAACCGCTGGAGGTGGCGCGCCCCGATCTCCGTCACCAACCCAAGCAGCCGCGCGTGCCGTTCCTCCCGCACCGCCTCCGGCACCGGGTCCGGCAAGGCCGCTGCCGCCGTGTGCCGCCGCGGCGAATACTTGAACACATACGCGCTATCGAACTCGACCTCGCGCACCAGCCCCAGTGTCTCCTCGAAATCCGCCTCTGTCTCCCCCGGAAAACCCACAATCAGATCCGTGCCCAGCGCCAGGCCGGGTCGGGCCCGGCGCAGCTTCTCGGCCAAACTCAGGTACCGTTCCCGGGTATAGCCGCGCCGCATGAGCTTCAGCACCCGATTGCTGCCGCTCTGTACCGGCACATGCGCATGCTCGCACAACTTCGGCAACCGCGCGTAGGCTTCGACCAAGTCGTCCCCGTACCCTTTCGGATGGGGCGACGTAAACCGGATCCGCTCGATTCCAGACACCTCCCCAACCGCCTCCAACAACCGCACAAACGCCGACTTGTCCCCCCCACCGCCCGCCACCCCCGTCCCCCGGCGGCCGTAGCTCGTCACGATCTGACCCAACAAGGTGACCTCCTTCACCCCCTGGGCCGCTAGCTCGCGGCATTCGCCAACGATGTCCTCCAGCGACCGGCTCCGCTCCTGACCGCGGGTCGCCGGCACGATGCAGAACGTACAATGCTGATTGCACCCCTGCATGATGCTCACGTAAGCCGTCACGGCGCGCGTTCGACCCACGTGCGCGGGCAAGTGCTCGCGGATCGTCCCCTCGCTGCCCGCCTCGACCCCCACGTCGCACACGGTTACCCCGCCCTCAGCCCGCAGCGCCTCGACGTGCTCAGCCGCACGGTGAAACTTCTGCGTCCCCAAGACCAAGTTCAGCCCGGGCAACCGCTCCAGTAACTCAGCGCCCCGGCTCTGGGCCATGCACCCCAATAGACCCAGCACCACCTGCGGCCGGCGTCGTCGCGTGCCCCGCAGCAGGTTCGTCATCCGCCCAAGCGCCCTCTGCTCCGCGGCGTCGCGCACGCTGCACGTGTTCAGCAACACCACATCCGCCCCAGCCTCCGACGCCGCCAGCGTATAGCCCCGCGCCACGAACTGCGCCGCCACCGCCTCGGAGTCGCGCTCGTTCATCTGGCACCCGTACGTCTTGATGTACACGCTCGGCATGAAACCTAAAGAGGCGCGAAGCTACGCCACGCCTGGCCCGTTGAAAAGCGGGAAGATGCAGCGCAAAGACGCTGGGGCGCAGCTCCGCTCCTCACCAACCCATACCCCCCTCGCAGCCGTACCCGCTCACACCACCAACCGTCCCTCACGCCACCACCAGAAAATCGCGCCCTTCGATAAACCCCCGTCCGACCAGGTGCGCCCGGCATCGATCGCGCGCGCCCCGCTTGTGAACATAGCCTAACACAAACACCTCCCCCGCACTCGGTACCTCCCCAGGCGCCATCACCGGCCGCCCCCCGTACCGACGCCCACACTTCCGCGGGTCGATGTCAATGTAGCCGTCGATCCTGATCCCCTGCGCCCCGAGCGCTGCCGCCCGCCGCCGCGTCACCCGGCCCGCCCCCCAAACCAGCACCCGCCGCCCAACCGGCAGCTCCCGCGCCAACCAACGCCCCAGATACACCGCTTTACACGCGAAGAAGTGCTCGAGCGCGTACCGCCGATCCACCCGCGAGAGCCGACCCGGCGAGTCGTGCCACACGAAGAGCACGCGCGGCACCTTCGCCATCCTCACACCCGCCTCCAGCCAACGTAGCCAGAGCTCGTAGTCCTCTGGGAAATCGCCCGCCCGGTACCCCCCGTGCCGTTCCACCAACTCGCGCCGAAACAACACCGACGGATGCGCGAACGGGGACTCGACAAAGCGCTCCAGTTGAATCCGATCCGGCGTCTGGATGCCGTTCATCCAATCCACGTGCAAGGCGTAGCCGAGCTGGCGTGTGCGGTCACCCCCAAACGCCACCAGACAACCCACCAGCCCAATCTTCCCATGCGCCTCCAGCCACCGGACCTGATCGAGCAGCCGGTCCGGGTGCGATTCGTCGTCCGCATCCATTCGGGCTATCCACGCCCCGCGGGCCGCCACCAGACCCGCATTCAACGCGGACACAATACCCCCGTGGGGTTGCCGCAGGACTCGCACCCGGGTATCCCTGCCCGCCAACTCCGCCAGGATGCCTGGCGTGTCATCCGTCGAACCGTCGTCCACCACGACCAGTTCCCAGTCCGTGTAACGCTGCGTCAAGACGCTCCGAAGGGCCCGCGGCAGCGTCGCGGCAGCGTTCCACACCGGCATCAGCACGGTCACTCGGGGCGCCGTCACCTACCCATTACAGACCGAACGCCCTCCCGGCGACAAGCGGCCACAAGCGGCCTCCTCAGCGGCGACGCCCGCTCAAGCGCCTGTCAACTACTACAACACTGGAGAATGATAGAATGATAATACTGGTCCACTCCCGGCGACAAGCGGCCTCCTCACCGGCGGCGCGAGCGCCTGTCAACTCCTACAACGCTGGCAAATAATAATGGTACTGGTCCAGGCCATCGAGTGCTTGCGAGTGGAGCGGCGGCAGTCCAATGGTGTCAACTATCAAGAACCCGGTATTCGTTTGCTACACCTCCCGTCTGGCGAGCCTTCCTGTACGCGGACGGCTCGGGCCGCGAGATCGAAGGCCTGGCCGGGACCTCGGCCTGGGCCTGGGACATTAATGACCAAGGCGATATCGTAGGCGAGACCGGCGAGCACCGAGGACCGCGGCGAGGCTTCGTGCTCGCCTCCGGCAAGGTCACCCGAGTCGGCACGCTCGGCGGCGAAAGCAGCGCGGTATACGCACTGAACAACCGGGGCGACTTCGCCGGTTCATCTTCCATCGCAGGGGAAGCCGCCACTCATGGCTTCGTGTCTCTGGCGGGCGCAGTGTGGATCATCCACCCCTTGGGGGGCACGGCCTGCTATCCCAAAGACATTAACGAGCGCGGCGATGTCGTGGGGGAGTCGACTCTGCGGCCGGAGGATCCGGGCACTGGCGGTTTCCTCGTCCGGGACGGCCAGTTGTGGCCGCTCCCGCTGTCCACGGCCTTGGCGCTGAACGACCGGGGGGACATCGTGGGCGCTGCGAGCGCCGGGGTAACCTTCTTCAGTTGCGTTGGGCGCCCTCCGACGCCTCCTTCCGCCTTGAGACTCGGGATGCGCTCAGCGCGGACGCTTCGGTTTGGACTGCGGTCACAATCCCTCCCGAGCACATCGGGGACGACCTTCAGGTAAGCGTGCCCCTCGATGGGGCCGCCGGCTACTTCCGACTGGCTGCGGAGGACTGAGGTTGGCTCGTCGCGGCTGATCCCGTGATTCTCGGGCTCGCCTTTCGCCAGGGTGCGCGGTAGGGTGCTGTGGCAAACACCTCAGACTACACGACTGCGCACCACTCCATGAAAACGACGACTCTACTGCCCTTGTTCGCCACGATCGCGTTGGCCGGTGCCCCCGGTCTAGCCTCTACCGTTGCTGCGCCCGCCGCCGAGACCCCCGAAGCGCGGGCTGCGCGGCTGCAGTGGTGGACCGAGGCGCGGTTTGGCCTGTTCATCCATTGGGGGCCGGTCAGCCTCAAGGGCACCGAGATCGGATGGTCCCGCGGCGCGCAAGTGCCCACCGGCGAGTACGACGCGCTGTACCGGGCCTTCAATCCCGCCCAGTTCGACGCCCGTGCTTGGGCCCGAGTGGCTCGCGAGGCTGGCATGAAGTACTTAATCTTCACCTCGAAGCATCACGACGGGTTTTGCATGTGGGACACGCGGTTCACCGACTACAACATCATGCGCACACCCTTCGGCCGCGACGTGATCCAGGAACTGGCGGCCGCCTGCCGCGCCGAGGGCATCCGGTTCTGCACCTACCACTCGATCTGCGACTGGTATCATCCGGACTACCCGCTGGGCAGCCCTGGCGGCCGAACCGCCAAGCCCAACCCCCACATGGACCGCTACAACCAGTACCTCAAGAACCAGCTCGCAGAGTTGATTCAGAACTACGGCCCCCTCGGCATCCTATGGTTCGACGGCGAATGGGAGAAGCCTTGGTCGGCCGAACGCGGCGTCGACCTCTACCAACACGTGCGCAGATTGCAGCCGGACATCATCGTCAACAACCGCGTGGGTGTGGGCCGGCACGGCATGGAAGGCGGCACTGCCGCAGGCGCGTTTGGTGGCGATTACGACACCCCCGAGCAGCGCATCGGCAAGTTCCAGATGGACCGGCCGTGGGAATCTTGCATCACCATCTGCCGGCAATGGGCCTGGAAACCCGACGACCCCATGAAATCCCTCCGCGAATGTCTGCAGACCCTGATCGCCTGCGCGGGCGGGGACGGCAACCTGCTGTTGAATGTGGGGCCCATGCCTTCAGGGGAGATCGAGCCGCGCCAAGTTGCCCGGCTCCAGGAGATGGGCGCCTGGCTGCGCCAGTATGGCGCGAGCGTCTACGGCACGCGCGGCGGTCCGTTCAAGCCGGGCCGATGGGGCGCCAGCACTCGCCAAGGCAACACCATCTACCTGCACGTCTTTCAATGGCCGGAGGCCAACCTGACCTTGCCACCCCTCAGCCGGACCATCACCGCCTGCGAGGTGTTGACCGGCGGCCAGGCTGAGTTCCAGCAAACCCAGGAAGCCCTCATCGTTTCTGTGCGACCCGAGGACCGGGATGCCATCGACACGCTCATCCGCCTGACCCTGGACGGTCCCGCGCTAGACCTGCCGCCGTTGGCCGTGCCCACGGCATCGCTCGCCGAAGGCAAACCTGCTACGGCCTCGAATGTCTTCCTGAAGCAAGCTGGCTTCGCCGCCGACAAGGCCTTTGACGGCGATGCCCAAACGCGCTGGGCCACCGACAGCGGCACGAAAACGGCCTGGCTCGAGGTGGACCTGGGGCGTGCCGAGCGGTTTTCGCGCGTGACGATCGACGAATGGGTCGGCGCTGGCCCGCGCATCCAAGCCTTCGAGCTGCAGATCAGGGACGGCCAAACCTGGACCACGGTGCAGCACGGCACCACCCTGGGGCGCCATGCCGAGTTGCGCTTCGCGCCCGTGACGGCTCGTCACCTGCGCCTGAACATCCTCAGCGCCACCGAGGGACCGTCGATCAATGAGTTCGAGGTGCTCCGGTAGGTGGCCCTCAGCGTAGATCCGCGCCGTGACGCCCCCCGGACGTAGAAGTCTCGGCTATGGACCACAGGGCGGCGGTAGGGCGCGCCCTACTCAGGAGCAGCGCGGAAGACCAGCAGGAACCGGTCTGGGGTCGGCGCCGGCAGTTCCTGCACCTGGGTGAAACCGGCTTGCCGCATGTCTTCCTGCACCTGCGAACGCGCCATGCGCCGGTGATGCCCTGCCAAACGACGGCTTTCGTCCGGAAGACCGATCCGATCCAGCACCACCACCGCCCCGCCGGCGCGCAGACATTGGCGGAGCCGATCGAGGAGCTTCGCCGGTTCCCACAACCGATGATAGGAATCGGCAAAGACCGCCGCGTGCAACGTACGGTCCGTGAGCATGGGCAGATCTCCGTCGGCCGTGCGGAGGACATCGCTGGCCGAGTCAGCGCTGGGCGCGGGCACTTCGTCCTTCGCGATCGCCCATTCCTCGAGCACGATGTCGTGGAGTCGGGCGGTCGGACCCAGCTTGCGTCGTAACGCCGGCAACAGCTCGCGACCGCGATCCAAGCCAACAAACACAACCTCCGCTTGGTCCGCCGGCGGCAACGGCAGCGCGCTCGCGCACCACGCTGCGTCCAGCGGTTGCGGCAGGTCCGGGTCGCTCACGGCGTGAAACACGCGGTTCATGTAGATAAGATCCGCGTAACCGTCGGGCAGGTGCGGGTTGTCGCTGCGCCCCAGAACCGGGACGACGTGGTGCAGTCCGCGCTGGCCGGCCGCGTCAACGACTTTGCGGAGCTTGGCGGTGTCAATCTCCTGCGCGACCACCGTGCCGCTTCCGCCGACCACCTCGGCGAAAACCATCGAGTCCGGGCCGTCGCCGCAGCCCACATCGGCAACCACGGCGCCGAGGCCTATCTCGAGCCGCTGGCACAACGCGCGGAGCGCGTCGCGACGGGCGTCTCCGCGCTGGCGACCCTCGTCCGCCGCATGACCTTCGTGGGGCGCCAACCCGGCGCCCAGCAACGGCAGCAGCAGCGAGAGGGTAACCGACCATGCATGTCTCATAGCGTGCACCATGAACGAGAGTGTTATCGTGACGGCTCGGGAAAGCAAGGACACGCCCAGGTCATGGCAAGCCTGCCTTGGCCTCGCACCGCGCCCGCCCTGTGCGCATCTCGGGGCGTGGACCGCGCCGCGTCGCCTCGAGTAGGTGAGCTGAGGCGGGGCGCGGGAGAGTGGACTCGAGGAAAGTTCTTTTCCGGTGGGCGCCAAACCCTTTCCATAGCGCGATGCGAATCATCGGTGGAAAGGCGGCGGGCCGCTTGCTCCAGGCGCCTAAGGGCTACGCGGTGCGCCCGACACCGGACTTGGTCAAGCAGGCCTTGTTCAACAGCCTGGGCGCACGGGTGCCGGGAGCGCGAGTGCTCGAGCTCTTTGCCGGGTCGGGCGCGTTGGGGCTCGAGTGTCTGAGTCGCGGGGCCGCGCGGGTGGTGGCCGTCGAGAAGGCGTCGCGGCACGCGGCGACGATTCGGCAGAATCTCGCTCAGGCGGAGTTGTCGGCTGAGGCATTCGAGTTACGGACTCAAGATGTGTTTCCGGCGCTGGGTCAGCTCAGCGCCACCGGACAGCGCTTCGACCTGGTGTTGGCCGATCCGCCCTACGGCGAGAAGAACGTCGGACACCGATCCCGTTCCCTGTCGCAGCGACTGTTGGATCGGCCCGATCTACCCGGTCTGCTGGCGCCAGGCGGGATCTTTGTGTTAGGCCACACCAAACGCGACACGCTCACGTTGCCCTCGCAGTGGCGCGAGCGTAAGGCGCTCCGGCACGGCGACTCGGTCCTGCGCTTCCTCGAGCCGGAGATCGGTCTGGCGCCCGAGGGTCTAGCAGGCTAACGGCCGCTGGTCCCGGCTGGGGCCGCAGGGCGGGGCAACGGCGCCGCCACCGTACGGGGGTTGCAGCGGCGGGTCACCGGGTCACAGGGACAGGACGTACTCGGCGAGGTCGTTCAGTTCCTGTTCGGTGAGGTCGGCGGTGCGGCCGTGGCGTCCCGAGGAGTTGTAGCGGCGCAAGACATCGTGGATCGAGGCTGCGCGGCCGTCGTGCAAATACGGGCCGGTACGCCAGACCTCGATGAGGGTGGGTGTGTCGAACAGGGCATGCCGCTCGCGACCCGTGCCGGTGCCGACGTCGTAGGTCTTGAGATCGGTAAAGAGCGGGGCTGGGTGGCATTGCTGGCAGTCGGCGCGCACGAAGACGCTCGCACCGCGCTGGGCGGCCTCGCTCAACTCGCCTTGGACCCGCCGCGGGCTCGGGACGGGCCGGAGGGATTTGAGGTATTCATCCATCGCGACGGCTTCTTCTTCGGGGCGCACGGCGAAGAGGATGTGGCGGATGCCCGAGCGGACGGCCGTCTCGGTAGTTTCGCGCACGCCCAAGCTCATGGCCGGCGGAGTGGCGTGTGCCATGAGCATGTTCTTGGTGTTCTTGGGCGTGCCAATGCCATCGTTGAGCAAGTCCCAATTGAACCCGTCCACACGGGCGTCGGGATGGCAACTGGCACAGCTTTGCCAGCTCTGGAAACAGATGGACGCATCGTTGAAGACCTGCTCCCCCCGCCGGACGACGGTGAGCGGTTGGGTCGGCCCCAGGGCAAGCGACTTAACCCGCGGCCGGTTCGCCCCGTCGAGTTGGACCAGGGCCAGGCTATCCGAGAAATACTCGGCGATGGCGACGCCGCTCTGGGTGAGGGCCAAGCCGCGCGGGCCATTGCCCGGCAGCGCGACCCGCCGCCGGAGCCCCACCAGGAAACTCAGGTCGTTCGGGACATCCTCTGCGGTGGCGGAGACTTCGGAGACTTTCTCGCCGCGGGCGACGCGGGCGAGTTTCTCGAGCAGGGCGGGTTGGTCGATCACGCTGAGTTCATGGGTACCGGCGTGGGTGACGAGCAACCACCGGCCGTCGGTGGAGGCGACGACACCCCACGGGTTGGCCGCGCCCAGGTCGACATCGTCGAGCAGGAAGGTGTTGAGGCGTTGGCGGCTGGCGACGTCGATGACCGTGAGGGCGGCGGTGTTCATCCACCCGCGTTCGAGTTGGGTGGTGGGCATCTGGTACCGGGACAACAGGTGGGTGACGTAGAGGTGTTTGCCGTCGGCGGAGCTGCCCATGCCGCGCAGGCTGCTGCTGCCGTTGGGCAACTCGATGGTTCCGGCCAGGCGCGACTCCTGCAGGTCGAGCACTCTGACCACGGCGGCGACCGGGAACTGGTTGGCGGCCATGGCGGGCAGGTGGTTGGCCACGAACAGGTAGCGGCCGTCGGGGCTCAACTGGGCGGCGATCGGTTCGCGCGGCACGCCGATGCGCGCCGACTCCTTGCCGCTGCCGAGGTCCAGGACCAGCACGGCATTGGCGAAGCGGTCACAGACCAAGAGGCGTTCGCCATTCGGGCTCAGGACGGGCGCCACCGGCGTGTGACCGACTGTCAGCGTGCGCTGCGCGGTTCCGGTTGCGGTCTCGAACACCACCACGCTGCCGCCCGCCTCACCGCAGGCCACGTACAAGCGGGCCCCATCGCGGCTGAGCGCCATGCCGTTGGGCGCGGCGGGGAGGGCGAGGTGCGAGACCACCGTTGCCTGGGCGGGGTCGACGACCAGGACGCGCTGGTGTGTCGCGGCGGTGACGTACAGCCGATCGGCGCCTGGGGCGGCCAGGACCTCGGAGGGCGACAGGTACACTTGGGCGTGAGGACTGGCCAAGGTCGCGCCGAGGAGCCAGAGCGCGATCGGCCCGGCCCAACTTCGCGCGGGCGGGCGCGGTCGCGCCGGGGTAACGCGTTGGGCGAGCCGGCGCGTGCCGGGTGCAGTTCGAGGGGTCCAGGTAGACGGATTGGATTGTAGGTTCATAGTGATTCTGGCGCTAAAAAAGGCTGAGCCAAGAGGGCTTCGATCTGCTGACGTTCGAGCTCCTCCCACGTGCGGCGTTTGCGCAGGAACCGGTCGTAGAGGGCCGTCTCCTGGGCAGTCCAGGCGTGGGCTTCGGTGTAATCGCCACAGAAGGGCACGAGCAGATCGATCCAACAGGCGATGGTCTCGAGGTCGCCGGGGGTGAGGCGGCAATCGTAGTGGCCAGCGGTCAGCAACGCGAGCAGTCGGCTTTGGGTCGAGCCCGCCGCGTAAGGGGGCAGGATGGGCGGTGCGGACTGCGGGGAGATCCAGTTGACGAGGTCGTTGGGCGTGCCGGCCCAGTAACGTTCGCCCCCCAACTCGGCCGCCTGGGCATGCACCAAGGCGAGATAGCTTTGGCTCCATCGCCGCTTGGCGATCGCCTCGACGACCGGTGTGTCGCGCAAATCGAGTGGGCTTTCGGGTCCAGGGTGGCACTCGACGCAGTGGCGGTCCAGGATCGGCTGGATCTCGCGGTGGAAACTGAAGCCGCGCGGCGTCCCTCCGGCCGGTTCGAGTGGCCGGGGCCCGACCTCGAGCGCCCGGGTGAATCGGGCGGTAGCGGGAGGGGTGCTGTTTTTCGGCTCATGACACCCGACACAAGAGGCGTGTTCACCGGGCTGCAGCGTGGCCCAACTCCGCATGGTTTGGACGGCGGACCCGCGCTCATCGAGGGCTTGGAAGTAGAAGGGCGTGCGCGCGGGCACGCTAAAGCAGGCCGAGCCGTCTGGGTAGACTGGGGCGTCGCCGAGGACAATTTTCACGTCCCAACATCCGTCGCCGATGGCGACGGGCGTGCTGGCGAGGGCGGATCCGGCCGGTCCACGGTTGTAGTTTTGGCCTATGCCCGCCGCTCGGAAGTCCAGGGCGACCACGCGCAGGCGGCGGATGGTGCCGCGCGTCACCCCCGCGAGGCCGGGTCCAGCGTAGACATCCTGCACATAGACTGTGCCCTGGCTTTGCCGGTAGTTCACCAGACTTGGCCGCAAGCCGGGGCGGGCCCGGGGCGCCAGGGGGACTGGCTGGTTACACGAGACCTCCGGGTCCGCTGCGAGCAGCTCGCGCCGGCCGTCGGCGGCGATCCAGAACAGGCTGAAGCGTGTTTCGTGGCCGGTCCAACCGAGGGGTGCGGCGGCCACGATGAACTCCGTTTCGCTCAAAGGGTACGGATATTGGAAGAGCTCGCCTTCCTGCCCATAGGCATCGACGCGGACGGCTGGGGTCGGCCGCACCGGGGCAATGAGCTGTGCGCCGCTGTTTTCCTGTCGGCCGCGGGCGGGGTCGACCAGGCCGAGTTTACCGGCTTGGCGAGTGTGGTGGCCGGAGAAGATGGCGACGAGCTTGGTGGTGCCGGGGATGCCGCGGGCGTGGAGCAGGGCGGTTGGGAACCAGGAGTTATTGCCGTAGAACTCGGTTTGACCGGTGCCGTCCGGGTGCATTTGGAAGAGGCCCTGGACGTAGATCTGGCCGCGATCGTTGTATTCCCATCGCGTGTAAACGACTCGGCCGTCCGGGAGCACCGTCGGGTAGTTGTCATGCACCTGGTCGAAGGTCAGACGGCGCAGGAATCGGCCGTCGGGATCGCAGGTATACAAGTTGCTGACCTCGGTCCACCAGCAATCCACCGTCTGCACACACCGGGTCGAGGCAAAGACGATGTCGCCATTGGGCAGATAGGCCCCTTCGTAGTCGGCGACCCCGCTCCCGGAAGTGAGTTGGCGCACTCGACCGCTGCTCGAGTCAAGCTCGTATAAATGGTAATCGTCGCCCCGGTCGGAGGTCTTCCAGGCGAAGAGCACGCGCTCGCCGTCCCAAGAAACGTCCGGATCGCGAATCACCCCGCCCGGATCGCGGAGGAGGGTGCGCACCCGCGCGACACCCCCCTCCAGTTCGAGCAGGCACAAGGCTGAGCCCGGCTCGAAATGGCGCTCGTGTTGGGCGTCCGACTGTCCTTCGGTGTACGCGTAGTGCGAGCCGCCCAGGTTGTAGTGTTGGGTGAAGACGAGCCTAGGGAAGCGGGCCTCGAGCGAGGCCAACCGCCGCCGGCGCCGCTGGTCGCATGCGCTCACGTAAAGCTCGAGCCAGCGCCGGTCGTCCACAGCCGGGGCCGCGTGGCTCAACCGATCGAAAGTCACCGCCAGCGCTCCAGCGTCCCCAGCCAGTTCGGCAAGAACAACCGCCGTGGCCTGGCGAACCTGCGTTGCCAACGGCTCCGCTGCGCCCGCCCCGGAGCGGTCCGGCCCCAGATCCTGCAACCACCAGTGGAATTCGACGGGAAACTCGCGTTGCCATTGGCGCTCGAGGCGGCGTTGGCGCTCGGCACGTTCGGCCACGGTCAACGGCGCCGATTCGAGGTCTGCCCGCGAGGCAAGGAGGGCCTGGAC
The DNA here is from genome assembly GCA_016871715.1 of Verrucomicrobiota bacterium. GTDB lineage: Bacteria > Verrucomicrobiota > Verrucomicrobiia > Limisphaerales > J093 > VHCO01. The sequence goes on from VHCO01000063.1 coordinate 30,747, forward strand.
CCAGGCCGCGCGCGGCGCCTCGGGTGAAGCGGCACCGGCAGCGCCCTCGGCCACGGCCTGGACGCTGCCGGCGGTCAGGAATGCTCCCAACGCCAGGCTGGCCATGCCGACCATGCGGCAGTTCGTGCTCACGATGTGACGCGGGAGTGTGACCAAGAAGCCCGCGACAAAGCAAACCGATAACGCTTTGCGCTTGCGTTGCGGCTGCCCCGGGCCAGAACTACCCCTCGATGACCAACGCGACCTCGGCAATCGACGACCGTTCGCCTGCACTCGGGTCGCCAACGGAGAGCGGGCGTCTCGCCCGCTGCCCTGCGACCACCCCAGTCCGCCACAGTTGGCGGCGCGCAGCGGAGTGCGCGCCCTACCGGCACTCGGGTCGGCAACGGAGAGCGGGCGTCTCGCCCGCTGCCCTGCGGCCACCCCAGTCCGCAACGGTTGGCGGCGCGCAGCGGAGTGCGCGCCCTACCGGCACTCGGGTCGGCAACGGAGAGCGGGCGTCTCGCCCGCTGCCTTGCGGCCACCTCAGTCCGCCACAGTTGGCGGCGCGCAGCGGAGTGCGCGCCCTACCGGCATTCGGGTCGCCAACGGAAAGCGGGCGTCTCGCCCGCTGCCCTGCGGCCACCCCAGTCCGCCACAGTTGGCGGCGCGCAGCGGAGTGCGCGCCCTACCGGCATTCGGGTTGGCAACGGAGAGCGGGCGTCTCGCCCGCTGCCCTGCGGCCACCTCAGTCCGCCACAGTTGGCGGCGCGCAGCGGAGTGCGCGCCCTACCGGCACTCGGGTCGGCAACGGAGAGCGGGCGTCTCGCCCGCTGCCCTGCGACCACCCCAGTCCGCCACAGTTGGCGGCGCGCAGCGGAGTGCGCGCCCTACCGGCATTCGGGTCGGCAACGGAGAGCGGGCGTCTCGCCCGCTGCCCTGCGGCCACCCCAGTCCGCAACGGTTGGCGGCGCGCAGCGGAGTGCGCGCCCTACCGGCACTCGGGTCGGCAACGGAGAGCGGGCGT
>VHCO01000064.1 GCA_016871715.1 Verrucomicrobiota bacterium
ATGCAGCTCTCGATCCACCCCGCCGGATGAACCCGGGCAGTCGCCGCTCACAGGCGATAAACGCATAAACGCCGGAAGTGAACTTGCGGCTCTCCAAGCGCCAGAAGGGCGGTTTTAGTGAGGTCTGTAAGTGAAACCGGCGCAAGCATGCGCGCGTAATCGGGCTTTGCCGCCGCTCCAGCCCAGAGCGACCAGTCGGATTTGGTCGGTGGTGCGCACCGGATGAAAGACGCTGGCCCCGGCACCGCTGCCCCAGTCGATCGCCAAACCGCTTTGCGCCCCCGCTTCGTGCCAGAACCAACCCTGTGCCTGCACCAGGGGGAAGTACGCCACACCCGGTTTCATCGCCTGCCCGTCCCAGCCGGGCGCGGACGAGTCCGTGAACACGTTGTCCGGATCGAACGTGACGACGAGTTCGCGGCGCTGGCGGTCGTATGAACCAGCCAGTTCAGTTCCCCAGTTGGAATTCACCAGATAGACCCTGTACACCAGTGAACCGCTCCCCCCCATGCGCTCTTTCCGGGCTAGGAAGGTCTGATCGTACCCTGACCGGCTGAGTCGGACCTGTCCGGTTTGTCCCTCGGCCAAACCGCCGTCGTCCACCGCATAGCCGTGGTCGACCAGCCAGTCTGCTCCAATCACGGGGATGAGGCCGAAGGCTGGCCCCGCGAGGCCAAGGTTGGGGGTTTTCTTCTGCCAGATGCCGCGAATGAACCAGAAATCGTCAGGCGCGCGGTTTCCAAGATCGATGGTCACACGTAGCTCGGACCTGGAACCGCTCCACATCACCGTGGGTGCCGCTGAGCCTGCGGTGGGCGTGGGCAAGCTGAACTCGTAACTGACGGCGGGGCTATAGGCGATGAACGTTCCATCGGCGCCGAATGGGTCATGAAGAAACGCGCGGACTTCGCTGCCGGGCAGGGCCGCTTCGACCACAAAGCCAAATCCAGAAAGCACGGTGCCCTGGAAAAGGGCGGCCTCGAACAAGACCACGCCGTTGCCATCGGGTGTCTTGGCGGCGAGGGTGCGCAAACCGTTGGCGTCCTGGCCGCGCACCGTGACCTGGACACCGCTGGAGCCGCGTAGCGCCCTGCCGGCCATGTCCTCGATTGCAACCCGCACGTCGCCGGCAGCGCCATAGAGACACACGCAGGCTCCGGCAACCAGCACGGCCAAGGCGGTCATGAATTGACGAACCCGAGTCATTTCAGAGAGATGCACGTTCGCAACAGACGCAGCTCATCGCGGCTGGCGGATTTCCAACGGCCAACCTTCAACGGGTCGATGGCTTCGTCGGCGCCTAGAGACGGCAGGGTCCATTCGGAAGCCAAGTTCGCAGGCGCCGCGGCGGGCCGGCCGAGCGGCGGGGTGAGGTGAATCGGTTTTGCACTGTCAACGGCTGCCGTCGCGACGGACGGCGCCGGGGCTTCCGCCAGAGCGGCAGCCCCGCCGACCGACCGGGCGCCATACAACACCTCAATCCCACGCGCGATCGGCGGCGGTGGCGGCGGGAGTTTGTTCACGACAACCCTCACTTGAACGGCTGTCGCAGACGCCAGCTCCCCGTCCCATGCGCGTATGCTGTAAGCGGAGATGGTGCCGGCCGCGGGCGGTTGCCATCGGAGCGACTCCCCGGCGCCCAGCAGCGTTTGGCCAGGCACGACCGGAGCTCCGTCCTCTTCGAGCGTGCCGGCCAATACTGCTTCGATGCGGAACCAGAGCGAATCGCCGTCCGGGTCGGATTCGTTGGCGGCGGCGGCAACCATCTCGTATGTGATCGAGAACGGAGTTCGTTCCCTGGCGCCGGTCAGCGGGTGCACGGTGCTGAGCGTCGGGGCGCGGTTGGGCCGGTAGAAACCGAAGTCGACCTCTTGCTGGGCTTCGTCGGAAGCGACATAAACCGACCGGGTGTAGGGCCGGGCCGGCTCACCCCCAGGTACACTGACTTGTTCATAACGGCGAACAAAGCCATCCGCGCCGCCCACGAGCAAGTCGAGCACGCCGTCTCCGTCAACGTCAGCAATGAACGGGCGCGCCCGGCTGGTGCCGAGCCGGATTGGAGCTCCCGCGGCGGTCAGGCGATGTGACCCAGCAGAACTCGGATTGGCGTCTGTGCCGGTGTTCAGGAAGAGATGCAACTCTCCGTCGGTGTTGCCGATGACGAGGTCTTTGCCTCCGTCGTGGTCCAGGTCGGCCATCGCGGGGCTAGACCGACCCGAGGGTACGACCAGGTCCTGGCCACCGTCCTTGATCGTTAGCGCGGAACGGAGATCGGGCGCACCGGTACTGGCGTCGTTGAGATACAGACGCACCTTCCCGTCGAGCGCACCGACCATCAGATCAAGGCAGCCGTCGTTGTTCCAGTCCACCAACTCAGGCACGGCGCGTGCGCCGACCGAGATAGCGGTCTTGGCACCCGTTGGCCCGGCCACGACCGCTACCCCGGGGCCGAAGCCAGGTTCAACATCGGTGTTGTTGTTGATGAAGACCTGAACGGCGCCGCTGGCCAGCCCCACAACCAGGTCTTTGCGCCCGTCCCGGTCCCAGTCCGCGACGCGCGGGGCGGCGCCCAGGCAACCGGCGGCGGGGACAGTAAGGTCCTGGCCGTTGGCTTGCGCGTAGAAGAAGGTGTTGAATTCGGGCACCTGCGCTGTGCCGCTGTTGAGATAGACGCGGACTTTGCCCGCGCTGCCACTCAGCTCGCCAACGATCAGGTCCGGTCGGCCATCGTTGTTCCAGTCGGCGATTGTCGGCACCGAGTACGCTGCCGCCTTGAGTTCCTGACTGCCAGCCATGATGAACTCGCCCGCGGCGAAGTCCCAACCCGCTGGGCCGCCTGGATCGGTCCATCCTGACTCGCCGGGGGCGGTCTGGACCCAGCCGCCCAGCATCGACACAGCGACGATGTACCGGCCAGGGTGCAGGTCGGTGAAACGATACGCACCCTGTGAATTCGTGCGTTGGGACGGCTCAGAGACATCGAACTTGCCGTTGCGGTCCAGCCAGACAAAATCACCCAGGCTGGAGGTTGCGCCGGTAACGAGGGTGACTGCATCGTGCGCTGCGGGTGGTCTCTCGATGTTGCCGGCGTTGTCGCGTGCAACGCTGTAAAATGCGTACGTGTGACCGGGTTGACCGGCGAAAGGCGCTTCGCGGAACGCGGCGTCGGCAATCCAGAGTGTGAACGGTTGGCCGCTGTCGGAGACATAGACCGAGAACGACGCCAGCGAACTGCCATCAGCATCGTCTTGACCCGACCATGAAACCTGGAACTGGGCCGTGTCGATCTCCGGAGGCAGGGCTTGGACGGCGCTGCTCGGCGCAGCGGAGTCGAGCAGGTTGACGAACACGGGGGTGTCGATGGGCTCGTTCTGGTCGAACACGATGGTAGCTTGCGCTTCGATGGCGGAGTTGGTGGGCGCATCTGTGCGGGCTTGGACCGTGTAAGTCACCCAGCCCTGACCCAGAGGCGCTTCGGTGTTTGGAGGCAAGAGACCCAGGAACGGATCGATCGGCACCAGGCCGGTGTTGGGATCGATGGCCGTCAGGTTCCAATAGACTTCGCCGGTGGCGACGTCGATGCCGGCGGCGATTTCGAGATAGACGCCGAGGTCCGCGGTCAGATCGAGCCGGGCATAGTGCTGGGAGGTGTTCTTGGGCAGAATGAACCGGTGGGTGCCGATGCCGATATCGACCAGCCGGAACGAGCGCGGGTCGAGATCGGGGTCGAGCGCCTGCGTCAACTGGATGCTTCGGACCAGGCCAGTGGCCCGGAGCGGATCGTTTTCGAACCGAATGGTGTACAGGAGCGGGGTGGAAGGGCTCACCCAGCGTTCGTCGCCGTAGCCGTTGGGGCCTGTGATGTCGTTGGGGTCCAGGGTCCCTTTGATGGGGACTTTGGAGTCCTCGCCATCGTTGGGATCATCTTTGCACAACTTCAGACACTCGTTGTACCAAATGAACTGGGTATCGATCCTGTAGTACACACTATTGTATCGTTCCCACGCGAACTTGTAGGAGTTGAAGTCGCTGCCGAGACCCACACAGGCCGCACTCGTGTTGGCAAAGGTGAAAGAGTCCCAAATCGACCGCCAGCTAAACGCCATGGCAACGATTCCGATGATCGAGCCTCGCAGAGAGGACGCGGCGGTGCTACTCCAGTTCTTGAGCGTGAAGAGCATTCCATCGACCGCAGAGAAGAACGACGACAGCATACCGCCACCCGCCTCGACCGACTGCGCCGTGGTCAGGGGTTCCGTGCTGTGTCTTGCGTTCCACCAAGTGACACCAATCGAACCGAGGATGCTCAGAGCCGCGTTGATATACCCAAGGACTTTTCCATAGAGTACGGTGGTTCCCGCGGACGCGTTCAGCGCGGCCATCGCGCTCGAGGACCAGGTCGCCGCGATGCCGTACCCGATTAACAGAGCAGAATAGAGGATACAGAAGTTCGTCACGGCCTCGCTGGCCCAAACGCCGAGGGCGATATTCACACCGCGATCGACGATGTCCTCCCATTCCTCGACCAACTCCCACCATGTCTGCTGGCTCTTGATCGAATTGAGCAACTGCTGATGATATGAATCACACCTCGGCTTGCATTTCTCAGGACATTCGGCCACGTCATCTTCTGTCTTCTCATTAGCGTGCCGGTCGTGATCGCCCAGAGTCTGCAAGATGACCTGTCCGAATGTGGGCGAGCCCGAGTCGATCGGTCCTCCGGGCGCACCCATTAGGCCAATTTGCGGCGAGTTCAAACTAAGAGCCCAAAGACGGAACAGGGACGCCCACGGCACCTGGGCCGATGGCTGTGCTTGCAGAAGCAGCGCAGCGCCCCCTGAAAGGTCACGGGCCAGCGCCAGTGCGGGAAGAACCCTGTCCGGAAGATCGAGCGTCTGGCCGGCGAGAAGGACGATTCCTTGGACCTCCACGGCCGCACACCCCGCACAGGCCAGTCGCACTGTCAGACCGGTGCCCATAGCCGTGGTGATCTGGAACTCACCAGTGGCGTCGGTCTGAGCCTCACCCAGGACATGGCCAGCAGCGTCCAGGACGGTCACGGTCGCGCCCGCGATGGGCTGGGCGAATGCATCAAGAGCGCGTCCGCTCAGTGTCGCGGCACTGGGTGCCAACTCGACCGTCAGCGACACATCGCCAGTCACGGTGATGGATTGGACAGGCGCGGCGTAGCCGTCTGCCAAAACGACCAGGTCATAGGCGCCTGGCGCCAGGTATGGCAGCGAGAATTGCCCGTCTGCGGACGTAAAACCAAAACTGACAGGCTGAGACCAGCCCGCAGGATAGAGCCAAACCTGTGCATGCTGGATCGGTTGGTCTTCCGCACTGCGTACCGTTCCCGTGAGTGTGGCGCGGACGGCCACCGATACGGTCATCGATTCCTGACGGCCCGGGGTGAAGGTGAACGTCACCCGATTCCCCCGGTTGGCTGCGGCTTGCACGTCCACACGGTATGCGCCCGGCGCCAGGTGGCTGAACACCACCTGCTCACTTTCGTCAAGCGTGGCAGAGCCGACTTGGAGGACGAAATTGGCCAGGACCTGGTAAAGGACCAGCGAAGCGTCTGTGAGAGGCCCGGCGGGGTCGTCCACGGCCAGCGTGATGCTGGCATCGCCGGCACGGATGTCGATGGTCCGGTCAACGCCGGTAACAACGTCGATGGATACAGGGGCAAAGGAAACGTCTGGCGCTGCAGCCTGCAGCTCGTAACGGCCCGACTGCAGCAGAAGGAGGCCATATCCGCCGTCCTCGCCGGCGAGCGCAACCACCACGTCGTGTCCGTTGTGGCGGAGCGTGACCGCGCCACCACCGACGTGCGCGCCATCACCCAGGAGCAGGTGGCCAGTGATCGACGCGACAGGCGTCAGCGCCCAATTGGCCGTGTAAAGGCCGCCGTCGAGGTTTGTGACCGTTACAGTCTGTGTCGCGGCTGCTCCGGGTGTGCCGGGTCCGACCTCATGCTGTCCCGGTCCGAGCATCCCGACGCTGTACACACCGTTGGCGTTGGTCCAGGCCGTTCTGCGGGCGCCATCCGGTCCGGCTACCACCACATCGAGGCCCGCCAACGGCTGGCCGGTGCTCGAGTTTGTGACGACCCCGGCAATGGTTGCGCCCTGAACGATCTGAAGTTCCACGCCGGTCTGCTCCTGGCCGGGGTTGAGACTCACGGTGGCGTCGATGCTCAGGCCCTCATCCAAGCCCAGGGCTCTCAAACGATACTCGCCCGCCGCCAGGCGGCCGACGCGGAACTCCGAGTCTTCGGCGCGCACGATCTGCATCAGCGCCCCATGGTGGAAAACGCCAATGTGTTGGGTATGGGCGGGAACGGCGGGGACGCGCGACACCACCGTGCCCGCGATGCTGGCGCCCTTGGTCAGGACCAACTCCTGCATCTGGACGACCTGTCCGGTGGCCACAGCCACGGGGCCGGTCCGGTGCGTCACCAACTCCGGATGAACGAAGGTCAGTTCGTAGGCCCCTTCAGGCAGGTCGTGCAGCACATAGCTGAGGCCTGCGACGTCCGCCAAGTGAGAGGTTGGGGCTACCCCCTCCGCAACAGACTGTGCAATGACAATGAGGGGCTGGTCCAGTTGAACATACGGTTCGACACGCGCCTGACCCATGATCGAGCCGGACGGCAGCAGGTTGACGTTCAGGCTGAGGCTGGTGTGGTCGATGAAAAGGTCGTGCAGCCGCATCGGGGCCCGTTCCTTGGCCTTGACTTCAAGTTCATAGGTTTCTGTGGGCAGCGCCTTGAACGCGAAGCTGCCGTCGGACGCAGCGGACACCACCCTCGCGTCCGCGACGGACCAGACCGACACCACAGCGTCTGGAATCGGATGTCCGGTCTCCTGAGCGCGGACGACGCCGGTGATGGCCCCGCCGGCGTCGAGCTCGAGCAGCACGCCCGTCAAAGGTTGACTTGCGGTGACAGTGGCTGAGGCGCCTTGTCTCACCCATGCATCCTCGAAGTCGAGTTCATAGGACCCCGGCGGCACCGTCTCAAAGATGAAAGACCCGTCGGCAAGTGAGAAGGTGACAAAGTACGCCGCGGTGTCCATGAGGCGCGCTCCAACCGCCCGGCCAGAAATTCCCAGCCCCACATCAGCGGCAAGGCCGTCGCCGGAGATTGAACTGCCGGTCGCGGCCCAAGCTCGGCGGAATTCCAGTGCGACTGCGTCTCTGAGGCTCACAGGGACGGTGGGCGACCAGGGCAGGAGCGTCGCGTTCCGGGACAGCATGGCCAGGAAATCGTGATTGGTGCCGCCCGTCTGCTGGGCGAACTGGACGAAAATGGTCTGGAACGGGGCCTCATACATCGTGGCCGGGGCGATCTCATCGCGCAGCAGCGGACGGATGTAGTCCCAGTTGAACGGCTCCGAGTCATCGGGCACGGGTTGGCGGGCGGCATACCAATCGAGTGGTTCGGTACCCCCCAAGTCGAGGGCAAATGCAAACAGCCGCAGCGATTCCATCGCACCCGGGCGCAACACGCCCGCTGGGCCGCCGTCCATGGCGATGCCCAGGAACGTCAGCCCCGTGCGATCGTGGTCGCCGCCCGGGGTGGTGCTGAAGGTCGTGTTGGTGGAGTGGACAGCGATGAGCGGCGCCGGACCGTCGTTGAGGCCGTCATTGTACCAGGTCACCGTGACGCTGTACTCGACACGGAAGGTGGCCGCTAGCGGAACCCCCAGTTCGACCCAAACGTGAGCGCCCCCCCTCGACGACCGTGAAGCTGTCGGGCACGGTCACTGTTGCGCCACCCGTCTTCGTGAAGACAACGTCATAGGTGCCCGGCGCCACCTGTGTCAGATCGAATGTGGCAAACAGCCGAGTTGAATCGACGTGCCAATGGGAGTGAGCCGGCAGCGAGAAGCCGCCCTCACCGACCAGCGCAGCCGTCACCGTGCGATCGAACTGCGCGCCGTGGATTTCGATGGTGCGGTCTCCCGCCGTCCCACCGACGCCGAAGTCGGCGTCGAGGACCTCGAAGCCGAGCAAGCGCGCCAGGAGCGTGTAGGATGGGGCCGGTTCAGGCGCCTGATTCCCAAAAACCAGAATGTCATAAGTTCCCTTCTCCGGGCTGGGCACCAGGACCTGCTGATCGGCTTCAAACTGCGCGGTGCAATGGTAGTCGTGTTGGCTGCGCGTGGGCATCGAGTCATGGCTTACGTAGAGCTCGGTGAACGCCTCATCGAAAGCGCTGTCGAGGCTCACCAGGAACGCTTCTGCTTCTGGCACTTCGATCCGGTAGTAGACCAGTTGGCCCTGGGTCAGTGTCCCGACCATAGGCTCTCCGAGGGCAAGGGTTGGTACATCGAGTGCAATTCGCCCAACCGAGGCGGCAAGGTTGTTGGCTTCGTCGGTCTCGCGGACGGTGTTCCTTGAATCGGTGCGGACCAACACCTGGTAATCACCCGGGCTGACGCCGGGCAGCAACTCGGTAAGCGTCAAAGTCCGCTGAGCCTTGCTGCCAAGGGAATCGCGGTCCGCCAGCGCGATAACCGGGTCGTTCAGGTCCCATTTGTCATCGGACGAAAGGTAGATCGCGTCGGTCCAAGGCCCTGACGTGGCGAAGTCGCCAAGGTTGCGGAGCTGGTAGCTGAAGGTGAAAGACTGGCCCGGCACGCCATTGGCGGGCAAGGCGATTGCCCCGACGATCAAATCAACCGGAGGCGGCAGGGCGATCTGCGTTGGCTGCGCCGATGACCCGACATTGCTGTTGTCGCCCTGCAACTCCTCGACCTGGTCTGTTCGATCGGTGAAAACGAACGCATAGAACGAACCGGTCATGCCGGGCGGCAGAACGGCCGTCAGTGACGCATCGTAAGACGCCCCGTCGACAAGACCGCCCGTGTGTCGCACCCGGCCTGCGAAGAAGTCCGCTCCCGGCTCGAAGACTTTGTCCGGTGAGAGAAACACGTAATCGTCCCAACCCGCGGTGGTGGCGACCCCGGCGTTGCGGGTGGTCCATGAGACCTCGATGCCAGCCCCCGCGTAGGCCGTGGGAGGAATGTTGACGACCTCGACCAGGAGGTCAGGCACGCCGGCAAACGTGACCACGATCGGGCTGGTTGAAACCCGGTCGTTGTTCGTCTCCTCCGCCTCAGGCACGAGGTTCTGATTGTCGGTTTTGACAATGATGTAGTAAGAGCCGGACAAGTCCAGCGGCAGCAGGAACGGTCGGCCCTTGAACGTGTAGGATTGGCCTGGACCGAGCGGTTCGCCCCGCCGGTACTCGGGGTACGGATTCCCGTGGTTGGGAACGAGGTGCGGCAGAACGACGTCGGTGTCATCCCACACCTGGTCCAGGGACAAGACCGCCTTGTCATACCAGTACTCGGCCAATGTGAAACCCCTGCCCAGGTTGGTCACGGTCCATTCCAGCGCGATGGTCTTGCCCGACATACCGGTCGTCGGCGCCAACAAAGAGCTGACATGAAGATCGGCGGGGGCGGTGGTAATGTTGATGGCGGCCTGGGTCGAGTCGTTGTTCCCTTCGTTGGTTCCTTCGAACACCGCGCCAATGCCAAGGTCATGACGTGGCGCGTCGGCTCTCACAAACAACGCCGCGACGCCCGATGCATCCGCGGGCAACTCGACCAGCGCGCGTGCGGTGTAAGATTTGCCTGGACCGAGGATTCCCCTGTGGTCGATCGTTGCCAGGCGCCGCTCGCCGGGGTTGAGATAGATCGCGTCCCGCCATTCGTCCACGACCGTGTCGCCGGTGCCCTGGTTGGTGATCGTCCATTCCACCCAAATGGCGCCGGCAGCCGGTCCAGTGAGCGGCACGGTCTTCCAGGCGGCAACGAGGTCCGCCGGGCGGGAGACGATGTCGATGGTGTGCGAACTGGCGACGGCGTTATTGTTTTCGTTGGCTTCTTTGATGCTGTCGCCGTAATCGGTGCGGAGGATGAGGTAGAACGTGCCTTCCACGCCGTCGGGGATTCGCAGCGGGAAGGTTGCGGGCGAGAGGACTCCCGGTTCCATGACCGGACGCTGGTAACCAAACGTGGCCATTCGGATGTCATGCTGGTCCCAGACCGGATCGGTCGAGAGGAAGAACGCGTCGATCCAGCCGAGGTCCGAGGGCGTGTGGCCGGGGCCGGCGTTTCGAATGACCCAACTGATCAGGAGATCACGGCTGGCCATCCCCTCGGTCTCCATGTCAACGCCCAGCGCTTCCAGGTCGGGCGGGGAGGGATACGAATACGGGTGACATGACCGGCGTGGGCTGAGTTATTGCCATTGAAACCGTCCTCGTAGAGATGGGTCTTGGGGTTCCAATTGGTGAGAGCGATAAGGTAGTAGTCGCCAGAGGCATCCTCAGGAATCTGGACTGACTTGGTGACCGTGTAGCCTTCGCCGACTTCCAGGGTGCCCTGGTAGTACATGCCTGCGAGCGACACGTCATCTTCATCTGCCGGGACCTCATCGCGAGAGAAGTAAATTCGGTCCTTCCAGCGATCTCCGGGCCCTGCCGTCGGGCCGAGGCCGCGATTTTCGATCCTGAACTTGACGGTGACGCTCTGGCCAGCGAAGGCATCGTATGGCGCCTCGACCCAAACCACCTGCAAATCCGGCGGCGGCGTCAGTGTCAGCGGGAAGACGTCGCTGACGCCGGTGTTGTCGTCTTCGCGGCCCGGCTCGAACATCCGGTCGGCGACGTCGAAGCTGGTGACATTCCCGTCCCAGTCGTAACCGAGGGTCGTGATGCGGTCGGCCACCACGATGATGTAACAGTCACCGTAGGGTTCATACCCAAGGTTGGCGGTCAAGGAGTTGGTGTAACTCTCGCCTGGCGCAAGCGAAGTGGGATTCTGGGCTCGGCCGATCAGACAATCCTCTAGCGGGTTCAAGATGCGGTCCAGCGACACCCAGACCTCGTCCTGCCACACGGGCACCGTCGTCGGTCCGGTGCCGCTGTTGGCGACCACCCACTCGAAGCGAACCTCTTGCTGGGTGTGCACACTGGAGGGGGCTTGCACGGTTAGGACTTGCAGACTGGGGAACGGACTGAGCCGGACATCGATCGGGACATCGTCGACCTGCCGGTTGTTGGCGTCGATGCCATGCTCATACACGTCGTTCTTGTCGTCCACCGATACCACGACCCACCAGGGACCGCTCAGATCGTACGGGAGCCGGATCGACTTGCTCCGCACGATGGACTGGCCAGCGCGGACTTCGCCGTCGAATGTGAATTCACCATACCAGACAGGGTTGGCGCCTGCGCTGTTGTCGGCCAGATAGAGGCGGTCCACCCATGGCCCGGCGGCCGTAGCCGTGCGCTGGTTGGCGATCGTCCAGCTTATGGGAATCTGCCGGCCAGACATCGTCTCCAGAGGAGCGGCGATGTCGGTCACTGCCAGGTCGGGCAAGGGAGGAACAGTCAGATTGACGGAGAAGGACCTGACATTGTTGTTCTCGTTGCTTTCCGACAGAACACCCAACGCATCCGCCTTGGCCAAGAGATAATAGCGAGCGGTGGTCAAGTCAGGCTGCAGCGGCAACTTGATCTTGGCGGTTTGCTGGTGTGAGGAGCCGGTCGCCAGCGGCAGCGAGGCGGTGGTCAGAATGGTGGTGGCCGGAATGTCGTCCGCCGACCAGGTGGTGTTGGTGGACAAGTAAAAGCCGTCGCTCCAGGTTTTGGTGGCGGCGAACGCGCCCCCGTTGCGCACGGTCCAGCTCACGTCAATGGACGCCCCGTGCAAGGCATTGGCCGGGCCGGTCAGGGCGGTGACCGTCAGGTCGGGCGCTTTCACGTCCAGGCGCAGTGCGGCGAGGTTGTTCGTGTCATTGCTCTCCATCTGGTCGTTGTACCGATCCGTGAGGACCAGCACGTAGTACGTGGCCACGGTTGTGGTGTCGGGAACGACCACCGTTTGGGACGCTATGTAGCTCGAAGAAACCTGCAGCGGGAGTTTTTGAGTCGGATCGTAAGTGAAAAGCCACACGTCCGAGGCTTCCTCGAACGTCTGGTTCCTCGATAGGTAGAGGATATCGCGCCAGGGTATCTCGCCGGGTGCCTCACCGTGGTTGGTCACCGTCCATTCCACCCGTACTTCGCCGCCGGGGTTGATGGTCGTTGGATTCACGGTGCCGATCACCTGGAGATCGGGCAGGATCGGAACTGTGATGTCTATGGTGTTGTTGCCGATGTTGTTTGTCTCGACCAGTTCATATACCTGTTTGTCCTTGTCCAACTCGACGAACACATAGTAAGTGCCGTCGGTGAACTGGGACTGCAGCGGCAAGGTTACGCGGACGGTTTGGCTGTCCGTGGCGCCAGCGGGCAACGGGTTGGGCGCATCGGCCAACAGACTGGCCAATGCCCAGTCATCCGCGCTCGCAATCGCGTGCTTGGAAAGCCGAATCCAAACGTTCCAGGGCCCGTCAGCGGCGCCGCGCCCCGCGTTCCGCGTGACCCAGGTAATGTCGAGCGGACGGCCGAATTCCGCCGAAGTCGGAGAGAAGCTGACCGAGTCCGCTGTCAGGTCGGGAAGCTGGAGATCGAAGATGCCTGTGTAGCGGTCTGTCGTCTCCCCGTTGACGCCGTTCTGGTTCTGGTCCATCCCGTTGCCCACCAGATCCTGGATGCTCGGCCCCAACACCAGCCGGTACTCGCCGTCGTTCGAAAGCTGTGTGCTGAACACGACGGTCACCACGGCCCCTTGCACGTCCAGTCGCGATATCCGCGACTTAAGGTCCTGCCCGCCGGGACCGGTGAAACTGACCACATCCGCCGTCGAGACGGATGATGTCAGAAGCGCTTCGCTGAAGGTGAGGGTGACATTCGGGACCGGCTTGTTGGTGGCGGGAGAGGGGACTTGAGAGACGACGCGCGGCCCGGTGCAGTCCACGGTAAACGCACCGTCCCAGGCGGCGCTGGCCAGTCCTTGCAGGTCCACCAGCGCGCCAGCAGCGAGGCGGTACGTGTACGATCCTTCGACATCGGGCACATTGATCGTGAACGCGACGGTCTGGCCATCGAGCAGTTCGACGGCGGTCGCCGGGCCAAAGTTGTCTACTGTGAGCGACGCGGGGTTGAGAAAATCGGCCCGGACACCTTCCGAGCAGGGGAACACGATGCGGGTCGGCACATGAGCAATCGTCGCGGCGGGTGCCGGGTCGGAAGCGACCACGTAGGGCGGCGGATTCACAGGCATGCCCTGGACGAACTGCAATTCGTATTCGCCCCGCCCGCGGGCTTCGACTCGAACGCAGTACAGCCCGATCCCCGCTGTGAATTGCACACGTGCGTTCTTGATATCCGGCATGCCGGTGTCGTTGGAGACTACCAATGTGCCCTCGGCATCATAGACGGCAAGACGCGGGTCGAGCGTGTTGAACGGTTCGCCGGAGCCGTCTCCCGGCGTAGCGGTATGAATTTCCACGGCCGCGCCGACTTGGAACTCCGCCTGATAGACATCGGCGTGGTCGAGTCCTACCACGAGGTTGTCCAGAGCCGCATCGTAGCCCCCCAAACCGCCGGCAACGAAGTAGGCGATGTCGGGCACGAGCCGGCGGACAGCTAGCGTATAGTCGTAGTTCATCGAAGCGCCGGTGGGCGTCTGGACGATGGCAATCTGTTCGCCGGAAGAGTTGTAGGCCTGCAGAAACGCCCACGCCGAAGGAAAGGCGTTCACGGCAGTGGCGTCGATCGAGACGCTGGCCACCGGTTGGGCAAAATCAGCCCGGAACAACAGCCGGTTGCTGGACCACTTGGCGTTGTCACCGCCCACGCCGTGGCCAAAGGCGCTTGAACCTGTCGATCTCCGATCGCTGAGGGCGGCTGTCACCGGATCGCTGGAGCCAACCACCGATAGATGCAGTCCGTTGACCGCGTCGGTCAGAATCGTGCCGTGAGCATAGGCATCCGGCTCGAGGCTGTATTCGGGATCATCAAGATAACCCATCACGGGCTCCCCGTTCTGGAGGCGTTGGGCGCTCTCCGTGCCGGTTGCCAGCAGATCGAGACCAACTTGGCGGCCGACGGCGACTGCCAAGGTGTACGTAGCATACACCTCACCCGAAACCTTGATGTAATAGCGGCCGCTTGCAGGCGCCTGAAAACTGCACAAGTACTCATCTAATCCCAGACTTCCGCCGGGGACACCGCGCGCCAGCACAGCGCCCGACACGTCCGTCACTTGCAGGTCCACGTGCCGTGCGGCGGCAAACCGCAACACCGCAGCCGTAAGCGTCAGGTTCTGGCCGGCGGTGAGGTCCAGACTGTACCAATCCGGCGAGTCAGGATAGACGTTGCCGACCACCGCAGGCGGCCCTGTTGTTGTCACAGGCCCCAGAAACTGAGCCGTCATGATGCTGTCGTTGGTATTGGCCCCGCCCGGCTCAGACTCGAATTGGCCGCTGAGCAACAGATATACACTGAAATCGGATGCGCCTTGCAGGCTGGTGACCATGATCGAGTAGCTGCCCGCTTCGGTCACTGCACCCTGGATGTCACACGGCGTCGAGCCCTGCGCCATGACCGTGCCCAACAACTGACCACCGACCCCACGGAGGTCCAGCCGGGCTTGTGCGGCTTCGTCCCACAAACCCAACCGAACGCTCATGATCCGCCCCAAATCCAGTGCAATCCGGAAGACTCGGCTGTCGCCCGTTCGGTCCAAATGGCCTTCAACCGATCCAAGCCAACTGCTGCCGAGGTCACGGCCCCCGTTTGGTGATGACGGCAATGAGTAGATCCCGGCCCCAACGGGCGGGACCAGTTGAAGAGGACCGACCAGGTCAACCGCGGCAGGCTCGCCTTGCACCGAAGCCAGGCCTGCTGAAGAACCTCGCGCGCCGGCCGTGGGCTCCAGGTCGGCTTGGGCATCGATTCCAGAAACCTCATCGGCTAGGTCGCCCCGATTGGTCTCCTGACTCGACGTGCTGTCCAATTCCTCCCTCGGCAACCCTTCGAAGAGACTTGAAGTCTGCGCCGCGGTCCCAACGGGCTCGATAAGCTCAGGTTCCTGCGGACCAGACTCGTATACGAGTTCGGCGCCGGCGGCATCAGGCGCGGCTGAGGCGACCTCCACCCCTGTCGGCACCGCGGAAAGCAACAGCCGAGGCTCAAGAGCCTCCAGGTCAAAGAGCTGGCCTCTGCTTTGAGCCGCCATGTTACACTCGACCGGGTGTCTAGGAGCATTGCCGAAGCTGTTGTGTTGTGGTCTCACTCCGCCTCGGCCTGCCCGCTCAAGCCGCGCGGACACTTGCCGAGGCGTAACTGTTTGTCAAGCAGAAAGATGGAGACCGTGGTAGAAATGCTGACGCGTGAGAAGCTGCAAGCGCGGCTCGGTCCAAAACGCTGCGCGACGAACGGTGCGCGACGAACGGTGCTTGACCGGCGTCGGGGCATCCCGGCGATATTGGCGCTGCCATGTCTATCGCTGGTTCTTTGTTCGACTGCTTCCGGCCCCACCCGGATCGCGCCGCTTCGCTTTGCCTGATGGCCGCTGGGGTCACCCTGGTCGCCGGCAGCGATGAACCCCGACCCGCCCAGCGGCTCTGGGCCGAACCGCGGCCGCTGGTGATTGGCCACCGCGGCTACCCGGTCATCGCCCCGGAGAACACGCTCCCGTCGTTCCGGCTCGCCTTGACTGCGGGCGTGGACTTGGTGGAGCTGGACTATCACCACTCGAGCGATGGCGTGCCCATCGTGCTGCATGACGCGGACCTGGACCGGACCACAGACGCCCCGGAGCGTTGGCAAGCCCGCAAAGTGCGGGCCGAGACTCGCACTGCCCGCGACCTGCAGACGCTGGATGCGGGGCGATGGTTTGCGCCCGGTTACGCGGGCACCCGGCTCCCGCTCCTGACCGAGGCCCTCGAGGTCATCCAGGCTCAGGGCGTCACGCTCATCGAGCGCAAAGGAGGAGACGCCATCACCTGCGTCCAACTCCTCCAGCGGCTCGACCTGATCAACCGCGTCGTGGTCCAGTCCTTCGACTGGGCCTATCTGCGGGATTTCCACGCGGCTGAACCGCGCCAGCTCTTGGGTGCGCTGGGCCCGCCCGGGTCCGCGCGGGGACGCAAACTGACCGATGCGGAAAAGACGCTTAACGCGGCTTGGATCGAACAGGTGGAAGCGACGGGCGCGCGGTTGGTGGTGTGGAGCCAATTGGTCACGCGGGAGGCGGTCGATTGGGCGCACGGCCGCGGCCTGAAGGTCTGGGTGTACACCATCAACGAACCTCCCCTGGCCAACGCCCTACTCGATCTGGGCATCGACGGCATCATCACCGACAACCCAGCCTTGATCTGGCGCACCCTCGCCCTGCGCGCCCCGCGCCGGGAAGCGAAGTAAGCCGGCGCGCCCGAGCCGGCTCATGGGGGAGTGCCGGCTAGAGCTGACGGAGGCGGTCCAACGCTGGTTTTCCGTGTCGCTGCAGAGGCCTTCGTACCCGTCGGGCGCCACGAAGATCGAGTGTGCATACAAGCAGGGGAAGAAAACCTACGACCTGATTTCCGCCTGGAGCGGTTTTCATCAGGCACTGACGCTCCTGGCGTTCCTCTACGGCTACAAGCCGACGACCATCCTCCTGGATGAGCCGGACGCGCACTTGCACGTCAACCTCCAACGGGAAATCCTCGATTTCTTCAAGCACCAGGGAGCCAAGCGCGGGGTGCAATTCCTCATCGCGACCCACGCCGAGGAATTCGCGCGCGGTGTGGACGCCCGGCAGATGGTGTCCCTCCTCTCCGGCGTGCCGACGCGCCCGCTCGCCACGCCGCCCGTGCTGGTGGCCATGGCCGACGTGTCGAACGTCGAGGTCAGCCAGGTGCTGAACTCGCCGTTCATGCTCTACGTGGAGGGTGAAACGGACGAGCGGATCTTGCGGGCTTGGGCCACGGCGCTGCGATTGGAAGCCGTCTTCGAGAAGCTCTGCATCCACGCGATGGGCGGCGGCAACAAGGCCCAGATGCGAGAGGATGCGGACCGCCACTTCGGCGGAGTGAACCAGTACGTAATAGACGCCCGACGGCTCATGGTCTTTGACTACGACTCTGACGAGGCGGCCTTCCATCCCGAACCAGACAACCCGGCTCTGTTCGAGTGGAAGCGCAAGAACATTGAGAACTACCTGTTCGTGCCAGATGCGTGGATCCAAGCAGCGACGAAAGGTGAGTTGTTCCACCAACCAACGGGTCAAGTCATCGCCAAATTCTTCAAGGGCCAACTCCTCAGCCTGCCCGAGGGCGAGAGGTGGCGGACAGTGGGGGCGGAAATCTTCAAGGTGCTCGACGGGAAGAGACTGCTGTTCGACGCGGATGACTCGCTGTTCCACCGGCTGCGGAAGTGCGACACCCCGGTTGTGTTGCCGCGCGAGGCCGTGGCGGCGGCCATGAAGCCTGAGGAAATCCACGAGGACGTGCATGATTTCTTCTCCAAGCTTCAGAAGATGACTGCCTGATGTCACGTGACCGCGAGCCGGAGAGAGGCGCGAGTCGACGGGAGGAACAGTCGAGGTCTGCGGCTTGATTGAACCGCATCGGCTCTCTACCTTGTCGCGCAGCAGAACCTCAAAATGAAACCTCGTGCTGTCCCGAGGATCCTCCTGTCGCTGCTGACAGCGGTGCTGACGCCAACGCTCGTGTCCATCTCCGCCGCCGAAAGCGCGCCCCCCGCAAGCGCCGAAGTGAGCGCCGCCCAAGCCGCTTCCTTGATCGACCGGCTCGACCCGCGCGTGCGGCCCAGCACCCCGGCCTCTTGACATCAGAAGAGGTCGAGCGCCTGGACCGGCACCCGGGACACCAACCTGCGCGAGGCTGAGTTGGGTGCGGCAATGACGCGATGGACGTTGTGTGGTAGCATCAATAAGACAGGGAAAAAGTCATTGACACCGGCACCCGAGTTCACACGGTCGAGCCGAGCTGTGAACCGCCCTGAACCGCCCGGTCGTACCGCCGACTTCCGGTCGGCACGGCCACCGACATCAACACCTGCAGCCCTGCGGGTTAGAAAACCTGTAGCGTCAATAAGACAGGGAAGAAGTCAATTGACACCGGCACCCGAGTTCACACAGGTCGAGCCGAGCTGTGAACCGCCTGGTCGTACCGCCGGCTCCGTCGCGGTCGGCCTCGGTCACGGTGAGAGAGCCAAGCTCAAACCTGCACCCAGGCCCGGGTCTGTTGGCTGCGAAGAATGGCCTCGCAGATGGCAACTTCGTGGTGCCCGTCTTGGGCCGTCGCGAACAACCGCTCGCCCTTTCCATTTCCACCCGCCGCAATGAACCCATAGACCGACCGAAACAGCATCTTGAAGGTGTCTGGGAACCCCTCGACGTGGCCGGCCGGGTAGTCTGCGTACGGCGCCACGTCCGGGCCGAAGGCGGGTGTGCCGCGCATCGCGCTCTCGTTGGCGCCATCGCGGTTGCCGAAGTGGAGTACGTCCGGCTCTTCCGAGCACCACCAGGCGGACTTCTTCGAGCCGTAGAGTTCCAGGCGAATACAATTCTTGCGGCCGGCGGCCACCTGGGACACCGCGAGGCTGGCGCGCGTCCCGTTGCTGAACCGCAGGAGGAGATGCGCGTAGTCTTCGGTTTTGACGCGGTAGGGCGCGTACGAGAGGGCGGCTTTGGTGCGGCTGAACGTCTCGACCTCGCCCAGCGGTCGTTGGCGGGTCCGGTGATGAATCCCCAAGTCGGCGAACACGGCCTGGACGCTCGCCCCGAGGATGAACGCGGCAGTGTCCATCCAGTGCGTGCCGATGTCCGCCACGGCGCGCAGGCGGCCGCCTTCCTGGGGCAGCAAGCGCCAGTTGTAATCGGTGTCCTTGAACAGCCAGTCCTGGAGATAAGACCCCTGCGCGTGCAGGATGTCACCTAGGTCACCCCGCTGAACCAACCGGCGGAGCTGCAAGACCGCGGGATAGAAGCGGACGTTGTAATTCACCGCAAAGATGCGCGGGCTCGCCCGAGCCGATCGGACAATCCGCGCCGTCTCACGCGTGTTCATGGCCAGCGGCTTCTCGCAAACCACGTGTTTGCCCGCGTGCAGCGCCGCCAACGACATCTCGCCATGAAACCGGTTGGGCGAAGCGATGTGCACCACGTCCACGTTCGGCGACCGCACCAAGGCGCGGTAATCGTCGTGCACTTCGGCGATCCCCAGCCGACCGCCCACCGCGGCGGCGCGTTCGGGCAGGTCGCTCAGGGCCGTGACCTGCACGCCCAGGCGGCGCAAGGCCTCGATGTGCACCGGCCCAATAAAGCCCGTGCCTATGACACCGGCTCGGAGTTCGGGGATTTGCATGGGCAGGTTCTATCCGGTGAGAGTGATGCCGGCAAGCCGGCAGACCGACCGACCGACCGGCCGGTCGAGGCCGGTTTTTGGGCTTGTCCACCCGCAGGCCCCGGGTTAGAAGCAAGCCCATCAATCACCGCTTCGCTGTGTGGCCTCGCGGCGTGCCCGAAAGTGAGGGGTAAGGTCGAGGGGTAAGGTTGGCCGGGTGCGGGGCCATGGCGGACCGGGCCGAAGGGCCGACATGATGACCGACGAGCAACGATTGGGGAAAGACTTCTTCACGGTCTGTCTCGATCTGCGGCTGGCGGGCGTGCTGCTCCGACAGACCAGACCGTCGCAGGGATTCTCCGGCAAGTCGTTGTTCTGGGATTTCGAGCGCGCGCCAAATCGCGAGCTGGCGGAGTACGGCCTTGTCCGGATGACCCCCGGACGCATCCGGGAAGGCTACGGCGAGAAGGAACCGGTCTCGACTTACCACCACCAGTCCGGCGCCACGGTGATCGTCCGCGAGATCCATCATCCGCACAACCACGACATTCTGCTGGTGGTAGGCGCCGCGGTGGGGCCGGCGCAAGCGAGCGTGGCGGCCTTCGCCTTGCACAAGGGGTTGAGCCTGGACGAAGTCCCGCGGGACCAGTGGAGGCTTTATCTTTAGGAGCGCACAGTCAACGCTGAGCCGCGGCAGGGGGCAGGCACCCCGGACCGTGCGGCGCGGGTTCACCCTGATCGAGCTGTTGGTGGTGATCGCCATCATTTCGATCTTGGCGGGTCTGCTCCTGCCGGCGCTCGGGGCGGCCAAAGAGAAGGCCAAGCGGATCGCTTGCCTCAACCACCTCAAGCAAATGGGCCTGGGCTCGGTCCTCTACGCGGACGAAGACAAGAACGGTTACTTTTGTCCGAACGCCTTCGATGGGGACGATGACTTGAACTGGCTCTACCCCACTTACCTGAGCTCCCTCAAGATGTTCACCTGTCCGGCCACCCGGAACACCATCCCAACCAACTACGGCCGGCACGATGTCACCGGTGCGCCGGGTCTGCGGTACCTGTTCCGCACCGCGGGCGGCAAGACGAACCTCCTCGGCAGCAGCTACGAGGTCTTCGGCTTCATGAATTATAACGGCGGCTCGACCACCGAGCTGCTCATCAACGGTCGCCTGCAAACGGTGGCTGGCATCAAGAAATCCCAGAGCAGCGTTCAGACCTATGCCCACCGCTTCAACGCCTTCGGACTTAAAGGCGTCGTGGCAGGCCCGTCTAGGGTCTGGTTGATCTTGGACGCCGACGAGAAGTACCTCAGTACCCCTGACGTCCACCAGAATTACCCCGATAAGATCGATAACCACGGCGATGCGGGCGGCAACGTCCAGTTCTGCGACGGCCACGCCGAATGGGTCCCCCGCGCCAAGTACCTCTACAGCTTCGAGATGTCTCAAGACGAAAACCGCACGGCGCCCTGAGACCCCAAGGCCAAAGCCGCGGCGCGGCGCCGGCCGAGGCTCGGCGGCCGGGTGCGCCCGCGGAGCGCGCTTGCCTCAGCGCTGGGAATTTGCGATAACCCGATCATGAAAACGATCCTTCGATTCTCTCTAGCCAGCCTGTTGGTCGTGCTGGCGGTGCCGGCTTGGGCGCAACCCGGCGTTCTGTTCTCGGACGATTTCGAGACCGACAGCTCGGCGCGGTGGACGGTGCTCGAGGCCTCGGACAACAACGTGCCGGATTTCACGGCCCAATTCGCTTTCGATTACAGCCAGCAGAATTACACGCTGCGCGGGGTGAGCCAACCGATTCCCCCCGCCCCGAACTCGGCTCCCGGCGCCACGCGCGGCGTCAAGTTGACCGTCAACAATAACGACACCACACCCGCGCGCTCCGCCGTGAGTCTCTTCGCCAAGGACAAGACCTTCACCGGCAATTACGCCCTGCGCTGCGACATGTGGATCAACTACAACGGCGCTGCTTACGGGGGCACCGGCTCGACCGAGTTCGGCATCTTCGGCATCAACCACTCCGGCACCATCCCCTGCGCCGTGCTCAACGACACGCTATCGACCGAGTCGCTGTTGGGGGATGGCCTATGGTTTCGGACCAGCGGCGAGGGTGGCGCGGCCCGGGATTGGCGGCGGTACGAGGGGGACCTGGGTTTGTCGGCGGATCTGATCGGGACCGATCACGGCCAAGGCGTCTTCCAAGCGCGGTTTCCCGGACCCGACTACGAGAGCGCCGGGGCGCCCGGCAAACGATGGGTCCAGGTCGAGATCGCCCAGCGCGGCTTCCACATCGTCTGGAAAGTCAACGGCTATGTCATCGGTGAGTTCGACAATATCTCTTGGTTCACCGCAGGCACCGTCATGATCGGCACTTTGGACGCCTTTACCTCGATCGCCAGCCCCAAAGAGGATAACTACGTCATCTTCGATAACGTGCGCGTGGTGAACCTGGACACCGAGCCGGAGTTGTCGTCCGTGCGCGTCGAGGCCTTCGATCCCCAGGCGGCTGAACCGGCCGACTCGGGCACGTTCACCATCACCCGCGAGTTTGGCGACCTGTCCAAGCCTCTCGAGGTTACCTTCCGCCTGACGGGCACCGCCACCCCCGGCGTCGATTACAAAACCAACAACCTCGCTGCCGGCAAAGTCACCATCCCGGCCGGGCTCAACTTCGTCGACCTCGTGATCGAGCCGATCGATAACCTGGTCGGCGAACCGCCGGAGACAGTCATCATCACCCTCACCGGCAACACCGCCTACGAAATGCGCGATCCCATCAGCGCCACCATCGACCTCCTCGACGACGGCGATACCGTCGGCGTGAACATCGCCGCGCTGGACCCTTACACCTACGAGCGCGTGGTCGAGGATCAACTCGCCTTCGAGATCATCCGCGAGGGCGACATCACCGCGGACCTCACCGTGAGCCTGACCTACGGAGGCACGGCGACCGGCGACGATTACGACGGCGCGTTCCGGAGCGTGACCCTTCCGGCGGGGGCAGACCGCACCACGCTGGCGTTGACGCCGAAGGACGATGCCCTCGTCGAGGGCGACGAGACCGTGATCGTCAGCGTCGTGGCCGGGCCCGGGTACGCCGTGGGGCCCAACGCCTCAGCGACCGGGACGATCGTGGATGACGACCCGGCGGTGAAACCGGTGCTCTTCGCAGAGAACTTCAACACGGACACCGCGGCCAACTGGCTGGCTCGGTTCAGCGCCGACAACGCCATCGACGATTACACGGCCGAGTTTGCCTACGACTACAGCTTCGATGCCATCCCGCCAGCGCCCCATGGGAGCGGCGACACTCGAGGCTTGAGACTGGCCGTGAACAAGAACGATCCCACCACCGGCGGTGCCGCGGGACTGAACCTCTATCCGAAGGGGCAGAACTTCACCGGGGCGTACGCCCTCCGATTCGACATGTACCTGACCTACAGCACCGCCGTCGGCGGCACCACCGAGCACGCCCTTTGCGGCATCAACCACTCGGGCGACGTCGTCAACCGCCATGCCACCGCCGGCAGCGATGGGGTGTGGTTCGCGGTCGAGACCGATGGCAGCGCCAGCGGCGGCGGACGCAGTTACGTCAGCTACCTGGGCGGTGCTGGCACCCCCACCTTCGAGGCCAAACCCGCCTCCGCGTTCGCCCCCTATTTCACCAGCCCACCCTACCAAGCCCGCGGCGCCGCGTCTGGCCGCTGGGTCGATGTCGAGGTCGCCCAGGCGGGGGGCAAGGTCACCTTCAAGATCAACGGCGTGACCGTCTTCGAGCGGGCCGATACAGGCGCTTTCACCTCCGGCAACGTCATGGTGGGCCACATGGACACCTTCAGTTCGATCGGCGCAGTCGGCAACTACGTCATCTACGACAACCTGCGCGTGGTCCGACTCGAGGAGGCGCCGCCCGCCCAACCCACCATCACGCGCGTTCAACTTAGCGGGAACCAGGTGCAACTCGACGTCACGGCTCCGGGGGCCAGCGCCGGTCAACTGGTCCTCGAGGGCAGCAGCGCGTTGCCCGGCGGCTTCCAAACCGTCACGGGCGCCTCGGTCCAAAACACCGGGCCGGGCCAGTTCCAGGTGACCGCGCCTTCGAACGCGGCCCCGGTGCAGTTCTACCGCATTAAGCGCTGAACCCCGCTCCGCCTGTGCCGAGCACCGATCGAGGGCCGACGTTCGCGTCGGCCCTTGTCCTTGGCGGGGACCAACGCCACCGGACCGGTAGTCGCCTGCGCTCGTGAGCCTCCATACCCAACGCTGCCCGCGCGCCCCGATGGCGTGAAGGATCTGGAATGTTCCCAGCCTTCCTGGCCACCCTCCTGTTCTCGGTCTCGGTCATCGCGGCCAGTCGATCAGCTCAGTCGCTGGGGAGCAATTCGGCCAACTTCTGGCGTGTCGTCGTGGCCACCGTGCTGCTGGGCGCGTGGGCGCACCTGGTGGGGCTGGGGCTGGGCGGAGGCGCCTTGGGCTGGTTCTTCTTCAGCGGTTGCGTCGGTTTCGGCCTGGGCGACATGGCGCTATTCCAGGCCCTGCCCCGTTTGGGGCCGCGCCTGAGCAGTCTGCTCATCAACTGCCTGGCCGCGCCCTTTGCCGCTGCGCTCGAGTGGGTCTGGCTCGGCACACGATTGACACCCGTCCAAGTCGCCTGCGGCGTCGCGATCCTCGCCGGGGTCGGCCTCGCCTTGGCGCCCGAGCATCACCTGCCCATCCCTGCCCGCCGACGTTGGGTGGGCATTGCGTTCGGAACGCTCGCCGGCCTCGGACAGGCCTACGGCGCCGTCCTCAGCCGCAAAGCCTTCGCCCTCGCCGCCGCCGCCGGCCAACACGTCGACGGCGGCACAGCGGCTTACCAGCGCATCTTGGGCGGCCTGGCGGTGGTCGCTGTCCCCTACTTGTGGTTGATCCTGCGCGAGCGTCTCGGCCCGCCACGCCCCGAGCCGCGTCCGGCCCAATCCCCTGCCGACCGCAGCCGGGCGCGGCGTTGGGTGGCGATCAACGCCCTGGCTGGGCCCACGATCGGCGTGGCCTGCTACCAATGGGCCCTGCGCGTCGCCCCGAGCGGCGTCGTGTTGCCGGTTACCGCTACCACACCCCTGGCCGTGATCCCGTTCACCTACTACCTCGATCGGGACCGCCCGGGCGGCCGGTCGCTGCTCGGCGGGTTACTGGCCGTGGCGGGGGTAGTGGGGCTGACCCTCCTGTAGCGTGTAGCGTTTCCTGGGCGGTGTGTTAGAGTCGTGCCCAATGCGCATGAGCTCCCATGATATACCCAGGCGTCGCTCGGTGCGTCCGATGACGCGAGGCCAGTCGCCCACACCGCGCTGGCGAGGCCGCTGCGGATTGCGCAGGTGCCTGCGGGTCGGGCTGGTGTTGGCCGCTAGCGGTTGGGTGGCGGTCGGACTCGCAGCCGACGAGTTCGTTCGCCAGATGAATCTAGGCAAGGCTCACCTCGAAAACCGCAACTCCGCCGGCGCCCAGGCGGCCTACGAGCTGGCCACGAAGCTCGAACCCGACTCCGCGCCCGCGCGCCGGAACCTCGCCCGCGCCTATCTCCTCGCGCGGCAATCGCCGCGCGCCCTCGAGCAGTTGGCTGCCGCGCGCGCGGCGGAAGCGGAATCGGCGGCGACCGCGTACTTGATTGGGTTGGTCTACCTGCGGGAGTCGCGCTTTGACACGGCCGTGCCCTTCCTCGAGGAGGCGGTCCGGTTGGACGCGTTCACGGTGGCTCTGCGGTATCAGTTGGCACACGCCTATCAGATGACTCAGCAAGACGCCCAGGCTCAGGTCCAACTGCGCGAGACCTTGCGGCTGGATCCGTTGCACGTCGGCGTGCAGTTCAAACTGGCCGCCTACGCCGCCCAGGCCGGCGACGCCCAGGAATACGACCGGCGCCAACAAGAGTTTGCGCGCCTCCGAAAGCTTTTTGGCGAAGCGTCGCGCACACCCACCGCGCTCGAGACCTGTATCTACACGCGGCCGGAATCGGCCCCGGGCCCGCCACCCCCGCCCCGCGCGGCCCCGCGCGTCCGATTTCGCGACGCCACGGGGCTCTCCTTTCGCGAGGCCCCAAGCCGAACGGCCACGGCCGCCGCCGTCCTCGAGGTAGACGCGCACGGCCGCAGCATCCTGTTCGCGACCGATGACCAGGGCCGCTTGGGCCTGCTGGCGCTCGACCCCGAGGGTCGCTGGCAGCGCACGGCCGTCGAGGTCCAAGGCTGGGTCGCTCACCCTCCCTTCCACCAGTGCGTCGTGGGCGACTTCTTTAACGACGTCCCGCCCGACCAGAAGTACGACCCCACCCGCCACGCCAGGAATGACGTGCTGCTGGTCGGTCGCAACGGCGTCGCCTTGCTCCAGCGCACCGGGCCGGCAGCCTTCACCGACGTCACCCGCGCCGCCGGACTCGAGGCGCGCGGCGCCGAACGGGCGGTCTGGCTCGATTACGACCACGACGGCGACGTGGACCTGGCCCTGGCCCGGTCTGCCGGGCTCGAGCTCTGGCAGAATCGCGGCGATGGCACCTTTGCGCTCGTGACCCAGCAGGTCGGCCTCGAGCCCAATCGAGCCGCGCGCGATCTCGTCGCAATCGACCTCGACGCCAACGTGGCCATCGACTTGATCGTCGCAAGCGGTGACGCGCCGTCCCAACATTATCGGAACCAGCGCACCGGCCAGTTCGCCGCTGCACCCGATCCCCCCGGCTCTCTGCCCCCTGCCCAGCGCGTCTTGGCCGAAGACTTGGACCAGGACGGCTACCCCGAGCTCCTGCTGGTGAACGGGCGGGAAGCGCAGATCCGATTCGGACGCTCCCCGCGCCGGCACCGGTTCGACCTCGGCGCCCTCGATCAGCCGGTCGTCGCCCTGGTCGATGTGGACAACGACGGGCGCATGGATGTCTGGGCGGCGGGCGCCCAACCCCAAGCTCCCGCCCGTGGCGCGGCGCGGCTCTGGCAGAATCTCGGGCCAGATTCCTGGCGCGACCTGACGGAGAGCGCCGGGCTTACCGCCCTCGAGTTGCCCGCCCTGCAGGATGTTGTCGTCGGCGATGTTGACGGGGACGGCGACAGCGATTTGGTCCTCGTGACGGCGACCGGCCAATTGCAGGACCTGCGCAACGAGGGCGGCCATGCCCAAGGCCAGTTGAAGGTCCGGTTGACCGGCACGAAGACCAACCCGCTCGGCCTGGGCACCCGCCTCGAGGTTCGTGCCGGCGCCTTTGTGGCCGTGCGCCACCTCCAACAGCTCCCCTTCGAGGTGGGCTTGGGCGGCCACACTCGGCTCGATTCCGTGCAGACCATCTGGAGCAACGGGATCGTCGATAACCAAATCGACCTGGCGGCCCCGCCGGGCTTGCTGACCCTCGAGGAAAAAAACGTGGCGGCGGGTTCGTGTCCGTATCTGTACGCCTGGGACGGCCAAGCCCACCGCTTCGTGACCGATCTGCTGGGCAACGCCCCGCTGGGCCTGTCGCTCGCGCGTGGCCAGGTCCTCCCGGCGGATCCCGAAGAGCTCGTGTGGGTGGGGCCGGCCACCGCCTGCCCCCCGCGAAGCGAGGGCATCGAGTTGGTGGTGACGGAGGAGTTGCGCGAGGTGTTGTTCCTGGATCAAGTCGGGCTCTGGGCGGTCGACCACCCCGTCGAGCAAGAAGTGCATTCAACCGACAAACTCGGGCCGCCCCCATTCCCGCCCTCGGAACTGTGGGCGCTGACTTCGGTGCGCCCGCCCCGCTGGGCTGGCGGAGACGACGGGATCGACCGCACGGAATCCCTTCGCGCCCACGATGGCCGGTTCGCGCCCCCGGGCCCGGCGCTGCCCCCGCCCTGGCGCGGCCTCAGCCAGCCGCTGGTGCTCACGCTGGACTTTGGCCCTCTCGAGGTCGAGCGCCCGTGGGTGTTGGCCCTCACCGGCTGGCTGCAATACGGCGACGCGAGCGTCAACATCGCCGCCTCTCAGCACCCGACTCTGCCCCTCCTTGCCCCTCGCCTCGAGGCCGAGACCGCGCCCGGCGTCTGGCAACCGATCGCCGAGACCGTCGGTCTCCCCGCCGGGAAAACCAAGACCATCCTGTGCGACCTGACCCAGCGCCTCCCCGCGGGCACCCGCCGACTCCGACTCGTGACCTCGATGGAGGTCCGCTGGGACCGCATCGTGTTGGGCGAACGTGGCGCCAGCCCGGCGCCGCGCGTGACGATCCTCTCGCCCACCGCCGCCACCCTGGCGTGGCGAGGTTTCTCGACTCTCCACCAACGCACCCCGGACGCGCCCCAAACACCCGATTACGCCCAGGTCCGCGCCCGACCGCCCTGGCGCACCACCCCGCAAGGCTGGTGCACGCGCTACGGCGACGTGCGCGAGCTGGTGACGGCGCGCGACCGCCGCTTGCTGATCATGAACGGCGGCGACGCCCTCACGCTGCGCTTCGCCCCTCACGCGCTGCCGCCGCTCACCCAAGGTTGGACTCGCACCCTGTTCTTCTACTCCGTGGGCTGGGACAAAGACGCCGACCACAACGTCGTGGCGGGCGACACGGTCGAGCCCTTGCCCGTGCGGGCGGAGGGCGACTGGGAAGTCGAGTACAACACCCGCTGGGTGCCGGCCGATCAGGTCGGTGGCCAAGACGGGGCCCGGGATGGTTCCGCCGAGGATGAGCCCGCGCGCGCGACCGCCGACTCGTCGTCCGTCTCGGTGACGCGCGAGTGAGCCACCGGGGCGGCGCGGCCTCAAGTCTTTTGGGTCACGACCAAGACCTGTTCGAGGGTGGTGATGCCTTGACGCACCTTGTCGAGGGCGACCTCCCGGAGGATCTTCATGCCCTGCGCCATGGCGGTCTGCCCAATGTCCATCGCGCTCCGGCGCTCGATGATCAATTTGCGGATGTCGTCCGTGATCGCCATCGCCTCGATAATCGCCGCCCGCCCTGCATACCCCGTGTTCCGACAGCGGTCGCACCCGCGCCCTTTGTATAGCGCCACCCCGGCGAACTGGCGCGGCTCGATGCCCAGGTCCTGAAACATGCCTTCCGGGTACCGCTGCTGCTCTTTGCAGGCGGGGCAAATCCGCCGCACCAACCGTTGGGCGCACGACAGGATGACCGACGACGCAATCAGAAACGGCGCAATACCCATCTCGTCCAGGCGCGCGATGGCCCCGGCGGCATCGTTGCAGTGCATGGTGCTCAACACCTGGTGCCCCGTGAGCGCCGCCTCGACCGCGATCTCCGCCGTCTCCCGATCGCGAATCTCGCCGATCATCACAATGTCCGGGTCCTGCCGCAGAATCGACCGGAGCGCATTCGCAAAGGTCAGACCGATGTCCTTGCGCACCGGCACCTGGTTGATCCCCGGCACCTGGAACTCGACCGGGTCCTCGACCGTGATGATGTTATACTCGGGACTGTTGAGCTCGTTCAGCGCCGAGTACAGCGTGGTCGTCTTGCCCGACCCGGTCGGTCCCGTCACCAACATCAACCCGTGCGGCGCATCCACCGCCGCCTTGAATCGCCGAAAGGTCTCGTCGTCCATCCCCAATAAGTTCAGGGCTGCGCTCAGGTTCGACTTGTCGAGCACGCGCAAGACGCACTTCTCCCCATGCACCGTCGGCAAGAACGAGACGCGCAAGTCCACTTCCTTGCCCGCCACCCGCATCCGCATCCGGCCGTCCTGAGGCAAGCGCCGCTCGGCGATGTCCAAGTTCGACATGATCTTGAGGCGCGACAGCAAGGAGAGATGCAGGTTCTTGGGCGGCGGCGGATAATCCACGAGCGCGCCGTCGATCCGATAGCGCAAGCGCACCGTCCGCTCGAAGGGCTCGACATGCACGTCGCTGGCCCGGTCCTTGATCGCTTGCACCAGAATCAGGTTCGCCAGCTTGATCACCGGCGCTTCCTCCGTCGACGCCGCCAGCTCGTCCACGCTCACTTCCTCAGCCGACACCCCCGCGAGCTGGATCGTGTCCGCCTCGGCCTCGAGTTCCGCCTGTTTTTGGGATTCCTGGATGATCTCCTCCATGCTGCCCGCATGCGAGGCCGTCTCCAGATGGCTGAGGCGCTCGAGGATGGCGCGCTCGGAGGCGATCATCGGCACCACTTCCAAACGCGTGATCCGCTTCACGTCGTCCAAGGCCAACACATTGAGTGGGTCGGCCATGGCCAGAAAGAGCTTCCCTTCGAGCCGGGCGACCGGGAGCACCTTGTGGTTCAACACCAGCTCGCGCGGCACCAGCCCCGCCACCTCGAGACTGACGTTCAGCCGCGACAGGTTGACCGGCTGGCGATTCAGCACCCGGCCCATGCACACCACTAAGTCCGTCTCGCTGACCGCGTTCTTCTCGACCAACAACTTGACCAGGCGCGTCCCTTCCTTCTTCTGCTGGGCCACCAACTCCTCCACCTGCTCCGCCGTCAGCAGACCGTCCTCGACCAAAGCCTCGGCGATCCGTTCGCCGAACGTCTTGCTGGTGGGCGGAGCGGGCATGGGTTTCAGGGCGACCTAGTGAAAGGCCTTGCGCAGCACCTTGGTTAGCTCGGACGGCGACGCGATATACCACAGCAGGCGCCCCTTCGCCGCCACCCGCATCGCCTCCGCGGCGCGCTGGTGGAACGGATTGGCCGTGGCCACCAGCACCGCCTTGCTCATCCGATCGAACGGCACCACGCACCAGCGCTGGCACAGCTCGCGCGGAAACTGCCGCACCCACTCGATGTCCAGGTCGTAGCGCTCGAGCGGCAAGTAGCACAGCCGCGCATGGTCGCAGAGCAGACGCAACGACTGTTCCAACGGCATCAGCCCCTTGTCCGCCAGCGCCTGGATGAACGGCACCCCCGCTTCGGCCCCCCAGCACCCCGCGGCGTCCCCAGGCCAGCACGCCTCGAAATCCGCCGGGTTCAACAGCCGCCCCTCGACGTAAATCCGTTGGAATTCCTCGCGGCCGTCCTCGACGTCGGTCGCCGGCCGAAGCGCCACAGCCGCCGTCGCGAGCGCCTCCGCCGGTGCCGGTGCCGGCTGGAACACCGTCTCCGATCCGCTCCCACCCGGCGCCGAGCTGATAATCCGGTTTTCAATGTCCGCCAGCGCCGCTCGCACCTCGCGGTCGCCCGGGCAGGTGTCCAGCAGACTCTCGTATTCCAGGATCGCAGCCGAGAACTCCCCATGGTCAAGGCACAGCCGGGCGATGCGCTTGGTCAAGGCAGCCACCTCGCCCTGCTGCCCGAGCTTCGAGTAGGCCTCCTTGAGAATCTCGAGCGACTCGCGGTCGTGTGGATCCGACTGCGCGATGACTTCGAACATCGCGATCGTCTGGCGCAAGCGCGCCTCATCGTCGCGGGTCAAAGTCGTCACCATAGCCTCAGGAATCCCCGCTACCGACTGCACGGCCGCGGGTAGGGGCAAAGGGTAGGGGTAAAGGGTGCGGCGCGCCGTCCTCGGTGCGCCGCCAACCGCTATGGACACAGGAGACCGCGGTGCGCGCAGGACGGCGCGCCCTACCTGCAGGTCGTTTATCCCAATGTCTCATCAGTATGTCGGCGGGGGTCGGTCGACACCCCGCCACATCCTCTATCGGCACAACCCAGCTCGCGCCCAAGCCGGTTTCCTTGCCCTTGAGGAGCGGACCGCCCACAGGCCGGCCTGGCCCAACCACAACCACGCACCCCCGGGCGACCCAAACCCGCCGCTCAGAGTGTGGCTTGAGTGGGCCAGTGGCTGGCGAGGAGTACCGCCTTGCTGCCCCTACTGCCTACTCCCCCAACCAGGGCCAATGCGACGTCTGAGCCAAGTCGCTGAGGATTAGGCGGTCAGCACTTTTTGCAGGACAACCGCCCTTAAACTTTTTAGGGTTGGGCGCATGAGCAAGTATCGATTGCCCGCGCCCGACGAACAGACTTTGCTGGAGGGGCTTCAGGCCAGGCTGGTGGAGCCCGTCGAGCTGCCTCGCTTTCACAGTCTGCTCCGCCGCCACCATTATCTCGGAAGTCTCAAAGCAGTGGGTGAACGGCTCTACTATGTGGTCAGCGACCGTGGAGGTGACTGGGTTGGGTTACTAGTTTTCAACGGTGCAGCCAAGCACTTGAAGCTCCGTGAAAAGTGGATCGGCTGGAGCGGCGCCCAAGCGCGGCGACGGCTGAAGCTGGTGGTGAACAACAGTCGCTTTTTGCTCTTGCCGCATCAGAAGGTGCCCAATCTGGGCTCCAAGGCGTTGCGGTTGGTTCTAGAGCGGCTGAGCGATGACTGGCAGGCCCGCTACGGCCATCCGGTGTTGGTGGTGGAAAGCTTTGTCGATCCGGATCAGTTTTGCGGTACGGTCTACACGGCCAACGGTTGGGAAGAACTCGGTCAGACCGATGGGTGGGGGCGCCGACGCCGCGACTACTACGTCAAACATGATAAGCCCA
>VHCO01000065.1 GCA_016871715.1 Verrucomicrobiota bacterium
CCGCCCTGCTTTCGAGTTCCCCCCGCTCCTGCGCTGTGAGTTCGATTTGGAATGGGCTGATTCTAGGCACATAGCGAGCATCGTGCAAAGCAGGCCATACCGCAAGAATAATACGTTAGTGTATTAATGAAATGCACCACTTAGCGAGGCGGAGCGCGGACGGTCACGTCCGCCAAGCGGATCTGACGATCCGCGCCCCACAGGGAGCCTGACGGATTTCACCCGCGATGGCAGCCCTCAGGCACCTCGCTAAGGAGTCAGGCCGATCTCCTGAACTCGCTGTGGTGGCGGTCGAGTGCTTGTCAAAGGAGCGTTCCGACGCTATGAAGTGGGCGGTCCCGAGTGGCTAGATCAAGAAGATCGACGATGGCAAAACCGGACTTGGACGAGCAGGGGGCGCTCGCGCTGCGGCCGGAGCAGGCCGCGGACGAGCGGTTCGTGTTCGAGGTTTACGCAAGCACGCGGCAGGAGGAGCTGGATCGGACCGGTTGGGACGAGGCGACCCGCGCGGCCTTCTTGGCGCAGCAGTTCCGGGCCATGCGCCAGGGTTACGCGCAGATGTTCCCGCGCGCCGAATTCACGATCATTCTGCATCGAGGCACCGCGATTGGCCGGGTGGTCGTGGATCGGAACGCGGAGGAGATCCGCCTGGTGGACCTGGCTCTGTCGCCGAGCTACCGCGGCCGAGGCGTCGGGACGCGGCTCTTGCGGCGCTTCTGCGCGGAGGCACAGCAAGCGGGCAAACCACTGCGGATCCGTGTGGTGACCGGGAGCCCTGCACTCCGGCTTTACGCGCGGCTCGGCTTTGTCTGCCTCGAGGTGGAAGGTTTGCACCACCATCTCGAATGGCGGGCGCCGGGCTAGGAGGCGGCGTCTGGGGCCAGGCGATTGAACACGGCTTGGTACTGGACGCTGTCGGCGTTGGCACCGATTGGTACAATGAACAACTCGAACGGGCTGAGTTGTTCGTGCGCGAAACGGTACGTTCGCTGCGGCAAGGGCCGATCCGGCGGCCCATGGAAAACCAACGA
Organism: Verrucomicrobiota bacterium; assembly: GCA_016871715.1. GTDB lineage: Bacteria > Verrucomicrobiota > Verrucomicrobiia > Limisphaerales > J093 > VHCO01. The sequence continues at coordinate 1,032 of VHCO01000065.1, forward strand.
AAAACTCTCCCATCGGGTCGGCACGGCACCGCTCCCGACACTCTCCAACCGCCGGTTCGGGCTGACTTCGGCCAGCGTCAGTTCGACCTCGTCGACGCCGTCAAGGTGGATGCGGAAGCGCGTCTGGCGCAGCGCCGCCCAACCGCTCCAAGAAAGGGTTCGCAGGCCGTCCGTGCTCATCGGGAGATGGGCACCGCCTTCCCCGCGTTCATGGTCGCACGTTAACGGCGGTCGCGGCAGGCGCTCCGCGAGGTAGGAACCGCGCCGGGTCTGCGTTCCCGCTAGCGGCGCCGGCGGATTGCCAGCAGCACCAGTGCCCCCAGTCCAGCCAAGGCCAGAACCGACGGCTCGGGGATCACGCTCACTTGGACGTTATCGACGAGCCCAAAGAGGAGGTCGGGCGAGTTGGGGTCGGAGGAAATCGTGGCGTTGATGTCGAACTGGTTCAAGAGGATGGCGCCGCCGCCCAACGTGCCGGCGGCCGCGGCGTCCACGGTGGCGATGGGCAGACCGTCGATCGAGAACTGAACGGTGTTGCCCAGCTTGTCGATGACCACGTTGCGCCAGGCGAAGCCGGCTGCCCCGGTCGCCGTCGCGCCGGTTTGCTGCGGGAAAAGGGTCGCTTGGGCGGCTGGGGCCGAGGCGCCGCCAAAGCCAGCGTAGTAGGGGTGGGTGTTGTTGCGCGCGTCTGGGGACGTGCCGGTGCCGGCGGCGAAGACGCCGCTGGCGGCGTTGTAGCCGCTGGTGACAGCCGGCGAATAAGCCCGATAATCCACACTGGAACCGCCGTCGCCGCTGGCTCCGAAGAAGATGCTATCGATGGCGCCTTGTCCGGCGATCTGGGGGGAAGCGCCGGCGGTGCCGATCCCTGCGCCGGTGATTTGGGTCGAGCCGCTCCCGCCGCCATTCAGGGGACCGTTATAGTTGAGCCACAGATCGAACTGCAGGCGGTAGTCGCCGGTGAGGTTCTGGCCGGTTGGCGAAACGCTTACGCCGGAGGGGAAGACGGCGCTGGCCCCGCCGAACTGATTGGCGCGCAACCGCAAGCCCAGGGTGGTGCCGCTCGAGTTGGGCGCCGACGGGATCCCGACTGCGCCGTAATCGAAGGCGAAGGTGGCGTCGCTCAGGCCCACTCCCAGCACGTTGACACTCCAAGAGGCCGAAGTGTCGGTGTCGAAATTGTCTGAGAAGAGCGTCTGGCCGGAGAGGGGCAGAGCCCAAGCGACGACCGAGGCGCCGAGGACGAGCTTGATCTGGGCAAGGTAGGTTGCTTTCATGGCGAACTGGTACTGGCGTTTGGCGGTGGCGATCATAGACGGGTGGGCGTGCAGGTCAAGCCTCGAATGATGCTGGCATGAATCCGCGTAACTCGCGCGCCGTCAGTTCCGTCTGGTTCAACTGTCTTATGATTGTGCGTACTGTGGTTGCCCGCAGGGGCAGTGTGCTGGGGCGAGCCGGCTTCACCTTGATCGAGGTGTTGCTGGTGATTGTGATCATCATGATGTTGGCGGCGGCGTTAGTGGCGTTTGTTCTGCCGCAACAAGCCGGGGCCGAGAAGAACACGACCCGGTTGTTGCTGATGCAGGTGCAGACTGCCTTGGACACTTACCGGATGAACGTCGGGCACTACCCAACCGAGGAGGAGGGTGGTCTAGGCGCGCTGCTGGCGCGGCCGCAGTTCGAGAACGAACAACTCGGCGAGCGTTGGCAGGGGCCTTACTTGAAGCCGGGTACCAAGTTGCTCGACGCCTGGGGGCGCCAGGTGGTCTATACGTTCGAGGACGCGCTCCAGACCGGCCAGACCAACGCCATCCCGTACCGGCTGTCCTCGGTGGGGCCGGACGGTCAACCGGACACGGACGACGACGTGAAGCTGGACACGGGTGACGCGACGAACCTGGACGCCCAGAGTGTGTTGGATGTCAACCGCCAGTAGGACCAGGCGCGGCATGGGATCCAGGCCTTCGACCACCGCCGGCTTCACCCTGCTCGAACTGTTGCTGGTGTTGGTGTTGCTGGTGCTCTTCGCCAGCATGGCGGCGCTCAATTTCCTGCCCCTCGAACGTAGCGCGCGACTAGACGAGGGGGTCGGCCAACTCGAGAGTCTGCTGCGCTTCGCGCGCGCCGAGGCCGCCCAGCAAGGGCGCCGCGTCCAGTTGCAGGCCGCCCCAACATCTTCGACCCCGGACCGGACCGCCACCGCGGGGCGCACGTTGCAGGTGAGCTGGGAACCGCAGCCTTTGAGGGCGCCGGGCGTCTTTGTCGAAAACCCCTCGACCGCCACGTTGGCGCGGTCGTTGAACGATTTGGTCCGCATTCTCGACATCCGCCGCGTTGAACCGTTGGCGGCGACCTCCCTGGTCGACACCGCGCGCGCAATAGCCGGCGGCAACGGCTATGGGCCAGGAGCGGGCGGGTTGGCCGCGGCGCCCGGCGACCTCGATGCGGAGGAGTGGCCGCCGATTATGTTCTATCCGGACGGCTCCTCGGATTCGGCGGAGATCCTGGTGGCGCCGGCTGAGCTCTTGGATGCTCGGCGGATGTTGGTGCGCTGGAACGGTTTGAGCGGAACTTCGACCCGCCAGGCGGCCACGGTCGACTCCGAGACCGAACCGTCGGGCGCAACGGCTGCCGCCCAACCTCTCGAACCGGCCTCGGTGGCGCGAAGCGCACTGCGGCAAGGGGCGCCTTGATGCCGTGGCAGGATCGGGCCAGCTTTCTGGACCTGCCCGGGGCAAGGCCCGGTGCGGCGCGGTCTTGATCGAGGTGATCCTGGCGGTCGGTTTGTTTGTAGCGGCGGCGGCGGTCATCACGAGCAGTCTGAACTCGGCCGTGGAACGCGCGGCCCGGCTGCGTTTGCAGACCCACGCACTGAACCTGGCGTCGTCGGTGTTGGCCGAGATCCAGATGGGGGCGCGTCCGATCGGTTCGGCTGGTCCCGAGCCCTTCGAAGCGCCTTTCGAGAGCTGGACCTGGCAGATCGAGTCCATTCCCTATTCTTTTGGCGCGGAGGAGATTGCCGGGCTGCAGTTCGTCACGGTGATCGTGCGACACACGCAGGCCTCCGCCGCTCAACGCCTCACGCAAATCGTCCCCGTGCCCACCTCGCCTGGGATCGGCTCGGAACCCGCTTCAGCCGCCGTGGCCGCGGCAATCGGCTTCGGACCGGATGGCCACCGCTTGCCGCACCCATGAGCACAGGATCGTCGCGCATGGCTCGGGTCACCGGCTTCACGTTGCTCGAGGTGGTCTTGGCGTTGGCTATCGTCCTGGGCTTGTTGGTGGTGGTCCTGTTCTTCCATCAGCAGACGGCGCGGTTGCGCGACCACACGCTGACGGATACCGCCGGGTTGGCCGCGGTGCGATTGTGCTTGGACCGACTGGCCACCGAGTTGCGCAGCGCCAGTTCGAGCGCCGGGACGTTCCGCGGCGGTCCACAGGACATCGAGTTCCTCCGGTGCGACTTCAGCGCGCCGCTGGCTTGGGCGGTCGGGACCAACGCAGCCAGTAGCCTGGAGTCGTTCCCGGTCCGGCGGGTGCGCTATGGCTTTCGGCCTCCGGCTGAAGACGGTGCTGGGGGGGGCGTGAGCCGCGACGAACTGCCCTTCCGACCCGCGAGTCAAGACCTCGCGTTAGACGCTGTCGACCCCGTCGGATACGGTCTATTCTCCATCGCCGGGGTGGGGCCAGCCGAGGGCGACTCCGGCGACGGAGGCGCCAGCCCCGACTCGTTGGGGTCTGGCAGCCTGGGGGTCGTCCTGTCGGAGTTGCGCTATTTCCAGTTGCGGTATTGGGATGGTGTCGCTTGGTCGAGCGCTTGGGCCAATGACCATTTGCCGCGCGGAGTGGAAATCACGGTGGCGACCGAGTCTTTGCCAGTTGACGCGCCGCCGGACGCGATGCCGGTCGATGTGTTCCGGCGAGTGGTTGCTTTGCCCACGGCGCCGGTGTTGCCGGTTTCTGTGGTCGAGTCTGAGCTAGGCCTGCCCAGTTCAGCCGGACGGGGTCCGGAAGGACAGGGAGGGGGAGGGCCGCCTCTGTGAACGTGAGCGGTTCCATGTGTCCTAGAGCCTGTTTGCAGGCTTCCCTTCGGGTAGGGCGAGGCTCCAGCCGAGCCGCGGCACCGGGCGAAGCAACGAGGGACGTGGCGGCTCGGCCGGAGCCTCGCCCTACCGGCACTCAGGTTTTTGAACAGGTTCTTGAGAAGAGCCTGGATAGGCCAGGTCTCGGCGGTAGGGCGCGCAATCCTCTGCGCGCCGCGGCATCTTATATCCACGACCGTTGGCGGCGCCTACGGCGCGCAGGGGACTGCGCGCCCTACCTGCCAACGGTCGTCTACCCCAAGCTTGGGCTAGGGTCGAGCGATCGCGCGGAGTCATCGTTGGTGTACGGTGCGGGCACGCGGCGGTCGACACGGGCGTTTGTTTTGGTGATTGTCTTGGTGGTGGTGTTGTTGAGTTCGATGTTGGCCGTGAGCTTGTTGTTTGCCATGCGCGCCGATGTGACCGCGCACACGGCGGGCGTGCAGCAAGAGCAGGCGTGGGCCGCCGCCATGAGCGGGGTAGCACGGGCCCTGGCCGTCGCCCAAGCCTCAGCCCAGGGGTTGGCGGCGTGGCGGGATGCTTCTGGCCTGTTCCAGGATCAGTTGGTGGTGCAAGACGGCGATGACCAGTGGCGGTTCACCGTCTATACTTTGTCGGATTCATTCGGGGCCGAAGTTCGGTTCGGCTTGACCGACGAGTCCGGCAAGCTGCACTTGGACCATGCGCCGGCCGAGTGGCTAGCCCAGTGGCCGGACCTCACGGTTCAAGAATCGTCGCTCGATCCGGGCGCGCCGGAGGATGCCGACCTACGCGCCGACCCCGACGCCGGCTCCGGCCTACCCAGTGTGAGCGCGACTGCGGCCGGCACCGCCGCTTCGCTCGAGGAATGGTTCGCGCGCGCGGGTGTGAATCCGCGAAGCCTCTATGGCGAGGATGCGAATTTCAATTTGCGCCTCGACCCGGCGGAGGACGACGGGGAGGTCCAGTGGCCGCCGGACGATGGCAACGGCCAATTAGACGCCGGGCTCCAGCGCTATGTCACCCTGTCCAGCTACGATCTGAACGTGGGCTCCGAAGGACGGCCAAGGGTAAACCTGAACGACCCGGACGCAGACCTCACGCAAGCAGGCCTGCCGCAGGCGACGCGCGAGTATCTCGAGGCGCTCCGGCGCACGGACAAGAACCGTCGCCTGACCCACGTGGCCGAGTTGTTGGAAGCTCAGGCCGACCTCAAAAACCCGGCTGGCAAGGTGGTTCGCCTCAGGTCGGGCATTGGCAAAGATGAGTTGCCAGCGCTGCTGGACCGCTGCACGGCGACCGATGCGTTGGAACTGCCGGGCTTGCTGAACTTGAACACGGCGCCGGCGGCGGTTCTGGCGGCTGTCCCGGAGATCGGGGAATCGCTTGCGGAGACGATTGTGGCCGCCCGCTACGGCCTGAGTGCGGCCGAGAGTCAAACACCGGCCTGGCTCTATCAGCGCGGTTTGGTCAGCGCCGACCAATTCAAGCAACTGGCGCCTTACCTGACCACGCGCAGCCGCCAGTTCAGCTTCCACTGTGTAGGCTATGCGATACCTTCGGGCCGTTACCGCGTCCTCACGGCGATCATTGACGTTGCCGCGCGGCCGGCTCGGATCTTGGCGTTGCGGGACCTGACGCGCTTCGGTTTTCCCATTCCGCTCCAGATCCTGCAGGGCGGCGAAGCCGGGGTTGGGGCTCAGGCGGCTGTGCCGGTGGGGACGGGTTACTGATGAAACCTCGGGACAGACGACCGTTTACAGGTAGAGGTAGGGCGCGCAGTCCTCTGCGCGCCGCAGCGTCCTGTCTCCACAGCGGTTTGCGGCGCGCAGAGGACTGCGCGCCCTACCGCCAACTTGCAGTTCATCGCGGTGACTCATGCGTAAGCGCAGCGAACTGCGGCAGACCCAGGAGGGCGTGCGCGACGGAGTGGATGTCCTACCTGCGAACTGAGCGCTGCAGTTTGCAGCGCGCAGAGGACTGCGCGCCCTACCGCCAACTTGCAGTTCATCGCATTGACTCATGAGGATGGGGTTAGACTTAGCAAAACCCATCGCGTCGAGCGTAGCTCGCCGGCTGCAGCCGGTTGACCGACCGCAGCGCCAGCGCCGCAGCCAGGTCACCGCCCTGGACCTCGAGGGGGGATGGTTGCACGTGGTGCAAGCGGTGGCGCGGGGTGACCAGATGCGCCTGGTCCGACACGCCGCGGCCGCGTTGCCGGTCCCGGCAGGAGCCGATCCGGAGGACCCGCTGGTCCTGGGGCAAGCGGTCGCCGCGGTGCTGCGGGAACTGGCGATCCGACCCGGCCAAGTGGTGATGGGCGTCCGGCGGGCGCAGGTGATGCTGCGCACGCTGAGTCTGCCGCCCGCCCAACGCCCGAGCGAAATCGCCGCGATGGTCCATTTCCAGATCAGCCGCGACCTCCCCTTCCGCCTCGACGAAGCCCTCCTCGATTTCAAAGTCTTGCCCTTAATCGAGTCTGCCTCCCCGCCGCCAACCCCGCCCGCCGCCAACCCGGGCGCGGCAACCGACCAACCCACGCGCGTCTTAGCGGCGGTCGTTCGGCGCCAGACGGTGGTTCACTATCAGGCGTTGGCCCGCGCGGCGGGGCTGAAGCTGGTGGCCCTGGGCCTGCGGTCGCTGGCGGGGGCGCGCGGGCTCGAGTTCTGTCATCGCCCGAGCGCCGGCCGTTGCGTGGCGTTGGTGTCGCTGCGCGAGAGTGAAGTGATTTTCGATGTCGTGCGCGACCGCGCGCTGGTCTTTAGCCGCGTGGGCACGTTGCCCGCCGCTCCCGCCGCGGGCGCCCCCCCGGAGCGGTCTGCCGACGAGGTCATCGAGTCGGTTGTACTCGAGGTCGTGCGCAGTCTGCATAGTTATGAGGGCACCGAAGGGCATGAACACATCGAGGGGTTCTTCCTGGCGGGGACGACGGGCGCCGAGGCTCAGGTGGCGCAGGTGTTGAGCGGGCGGTTCGGCGTGGCGGCCCAGGTGGTGAACCCGGCCGTGGCGTTAACCGAAGCGGCGACCAACCAGGCACGGTTGAACGGCGCGTTGCCCGCCATCGGGCTGGCCTTGGGTGCCTTGGATCCGCCGGCCTCCTCGTTCGATTTTCTGAATCCCAAACGGCCGCCGGTCCCCCGCGATCTGAGGCGGGTACGCCGGTTGGGGATGGTGGCCGGGGCGTTGGCGGTTGTGCTTGGGGTGGCCGGATTGCGTGCACACTGGATTCGGCAACGGGAACAGCAACGCGCCGAATTGCAGCAGCAAATCGCCTTGGCCACGAAGAATCTGGCTGCTTACCGCTTAGTCCGCAGCCAGGCACGCACGGTCCTGGACTGGTCAGCGGCGAGTCGCAACTGGCTCGATCATCTGACCCTGCTCAGCGCGTTGCTGCCGCCGAGCCAGGAGCTCTACCTGACCACGATCTCGAGCAGCACCCGCAACACGCTCACCCTCGGCTTGCGCGTCCGCAGCGGGGAAACAGTCGACCGCCTCAGCGCGGCCTTGCGCGCCGCCGGGTACGAGGTCAAAGCCCCAGGCATCACCCCCGCCACCGACCGGTACGGCTATCGTTTCCAGGCGAACCTCGACCTGGTGGTGCCGGAAGGGGTCACCAACGACCTCGATCAGGTCGTCGTCGAAGCCAGGCCGCCGCCAGCGTCGCGCTCGCCGCAGATGCGCAACCCGCCGCCGGGAACCGAGCGCGTGGTCCCGGGGCCAGGCACTGCGGACGAACGTCTGCGCCGCAATCGGCGTCCGCGGGACAGGGGGGAAGGCGATGAATAGACGCACGCGTCTGCTCGCCTACGCGGCGCTCGGGTTGGCTGGTTTGCTGCTGGCGGGCCTGCTGATCCGGGGTGTCATGCTGCGTCCCTTGCGTACGCTCGACGACCAACTCATCCAGCTCCAGGCCAAGCTGAACTCGCTCCAGAACGAACGCAAAGCATTCGTGGCGGCCGACGCCCAGGTGCGCGCCGCGGCAGCGCACATGTTCGGCGCGAGTGCGGACGCGGCCGAGGCCAAGCTCGGGGCGATGCTCACCGCGCAGATCGTGCGCGTAGGTCTGCGCGAGGCGGATTTCACCCGCCTGCCGGCCGGGCGCCGCCGGTTGCCCGGGGCCGACGAGGTGGGCTGGACCATCCAAGGCGAAGGTCGACTGGCGGCCGTGTTGGACTTGCTGTTTCTGCTTCACTCCGAACCGCGCCTGCACCGCGTCGAGAGTCTGGCCCTTTCCCCGGCCGATCAAGAGGGGCGCGTCCGCGTCCGTTTCCGCTACCTGACGCTGGTGCTGAACCCGGCGCCTGAAGTCGCGCCGGCCGAACCGCTGTCCGAGGCCAGCTTGAGTAGCGCCGCGCGCCGGCGTTACGACGCCATCGCCCGCCGCGATCTGCTGCGCCCTTACGTGCCCGCGGAGAGCGCGCCCACGCCGGCTCCTTCGCCGACCGCTCCGGCCGCGGTGTCCGCCCCCTCCCCGGCCAACACGGGCCAGAATCTCAAGGTGGTGTCCCTGTCGACCTGGCTCGGCCAGCCCGAAGTCCACCTGTACGACACGCAGAATCAGCGCACCTTCCGGTGTCGGCCGGGGGAGAAGCTGCTCGAGGGCGAGTTGGTGATGGTGGATTACCGCGCCTTGCCGGTGCCGGGCAAACCGGGCCTGGTTTCTTACAGCCGACTCATCGGGCGGACGGGCAACGACTACTGGACGGTCGAGGCCGGCCAAACCCTGGCCGAACGCCGCCGCCTTTCCCCTGAGGACCTTCCCGCACCGCTCGAACTCAATTCGACCAACACCCTTTCGCCATGAAATTCAGACTCCTCCTGCTCGCCGCGCTGGCGTACTGGCCCACCACCGACCCATCCGTCGCCGAAGGCCCGGCCGGCCCGACCGCCACGCCCCCTCCGGCCGTAGCCCCGCCCGCTGCCGCTCCCGCCGCCGCGGCCACTGAGCCCGCGCCCAACTCGGCTAGTCCACCGACCGCGCCTGCCTCGACCAACATCGCTCCGGACCGTACGGCTGTCCTCGCTACCACAGACACGAACGCGGCGCCGACATCGCCGAACCTCATCGCCGCGTCAACCCCTCCGGCGCTCACCGATACTGCAGTTGCGGCCATTCCAGCTCCCAACCCCGGGACCGCACCGCCGGTGGTGACGGCGACCAACGCCGCGCCGGTGGGGGCCGTCACCGACACGGGCACGACCAACGCCGCGCCGCCCGAGCTATTGATTCGGTTCGATTTCTCCGGCATGCCGTACGCCGAGGTGCTCCAGCGGTTTGCCCAGATGACCGGCAAACCGCTCATCGCGGAGACCGCCGTCGACGGCACACTCACCTTTGTCGATCCGCAGCCCTACACCTATGGCGCCGCCCTTGACACCCTGAATCTGATCTTGGCCACCAAGAACGTGATGCTGGTCGAGGTCGACCGCTACTTGCGCCTGATCCCCTTCAAGGCCCTGCCTCAAATGCCCTTGCCCATCTTTCAGGGCCTGGCACAAACCGGTGAAGTCCGTCCCGGAGAGATTGTGACCGTGGTACTCGAGTTGCAGAACCTCAATGCGGCCGAGGTGTCCCAGTCGATCGCCGGCATGCTTTCGAGCGCCGGGTCCGTCGCCGCCCTGTCCCGGGGTCGCGGCCTGATCGTCACCGACCGCCTCGCGAACATTCAACGGGTGCAGCAGTTGCTCGATCAGGTGGATACCGCCTCGCCCACCCAGCGCGAGCTCAAGACTTACCGCTTGCGCAACGCCTCCGGCACGCTGCTCACGGACTTGATCAACCGCACCTTCGGCGTGGCCACTGCTCCCAAGCGGACGCTCTTCAACGAACAACGCAAGAGCTACGAAACCTTACCCCCCGATCCCACCGACTATGTCACCGCCATCTTCGCCGAGCCGTCCAACACCCTGGTCTTGTTCGGACCAGCCGAGCGAATTGCGCTCGCGGATGACTTGATCCAGCGCTTCGAGACCGAAGCCGGGGCGCGGGCGAGCGAGATCCGCATCTTTTACCCCCAGATGGCGGCTGAAGAACTGGCCAACATGGTGCGCCAGGCGCTGCCCGGTGTGGCCTCACGCTCCGACGGCGGGCGAGACCGAGAGGGGGTGGACCTCCGGGCGCGCGTGATTCCGGACCCGAGCAGCAACCGGCTCATTGTGACGGCTCCGGCCGCGGGCCAACTCGATGCCATCGCCGATCTCATTCAGCGTTTGGATCCCACGACTCGCGAGAGCGCCCCCGCGCAACGACCCGAGCAGACCGCACCGGCGCGCGAGTTGCGCCTCGTCGATCTCCGTTCCGGCTCGGCCCAGTACCTGGCCCCGATGCTGCGCGAGGCCCTCGCCGAGTTGGGGCGCGACCAGACCGGCCCGGCTGCCCTCGGGCCGGTGCGCATTCAACCCTCGCCCAGCGGCAATCGCCTGTTGCTCACCGGCACACCGCAAGCCCTGGACCACGTGACCCGCCTTATCGAGCAGTTGGACGGGACCGGCGGCCAACCGGAACTGACGCGGGTGTTTCGGCTGCAGCACGCCAACGCCGCGCGCGTGGCGAACATGATCACGAGCGTGTTGGGCAGCTCCGACTGGCGCCGGCGCAGCAGCGGCGGCACTGTCACCGTGGCCGCCGAGGAGCGCAGCAACAGCGTGGTGGTGTCCGCCCCGGACGCGCAGATGAAGCTCATCGAAGAAGTGATCACCCGACTCGAAGAGGTGGGCAGTACCGCCGGGCGTCAACTCAAGCTGCTGGCCTTGACCAACAGCTCCGCCGCCACGGTCAGCAGTGCGCTCACCCGCCTGTTTGCCCCGCAGGTGAGTTCTTATGATCCCGCCCAACGCATCGCCCTCTCCGCCGCGCCCGACGACCGGGCGGTGCTGGTCGAGGCCGACGAACGCATGCTGCCGCGGCTCGAGGAAGCGGTGCGGTCGCTGGATGCGGGCGCAACCCGGCGCGAAACCGAACTGCGCGTCTTCGAAATCGAGTCCGGCTCCGCGCAGGCCCTAGCCCAGATGCTGCGCGAGGCCCTGGTCGAGCTCGCGCGCGGCGGCGGCGGAGGCAGTCCGCTCGGGCCGGTCTATGTGCAGGGATCGCCCCTCGGCAACCGGCTGTTGGTGTCCGGCTCGACCGAGGCGCTCGAACGCGTCGCTAAATTGGTCACCCAACTGGACGGTGTCCCGCCCGCTCAGTCAGCTCGCGTCTTCCCGCTCAAGAACGCCGATGCTCGCCAGGTGGCCAACATGATCATGAGCTCGATGAGCACCTACGAAATGCGTCGGCGCGGGGGTGGTTACCCGATGGCCGCCGCCGAAGAGCGCAGTAACAGCGTGGTGGTGTCCGCCCCGGACGCGCAGATGAAGCTCATCGAAGAAGTGATCACCCGACTCGAGGAAGTGGGCAGCACCGCCGGGCGGCAGTTGCGGATCCTGCCGGTGGCGAACAACTCGGCGGCTTCGATTGTCGCGATGGTCTCCCAGTTGTTCTTCCCCCAAGTCCGTTCCGCCGATGTCAGCCAGCGCATCGCTCTGACCGCCGCGCCCGATGACCGCGCGATTGTCGTCGAGGCGGCCGATGCCCTCATGGCGCGGCTGCAGGAGGCGGTCCAGGCCCTGGACGTCGAACCCGCCCGAGGGGTGATCGAAGTTCGCACCTACGCCCTACCCGAAGGCCGTTCGAGCGAGCTGTCCGAAGCCCTGAACCGGTTGTTCGCCGAACCGCCCGATGCTCGGCGCCGGCTCGACCTGCCCGGCCCGCCCACACCGCCAGCCCCCCGGTTCGAGCTCGACGGCGCCACCGACACCCTGATCGCCGCCGCCACCCCCGACCAATTCGTGCGCATCGAGAAAGTGCTCGATGACCTGCGCACCGCCGCCGCCCTCGCCTCCCAGATCCGCACCTTCCGCCTCGAGCACGGCGACCCGACGCAGATCGTCGATGTGCTGCAGAATCTCTTGGTGCCCAGCTCGAGTCAGCGTTGGGCCAGCGCGCGGACGGTCCGCTCGATGGGCGGCGAGGTGCGCGTGACGGCCGCGCCGGTGTTGAATGCGGTGGTGATGCAGGCCTCACCGGAGAAGCTGGCCATCGCCACGCAACTGATCCAGACGCTCGACCAACCCCGCGCCGCGGGGGCGAGCGCCATTCAGGCCGTGCACCTCCAGAAGGCGCAGCCGGAGGCGGTGGCCAGCGCCGTCATGCAGATGCTCAGCGCCAAAACCCCGCCCACCACGCGCCCCACCACGAGCGTGACCGCCGTGTCCGGCAGCTCGAGCCTCCTGATCAACGGCCCGCCTGCCGAAGTGCAGGCCGTGCTCGAACTAGTCCGCGAGCTGGACCAGGAAAGCCCCGCCACCCAGGTCGAAACGCGCGTCTTCCGGCTCGAACATGGCACTGCCAGCGAGTTGACCCGCGTCCTCAATCAGTTGCTGCAGGGGCTCGGCCGCGCCCAGCCGCGGTTCGCCACGCGCTTCCAACGCGACACCTTCACCGTGGCTGCGGATGACCGGACCAACGCGCTCATCGTCTCGGGCACGGCGGACCACTTCAAGCTGGTCGAGCAACTGTTGCCCACGCTCGACCAAGCCCCGCAACGACTTGATCGCGAGGTGCAGTTTTATTGGCTCGAGAGCGCGCTGGCCAGCGACGTGGCGCCCAAGCTCGAGGCCCTCTTCTCCGACCGCCCCAAGACCGACCAGCCGATCATCGAGCCGGACCTGTTCTCGAACTCGCTGACCATTGTGGCTAAACCGGTCGACTTGGTCGAGATCGAGGCCATCATCCAGCGGCTCGACGCCACCGCTCGCGACACCAGCCTGGTCGTGCGCATGATCCCCCTGACCCAGATGCCCGTCGATCGCCTGGCCGGCATGCTCACCAACATCTACTCGCAACTGAGCCAAGGCGAGATCCGCCTCGTGGATCGCCTGACCCCGCTACCGCCGCGCACGCCAGCTCCGACCTCACCTGCCGAGCCCGCCCCGCTGCAACCTGCGCCCGCCCCCGCGCCTCCGCCCCAAACCTCCGCCCCCGCGGAACCGGGTCCGTCCCTGGTCACCATTGCCGTGGACAAGACCGCCAACGCCCTGATCGCTTCCGGCCCCGCTTTCGAGTTGGACTATATCCAATCGCTCATTTCTCAGTTGACCCTCTCCTTTGCCACCCCGGAATTCGAGATTCGCCAGTTCCGACTCCGCGAGGCCGACCCGGTAGTCGTGGCCCGCGTGCTCAACGAGTTGTTCAAGCCAATCCCTGTGCCCGGCCAACCCCAGCCAGGCGGCGAGTCCAGAGGCGGCGGACGCGACGGCGCCAGCGCGCGCCGCCAAGAAGCGCCTCCGGTCCAAACGGCGCCCGACGGCCGCCAGCAACAGCAGGCCCAGGCTCAGGCCGCCACACCCAAAGTGGCCGTCGTCGCAGAAAGCCGTACCCAGAGCGTGATCATCCGGGCTCGGCCCGGCGATTTCCCGCTGCTCGAGTCGATCATCCAGCAACTGGACGAGGGCGGACTCAGTTCGCAATTGGCCCATCGCGTGGTGCCGTTGGTCCATGTTTCACCGGAACGGATGCTGTCCCTGGTCCGCCAGGTGCTCACTCAACTCAATGCCGTGCGACCCGGCGAACCCGTGGTCGTCGCCAGCGACCCGCGCAGCCGCGGTCTGTTCCTTGTCGGGCGCGAGAGCGTCCTCGATCAAGTGGCGACCCTCGCGCGCGAGTTGGACACCGCCTCCGAGTTCGCCGAAATCGAGCTGCGCGTGGTGACGCTCAAGAACGCTCTGGCGGCGCCCTTGGCAGCGTTACTGAGGAACCTCCTCAAACCCGATGCCGCCAACGAACTCACGCCCGAGGCCCGCCAACTCCAAGAACAAATCAGCCGGCTCAAGCTCGCAGACGACCAAGGTAACCCCATCCGGCTCGACCTCACCCAACCGATTCGTATCCTGGCCGACCCGCCTCAAGCCGCCTCGGCGGCCGGCGCCAACCGTCTCGTGCTCGGCTCGACGCCGAACAACCTCGAGGCGCTCGTGGCGGTGGCGGCACTGCTCGATACCGTGCCGTTGACCGAGGGCATCACCGCGCGACTCATCCGGCTGCAGCATGTGGATGCTGCCCTCGTGGCCCAGACGCTGAACGCCATCTTCCAGCAGGGCTTGAGCGCCGGCCCCGCCGGCACCCGCCGCACCGGCCGAGGCGCTGGCGCAACCCCGGCGCCGGCGCCTGCCGCCGCCAGCGGCTTGGGCAGCGCTCTCAACGTGGCCGTCGATGCCCGCAGCAACCTGCTCATCCTAAGCGGTCACGAGGAGACCCTCGCCCTGGCCGCCGCGATCATTCGCGATCTCGACCAGGACCTGCCCGACGACCTCCGCCGCATCCGCATCCTGCGCCTCGAGCATGCGGACGCCGCCGCGGTGGCTAGTTCGCTCCAGCGCGTGCTGGACGAACGGGTCCGTCAGAGAAGCGGCGCTGGCCGCGCGGCGCCGGCCGACCCCATGCGCGTGGTGGTGATCGCCGATCCGCGCAGCAACAGCCTCCTCATCAGCGGTAGCCCAGCCAACTTCGAGCTCGTCGAGAGCTTGGTCGCTCAACTGGACGAACCGGCCGCGGCCCTCGCTGGCCAGATCCGCCTGATCCCGCTCACCCATGCCAACGCCCAAACGTTAGCCGCCACCCTTGCCGACCTGTTCACCCGGCGCTATCAATCGGCGCGCAGCCCCGACCTGCAACGGCAGCGCCCGGTCATCGTGGCCGACTCGCGAGGCAACAGCCTCCTGGTTGCGGCGAGCGTGGACGACAACCAGGTCCTCGACGCCCTGCTGCTGAAACTGGACCGCGAACCCGAGACGGCGGCCGTCGAACTGACCGTCATCGGCCTTCAGCACAACGATTCCGCGGCCATCGCCACCACCCTCCGCAGCGTGTTCGCCGCCCGGCTCCAGAGCCTCACCCCCACCGGTCAAGCGCCCGCGCCTTCCGATCGCGTCGATGTCCAACCCGACAGCCTCAGCAACGCCCTCATCGTCTCCGCCAGTCCGCAAAACCTCGAGCTCGTCCGAAGTCTGGTGGCCAAGCTGGACGCCGAGCCGGTCGCCACCGGCGGGTTAATTCAGACCTTCACCCTCGAGCACGCCGATGTGCAGCGGGTCTCGACCATGCTGCGGACCCTCATCGATCAGGGCGTTTATCGGCCGGGCGTCTCTGCGGCCGGCGGCCGACGCAGCCCGCGCGACGCGCTAGCCATCGCCGCCGATGCCCCCTCGAACACCCTCATCGTCTCCGCCAGCCCGGAAAACCTCCTCATCGTTCGAGAGCTTCTCAGACAGCTCGACACGGCCGAGCTTGTGCCCGGTGGCGATATCAAGCTCTATACGCTGCGCTTCGGCCGCGCCTCGCACCTGGCCACGGTCCTCGAGCAGTTCTTCCGCGCCAAACGCGCCGGCGAAAGTGCCGCCGGCACGCGCGGGCGCACCGTGCCGGTCACGGTCACCGCAGACGACCGCACCAACACGCTCTTGATCACCGGCGGCAAGGAAGACTTCGCCGCCCTCGACCGCATGATCGAGCAACTGGACGCCGAGCAGTCCTTGGCCAAGACCAGCTTCCGCGTTTTCGAGCTCAAACACACCACCGCCACCAAACTCCAGACGACTCTCCAACGCCTCTTCACCAACCGCCCGCCCCGCATCCAGGGCCAACCGCCCGAGCCGGTGACGATCATCGCCGACGGCTGGGCCAACGCCCTGATCGTCGGCGCAGCCGACGACGACCTGAACATGGCCGCCTCGCTCATCGAGCGCCTCGACGCCCCGCAACCCGAGGGCGGCCCACAAGTCCAGGTCTTCCAACTCGTCAAAGCCGACGCCCGCCGTGTCGAGCAGACCCTCCAATCCCTGTTCCGCGGCGCCGCTGCCGTCCCGGCGGCCGCCGGCGTCGCGCCGGTCTTGCTGCAGGTGGACGAACGGCTCAACGCGATCATCGTGTCGGCAGGCGAGGCCGACCTCAAACGCATCGACGAACTCGTCAAGAAGCTGGACACAGACCAACTGGCGCGCGTGGCGGAAATCCGCATCTTCCCGCTCAAAAACGCGCGGGCGGCCGAAACGGCCACCATCCTCAACAACGTCCTCAACAACAATCCCCGCGCCCTGACGGAAGAAAGCCCCAATCGGCAGTCGCTGCTCCAGTTCATCGCTCGCGCCGAGCAAGGCCAGCAGCTCATCACCAGCGCCCTCAAGGAAGGCATCATCATCGTGCCGGATTCGCGCGCCAATTCGCTCGTGGTCTCGGCCCCGGTCGATTACATGAACCTGCTGGACCAGATCATCCGGCACTTGGACGAGGCCGCGCCAACCATCGCGAAGATCAAGGTCTTCAACCTGAAAAACGCCGATGCGCGCCAAATGGCCTTGGTCCTCACCTCCCTCTTCCGTCTCCAAGCCGCCGGCGGCGCCGCCAGCGCCAACGCGCAGTACATCCGCTACACCATGCCGCGCGCCGAGACCGCCGCCTCCGGCGAGGCAGAGGCGCCCGCCGGCGAAGCCAGCGCGATCGTTGGCTCGGCCGAAGATGCCGCCCTGACCGTCACAGTCGATTTGCGCACCAACAGCCTGTTGATCGGCGGGACCGACCACTACGTCGCCCTCGCTTCCCAAATCGTCGACACGCTCGATGGCACCCCCGCTCAGGAACGCAAAGCCGAAGTGTACCGCCTCAAGAACTCGCGCGCCCAGAGCGTCGAGGTGGCCCTGCGCACCTTCCTCCAGCAGGATTTGCAGCGCATCATGACCATCCTCGGCCCCACCGGGGTCGGCACCGCCCAGAACGTGCTCGATCGCGAGGTCAGCATTGTCTCCGAGACCAACGCCAATAGCCTCCTCATCTCCGCCAGCCCCCGTTACTTCAGCGAAGTCCGTAGCCTCGTCGAGCAACTGGACCAGCCGCAGCCTCAAGTCCTGATTCAGGTGCTCTTGGCCGAAGTCACCCTCGACGCCAAGACCGAACTGGGCGTCGAGTGGAACTACGCCTCGAAAGGCAGTCCCCTGCTTGAAACCGGCACAGATTTCGGCCAGAAGCAGCTCTTCCAGAACTTCGGCGGTTACTCGGCGGCGGTCACCGGCAGCAACTACCGGTTCCTGCTGCGCGCGCTCGAGAACGAGGGCCGGCTCGAGGTCTTAAGCCGCCCGCAGATTCTCACCGCCGACAACCAGGAAGCCACCATCAATATCGGCCAGCGCGTTCCCCTGGTCACCGACAGCCGCGTGACCGAGCGCGGCGATACCATCAATCAGTTCACCTACGAAGACATCGGCGTCACCCTGCGCGTGGTGCCGCGCATTAGCCCCGATGGCTACGTGAAGATGGATGTCGAGCCGAGAGTCTCCAACCTCAGCAGCTCGACGATCGACATCTCCAAGGACGTGAGCATCCCCGTCATCAACCAACGCACCGCCACCACCACCGTCACCGTCAAGAGCGGCGAATCCATCCTCATCGGCGGCCTCATCGGCACCAGTGACGACGCCCGCACCAAGAAGGTGCCGCTCCTGGGCGACATCCCCGGCTTAGGCGCCTTGTTCCGCAGTCGCACCAAGGCGCAAGACCGCAAAGAACTCTTGGTCATCCTCACCCCGCAAATCCTCATCAAAGGCGAAGGCGACGGCCAAAGTGTCGATGCTCGTACCTTCACCGAACAGGAACTCCAGCAATCCGACCTCAGAAACCAGATGCAGCGCGATGCGCTCCAAAAGCGAATCCTCGATCCCATCTATCCCGCCGAGCCAGAACTCGAGGGCCAACCGCAAGCCGCTCCCACCGCAACGCCGCGCAAGCCCGCCCGCCGGTGAGGCCGGCCCGCCGACATTTACCTATGAGAGCTCGGGATCGACGACGAATTGCTGGTAGGGCGCGCAGTCCTGTGCGCGCCGTAAACCCACTGTGGACACAGGAAGCGGCGGCGCGCAGAGGACTGCGCGCCCTACCGCCGACTTGTAGTCCATCTCAGTGAGTCTTGAGTCCAGCCCATGAGGCGAGCTTTCCAATGGACTGTCTTGGGGTTGAGCGCACTGCTCGGGTTGGGCGGTTGCGCCACCCATCCGCGCGCGCCCCAACCCGCGGGCGACGCGCCGATCCGGGAGTTGCACCTGTTCAGTTTGCCCGTGGCCTTGAACCTGGACGCCGAACCCGGGGCGGACGGCATTGGGGTCAAGCTGTACGCGATAGCGGCCGGCCAGGTGAAGGCCGTGCCGATTCGCGCCGGTGTACTCGAGTTCATCGCCTACGACGGCACCGTGAACTTCGCCCGCACGCCGCGACCCGATCCGTTCCACGTCTGGCAGTTCACCCCCGCGGACTTGGCCCGACACGAGATCCTGACCGTGTTGGGGACGGGTTACGATTTGGTGTTGGCCTGGGCGCCGAAGCGTTTGAGCCAGGGCCGGGTCATGATCGTAGCACGCTACCTTGCCGTGGGGGACGGCCCAGTCGTTGTCTCCGCCCCGAGCTCGATCGCCGCCAGTTCGTTCTAGCTCGTCGACGGAGCGTGTAGCGCCGGTTTTCCAACCGGCAGCGTAGCGCAGGATGGCATCCTGCCGTATCGCGGGCTGGCCGCCCGCAGACGCCGGTGAGTGCCCGCTTTCAGTTCAAGGCGCCGCCAGCTTGTCCGGAACTGAATAGTCCAGCAGCAGCATTTCGTACGGCTCACGATGGCGCAGCACGCGCACAATGACATGATTGTCCAGCACCCAGAACTCCGTCACGTGGCCGCCACGCTTTTTGAACCAGGTATCCGCCGTGGTCAGTTGCGTGAGCACGAGGTGGCTGGCGTCAAACGTCCCGGCTGGAACTTGCACCTGCTCCTTGCCGGCGTGCGCGATCTTGACCTTGTAACCCACCAGCAACTCCCCGCTATTGTCCAGGTCATACATTTGGAACTCGCGCCTTTCCCCGGACTGGAGGGCGAAGGCGCGCAACAGAACATTCGCGGCACAATAGGCGTCCGGCCGTGTGTTCGGATCAAACCATGCCTCCTTGGGCACGGCCAGCGGACGGCGATCACGGTCCTGGCGAAACCCGCGCCGGGTGAACAGCGCTTCGCCCTCGCCCAAGATGAGATCGGTCCCGTAATCGTTCCGGCCGCGGACGCGGTGTTCCATGTACCGATGATCCTTGCCGGCCACGGCCAGTTCGGTGGTGCCCGCCGACGGCAGGAAAGCCCGAGCGCTCAGACCGCCCTCTGCGCTCTGCACCAGCGCAAGTTCGCTCGGCTGTCCGATGTCCTTGCCACCGCTGCGATGCCGATAACGCCCTTGGAAGATGACTATGCCTGGAAGTTCCGCGGCGTCAGGAATAGGGGGCAGCGGATTTCTTGGTACAAGGGTCGTGGGCGAAGTGTCTGCCGCCTTGGCATCACCCGGAGTGGATCCGTTCCAACGCTGTTCCTCCAGGAACTTCCGCGCCGCCTCGAGAACCGTGTCACGGCCGGCGGCCAGGTCGGCGGCAGTCTGCCGGACTGGCTGGTCCGGTTCCAAGCCACGCCGCTCGAGGGCGCGGTTCAGAAAGCCGGTGTACGGACGGACCGAGTACTGGACCTTGAACAACCCGTTCTTGAGTGTGTAGCTCGTCTTCTGGGAGGACGCGCCCGCCGTGGCTTCGCCAAAGAACCGCGCGCGATTGGCGGCCACGAACCAGGAGGCCCAGCCTTCTCCGGCGCTGATGCACCGGGGATCGATCAGCACCGCCATGGGCCCCTTAAAACGGGGTCGCGCCGGCTCCTCGGTGTCTGTCATCGAGAAGTTCCGCAACGCGCGCGAGCCGTCGAAGCCGCCGCCGCTGTTGCCGCGCACATCCACGATCAAGCCGCGGGCGTCCTGCAGGTCGGCCACGGCCCGGTCGAGCCGGGCGATCAATTGCGGGCCAATGCGCCGCACGTAGATGTAGCCGATGTTGTTCGTCAGCAGCGTCCAGGAAACATCGCCGGAATCGCGGATGCCCGGGATAGGCACGGGTAGCCGTGGCAGATAGCGCACGCCCAAGGTGGCCTCCATTTTCAACTGGTTGGTCTGGCCATCGGACGTCCGGACCTCGATCGTGACCCTGGCCCCCTTTTCCATTTGCCGCCCCAGCCACTGGGCGGCGTGATAGCGGAGATAACGCGCGCTGGAATAGCCCGAGTATCGGCTGGCCTGCCGCATAATCTCCCCGAGTGCCTGGTCCGCCGGTTGGCCGTTGACCGTTAACACGGTCATGCCGGCCCGCACACCGGCCTGCTCGGCCGGACCGCTTTTGTCCACGTGGTAGATGAGCGGGCGCTCGTTCTGGTCGAGCAGACAGGCAAAACCGGGATCCCACTGCGGAAACGGCACCGAAGGCGGCGGGGCCGTGCCGGCCATGAGATAAGAGTGACTGTCCTCCAACCGCGCGACCAGTTCCATGCAGAGCAAACCGAACTCTTCGTCGCTCTTTACCTCCCGGGCACGGGGCAGGAGTACCTCGCCGACCTTCTGCCAATCGATCGATTTCAACTCGAAACACGGATAATCGCGCCCGAGCACATGGTGTAAACCCTGAAGGGCCTCCTCGTAGGAGCCGGGCGCCGCCTGGGCCGACGCCAGCGCGATCAGGAGCCACCAAGACATGCGAAACGCGCCCCCATTTGATTTCGATACGGTTTTCATTGACCTGTCCTGTGACTGAAGCATGGCATCGGGCCTGCCAGTTCTCAAGCCTAGCCAGGCGGCGGTCATTTGATGCGGGAGCCGCTCCCAGGACGGGGCGTGAGACTGTCGCCGGCTCGGAGCGGCGGTTTGTAACCGCCGCCTGTTGCCTGCAAAGCTGCGTCCCCAAAAACTGGGGCCTGCGCCGTTTGTCGAACCCCATCCATAGATCTTCCGGCCATGGGCGAGCACTCGACGCGGCGCATCGAAGACCGTTCCCGACAACGGATCCGCTGAGGACAGCAGACGCTCCAACCGTTCGCCGACAACCGTGGCAGGGCCGTCCCGCCGGTTTTCCAACCGGCACGGGTGCCGGCGCGGATCCTCGAAGCCCGAAACCCATTCCAGACCGATCCAGTGACGCCCCACCGCATCCCCAGGCGGAGTCACGGCTCGCGGGCAGCAACGGCCTAGTCGAGCGGACCTCTCGGA
Source organism: Verrucomicrobiota bacterium (assembly GCA_016871715.1). Lineage (GTDB taxonomy): Bacteria > Verrucomicrobiota > Verrucomicrobiia > Limisphaerales > J093 > VHCO01. The sequence continues at coordinate 22,220 of VHCO01000065.1, forward strand.
CCCGGAGTGAGCGGCGAACCGCCGTTCACCGCGGTCTGCTCTGGTCTGGAAATGGCGGCGCTCGCCAGAGCGCCGCTACGTGCGAGTCCTTGAGACGTGAATTCCACCTGCACGGACTTCTGGTTCGCGTCCTCCCAACAGAGTTCAAGCCCGCCGCGATCCGTCAAAAAGACGCTGGGTCGCCTCCCCTGGGGAAAGGCGACTTCCTGCAAGAAGCGGCGACGGGACTTCCCGGATGCGCTCCAGCAGTTCGTCGAAGTAATCCTTTCCGAAGACCTGTTTACCCTGCTTGAGGCGGGCGTCGTCCAGGACGAAGCCCTTGACGATGAACTCCTGCAGGGTTTTGGTGGCCCAGATACGGAACTGCGTGGCCTGGTAGCAGTTCACCCGGTAGCCGACCGCGACGATGGTCTTCTCCAGCATCACTGGATTGGGGCATCCCATTTCCGACGCCCTTGCCAAAACCCACGCCTGTTCAAGACATTCGGGCGAAATCATGGCTTGCCTTCAGAACCCACCAATGCGGATTTTTTCAAAAACTCCGCTTTGATGTGTTGTTCCAATTCCAACCCGGCGGGGCGGCGCTCGCGCGCATAATCCAGCAGCCGGGCCAGCGAAATCCGCGAATAGCCGGCGAGGTTGTCGAACATGCGGAAATACTCCCCTTCGTCCATGAACCGTAGCGCCCGGCCTTCCATGAACAACTCCACCAGCAATCCCTCCACCGTCACCAGATGCCCGTCGTGTGGTTGCGTGGTTGGCTTGGGGCGGATGACCACGGTGCGCTCCCGGATGGCAAACTCCCGCGCCGCCGCCCCTCGCGGGTTCATGTGAATGTCGTAGCCGCTGTCCCGAAGTCGCTCGGCCACACTCGACATCGCGTCGCGCTCCGTGTGAATGAACGCGGCGAAGCGGGCAAGCAGGAGATGCCCGTAGCTGCGAATCTGCTCGGTGGACCAGCAGGCGAAGTCCAGCAGCGGAAATGATCTTTCCATCTCCCGCGCCAGCCGGGCGACCGGTTTTGCATTGAGCACGCAAGGTTCGGCAATGCGCGAATACCAGCCGCGTCCGGCGTCGTGAATGACCCCGCCCCGCATGAACGTGGACAGATACTCGCGCAGCAACGCAGGGGAACAGGTGAGGTTGCGCTGGCGCAACCAGTCCCGGACCTCGGCCACGCTGAAATACGGCGCCTGCCGCGCGAGTGCGGGCAGGCACTCGTCGCGCAGAACTTGTTTGAGGTTGGTCTTGTCAGCGTTCATTGTGCCACGCTCCGCGGCTTTCGACCAGTGACAGGAATCCTTGGAGCGCGGCATTTGTGCCGCTTCAACGTGCGATGGTTCATTGCGTCCGGAAAAATCTGGCGCGGTTTGCAGTTCGGATGGTGAAGCGCCGTGAACGCCGCGCGCCGCGGCGTTTTCATCTGCTCGCCTCCTCCACGATCTTGATTTCCTCCGGCGTTAGGCCATACAGGGTATAGACCTGTTGGTCTATCTCGCGCTCGCTGCCCCCGCCGTGTCGTACTTAAGAGTGCCCCGGTTGCCGCTCACATAGACGTCGCCGGCGCTGTCCAGGGCCATCGCCCACGACTCATCGTAGCTGGGAACAGTGCTGCTGCTGTACCGAGCTGACCACAGCAGTTCGCCCCCTGAACCGTACTTGACAGTGAGGTAGTCGTTATCGCCTCCCGCGCCTTGCTTGATGCTGTAGGAGGCCCCGGTTACGTAGCAGTTGCCGAGAGCATCTACTGCTATCGCAGCTGGACGGTCATCATCTCTGCTCGAGTCGCCGAACGTGGACTTCCACAGGATCTCGCCCCGTCGGTCGAGTTTCATGGTGATGTAGTCCAAGCCCGAGCTCTGCGCATAGAAGAAGCCCGTGACATAGACGTTCTCGTCGTTGTCTATCGTTGAGCCCTGAACCGCGGAGAAAGCCCCTTCGTTCGTACACTGCATCCACACCCAGGGGAAGTTGCACGGCTGGTTGGTGAAGACGATGACGTTCGCCGACCTGCTGCGGCTAATGCCGTCGGCATTGGAGGCAATGGCCGCGTAGTCACCAGAGTCCGCCGGTCGCGCATCGCTGATCACAAGCGTTTCATTCGTCTGATCGGGGAGGAAGCTGCCGTCTTTCTGCCAGACTTAAGAGATCGGCGAGATGCCGATCGCCCAGCAGGACAGCCTCAGCATCTCGCCAACTGGCACCATCACGGCGAGCGGGTGCTGGATGAAGACTGGGGGTTCGCCCGCAATCGCCAAGCGCATACCGCAAAGGAGAGAAAGCAAGAGCGAGCGGGGCGGACCAGGGTAAGCGTTCATGTTTCCATCGTAGTTGGGCGCTGTGAACGGCAGTCTAGGGTTAGCGGGATCCGCGTCAAGCGCTCCACGCATGCCCCCCACGAGGACCATCGCGCCAGGCGGATAACGTGGGGCGCCCCAGATGAAGCGCCCGCCGCGGCCTGGGATCACCTCCGAGCCAGTGAGCTGCGTTGGTCGAGGGCAGCCGCCTAGACCAGCGAAACTACCGCTCCGAGCGAAGGTGGGTGCGTCGTAATCACATCGCGGCAAGCCAGTCCTGGAGTTCGGCACTCGCTCCGTGCCGAGGAAGATCGAGTGAGCTGCGCGCCCAAACGACGAGGCCTTCCAGTTTGTTGAACCCACTGCGTTGCTTCGCCTACGGCGAGCCCGACGCCACGGGAAAACCGCGGTAGCGCATCAGGGCGGCAATTCCAGCGTCGCGTCCGCGAAACTCGCGATAGGCCACCGCCGGGTCTACGGTGTTGCCGGCAGATAGCACGTGGCGGCGGAACCTCGCCGCGACGGCCTGGTCATAGAACCCGCCAGCCTCGAGGAAGGCTTCGGCCGCATCCGCCGTCAAGGTGTCCGCCCACAGGTAACTGTAGTAGCCGGCCGAGTAGCCTTCGCCTGCGAAGATGTGGGCAAATTGTGGCAGGCGGTGGCGCATGACAATCTCCGGCGGCATCCCGAGTTGGGCGAGCGCCTCGCGCTCGAAGGTGGCCGGATCGATCGCGGGGCGGCCCGCCAGGTGGAGTTTCATGTCCAGGATCCCGCTGGCCAGGAACTCGACGGTGGCAAAGCCTTGGTTGAACTTCGACGCCTGCTGGAGGCGCGCGACCAGCGTTGCCGGCAGCGCTTGCCCCGTCCGGTAGTGGCGGGCGAAGCGGTGCAACACCTCGGGCGTCGAAAGCCACCGTTCGTAGATCTGCGACGGCAGCTCGACGTAATCCCGGGGCACGCTCGTGCCGGAGAGCGACGGGTAGTTCACGTCCGAGCATAGCCCGTGCAGCGCATGGCCGAACTCGTGGAAGAGCGTCTTCGCATCGTCCCAAGACACCAGCGCCGGTTCGCCGGGCGCGCCTTTCATGAAATTCGAGTTGTTGGATACCAGGGTCGTCATGTCGCGCTCGAAGCGTTCCTGGGCCCGGTAAGCGCTCATCCAGGCGCCCGACCGCTTGCCGGCGCGGGCGTACGGATCGAAATAGAAGAAGGCGACGTGTCGTCCCGCGTTCTTGACCTCCCAGACGCGCACGTCGGGATGACCAACCGGCACCCCGACCGCCGGCGTGAAGGTGAAGCCGTAGTTCTGACTGGCCGCCCAGAACATGGCCTCTCGGAGCTGATCGAGCTGGAGGTACGGTTTCAGTTCGGCCTCGTCCAAGTCGTACTTGGTCTTCCTGACCTTCTCGGCGTAGAAGCGGTAATCCCATGGTGCGATCGTGATGCCTGCGCCTTCGGCATCGGCCATCTGCTGCATGTCGGCCACCTCCTCGCGCACGCGGGCGACAGCGGGCCGCCAGATCGCCTCCAACAACTCGAGCGCGCGTTCTGGGGTCTTCGCCATCGAGTTCTCGAGCCGCCAGTGGGCGTGTGTCGGGTACCCCAGCAGCGCCGCGCGCTCGGCGCGCAGTTGCAGAATCTCGGTGATGAGCGGTCGATTGTCGTGCGCGCCCGCGTGCTCGCCCCTGCTGATGAAATTCCGCCAGACCGCTTCGCGCAGTCCCCGCTGGCTCGAGTAGGTGAGAAAGGGCTCGACGCTCGAGCGCGTGTTGGCAATCGCCCACCGGTTCGTCCAACCGCGACGTTCCGCCTCGGCCGCCGCCGCCAAGCGGATGGATTCGGGCAGCCCCGCCAAGTCCGCCGCGTTAGCGATGACCGTGGCATAGCTTTCCTCGTCGGCGAGGAGGTTCTGACTGAACGTGGTGTAAAGCGTGGCCAGGCGCCGATTGATGGCCGCCACGCGCGCCTTGCCGTCGGCCTCGAGTCGCGCCCCCGCGCGGACGAAGTTTGTGTAGTGCAGCCATACCAGGCGCTGTTGCTCGGGCGTGAGGTCGGCCTTTTCCGGCGACTCGTATATGGCGGCGATGCGTTGAAATAGCTTCTCGTTCTGATAGACCTCGTCGCGCAAAGCGGCCAACGCCGGCTCCAACTCCTGCTCGATTGCCCGGAATTCGGGCGTGCTCAATGTCGAACTCCACACGCCGTACACCGCCCGCACGCGGTCCAGCATGCGCCCGCTCCTTTCGAAGGCGGCCATGGTGTTCGCGAAATCCGCGGGCGCCGACTGCTCGGCGATCGCCCGGACTTCGGCGCGGTAGGTGGCCATAGCGGCTTCGAAGGCGGGCTTGAAGTGCGCAACCTGGACCCGGTCGAAGGGCGGTAGGCCGCCCTGTGGCCCGGGCCACTCGGCTACCAGCGGCCCCAAAGGGGCTGAGTCGCCGCCAGCCAACCTGGTCGCGAAGGTGAAGGCGCCAATCGCGGTCGAGAACAGGGAACTCATGAGCGGGCGTATCCAGGCGCACCAGGCGCCCCGGCGGGCGAGCGGCAGGCGGCTCACAGGCGGTTGGGTATCACACATGGCTCCAAACTGGGCTGGCGGTACAGGCTCGGTGCGGCCGGCTTTCCACGGCCGTTTCACCCGCCCAAGAGGAGGGACGGTTCGTTGCGGTCTTGGCCGACCTTGTAGCGTGGGAAGGCCTTCAGCGAGATACTGACTGCAACGGTGATGTCTTCGAGACCCTGGCGATTGTCGCGCAGGCGCAAGGTGAGCGCCGCCGTCCAACTGCGCAGGTCGCGATAGAGCGTGTAGAACTGCTCCTCGAGCCGACCGTCGCGCGCCTCGAAATGGTGAGTCAGACGCGCGCCCCAGTTCTCGTTGAAGCGGTAGTACAGGCTACTCAGGAAGATGTTGTTGCCCGAGAGCGGACCGAAGGCGGGATCGTCGCGCAGATACCGATGCCCCACCTTCCAGTGCCACGTTGTGGTTGGCTCGATGGTCGCAGTGTGGTTGGCCATGCGGAACAGGCCCTCGTCCAGGTCCCAACGCAATTCGGAATTCAGCGTCAACCACGAGCGCGGCTTGAGGTCCAGGTCCGAGTAGAGATCGGCGAAGGTGTCTTGGTCCGCGCGCGGATCGAGGCGCCAGTCGGTCGCCAGGGCCCAGTGAACGAGGGTCTCGCTCTGCTCGAGGCGTTTGGTCTGGAGCTTGTTGCGCAACCCGAAGCGCAAGACATTCTGGCTATCGATCGAGTCGATGGCGTTGTAGTCGAGGAAATCCACCGGGACCAACCGCAGACTGCGCAGCTCGTAATCGAACTGGGGCAACTCGCGCGGAGCGGCGCTGGGGCTCGGCACGAACACATAATTGACCGACGGTTCGACAATGTGCCGCAGGGCGGTGACATCCCAGAAGCGACTGCGCGCCCCAGGCCAAATGCGGGAGGCCTTAGTCGAGACCTCGACGCCGGTGTTGAACACGCCGCGGTTTTGCTCGAGCAAGGCGCTGCCCGCCCCTTCCTGCTCGCCGTAATGGGTGAACCGGACGCCGGCTCGCGGGGTGACATTCAGCCAGCCGAAGACGGTCTGCGGCAGGAGCAGTTGATGGAAGGTGTCGGCACGCAGAGCGGCATAGTTGGTGCCGACACTCTCGCCGGTACGGAACCGGAAGTAGCCGGCCGAGTTCTCGCCCTCGTAGTAGAAGGGCGAAATCCCGAGTTGCTGGCGGAAGGCGCTGAGTTTGAGATCCGGCAAGCGCTCGACGGTCTGGAAGAAGTCGTTGAGCTGGGGCCGAGCGAGCAGGCTAAGACTGAAATTGGGCCAGAGCTGATTGACCTCGAGAAAGGACTTGGGCTGGATGTCCCTGCGATACTCGGACTCGAAGAAATCGCGGAGGATGTAAGCGTCGCTCTGCTCGCTGGCCACCACGCGCGCCGTCAGGTTCGATCGGAGCGTCGCCGAGTGAAAAAAACCCAGGCGGTGCCGGTCGGCGGCGATGGGCCGGCCGTTGGGGTCGGCCCGCGGCTCCTCATCGCGCGTGACGTAGGTCCGGATCTCCCCCTGCCCCAGCAGCCCGAGGTCGTAATCGACATCCGGTCCGCCGCCGAAACCGCGTTTGAGGCGGTAATCGAAGTGCACCGTGCCACCCAGGTTGGTGTTCACCATCCAATTGTAAGAGCCTAGCAGGTACGGTCCGTAGAGGCTGCGATAGCCGGGCAGGAAACTGAAGTTGTTCGGGTGCCGCTCGAAACTGCGGCGATAGACCGGCAGATAAAGCACCGGCACGCTCCCCAAATACAGCGTGGCGTGGCGCGCCTCGAGGTAGCGGCCCGGTACGAACGCGATCGACTTCGCGCGCACCAGGTAAGTGGGCTCGGCGATGTCGTCGGTGGTGACGAACGCGTTGGTCGCCGTGTGGGTCTGGTTGGTGAAATTGGCGCTGAGCCCCTCCCCAGCCGCGAAGTACGGCGCCACGCCGGTGCGGAACCGGTCGGCGCTCATCTGCCGGGTCAGAAAATTGTAGCGCAGCCGGTCGCCGGTCCACAGTTCCTGGCCACGCTGAAGACGCACGCCGCCTTCGGCCTCGGTTTCACCGGTCTGCCGATCCACCCGCACGGTGCGCGCCGTCAACTCGGCATCGCCGTACCGGACGATGACGCCCGCCGGGTCCGTGGCTACCCCGGAACGCTCGTCGAACTCGACCGTGGCCTGGGCGGAGCGGGAGCGAAGTTCGAGCGCGAGCGGCGGTTGCGCCCCTCGAGCCGCGACCCCCAGCCCCAGCAGCGCGCAGCAGAGCACCCGGCGAATCGTCGACATGCGCGCCGACGCTAGCGAAAAGGCTCCCCGACTGCCAAGCCGCATTTCGGGTAGCGGCCTAGCCCCGAATCCTTAGCGAGGTGCTTGAAGATCAGTTCGATCTGCCAGCGCACCCGGTACAGATACCCCAGCGCCCGCACGGGCAACTGAGCGGCCGGCACGTTCGTGACCAGGATCAGCCAGCCGGCCATTTCCAGGGCCTGGGCTGTGGGAGTGCTGCCATAGGTGCGGCATTTCTCCCGTAAGGCCGCCTGGAAGTAGTCGACGGCTGAAGCATTGTAGCGCGCATCGGCTGCTTGGCGGCTGCCAGGGTTTTGGCAGCTCCGAGTTTGGGCGCTCAAGCTCGGGTGGAGGGCGCTCAATTGGCCACAGACTTGGCCCAGCAGGAACTCGGCGGGTCGAATCTTGCCTGTTCGTTGATGCCAGCGGTGGCGCCGAGTCAACTCCAGGCGGTCTTCGGGGGTGAGGGTTTTGGGGAATTGCTCCAGCAATTGAGTTTTGAACATGGGGTATTGACGGTCACGTCCGCCAAGCGGATCTGACGATCCGCGCCCCACAGGGAGCCTGCCGGGTTTCACCCGCGATGGCAGCCCTCAAGCACCTCGCTAAGGATTCGAGCCACCCGCCTACGGCAGCCGCCGGCGCAGCCACTCGAGCCAACTGTCGCCGTCGACCACCAGGATGTGCAGCAGCGGACACTCCTCGTCGGTCCAAAGTGTGATCTTCGGCGAAACGGCTGCGGGAACCCCGCTGGCGGCGCGGATCTCGGGCGCGTTCAGGAAGGTGCGGTCCTGGGTCATTAACACCCAGTCCGAGCCGTAGCGGGCCGCCCCAATTCCGTCGTCGTCCGCCTCCGCGTCGGCGTCGTCGTGCACCACCGCAACCCCCAAGTCGAAATGCTCCGCCAGGCGCAACATCACCGGCTCGAGGTCCAGGTACAGATTCGAGATATGGACGGCGATGACACCGTCGGGGGCGAGGTGCCGCTGGTAGACCTCGAAGGCCTCGCGCGTGAGCAGATGCACGGGGATGGCGTCACTGCTGAAGGCGTCCAGCACCAGCAAGTCGAATAACTGCGCCGACTCCCGCTCGAGCGACAAGCGCGCGTCGCCCGGCACCACCTCGATGCGCGCCGCGGAGTCGCGCAAGAAACTGAAGCGGTTGGTGGCCAAGCGCGCGACCTCGGGATTGAGCTCGTAGATGCGGAAATAATCCCCGGGCCGACCCCACGCCGCCAGCGTGCCGGCGCCCAGCCCAACCACGCCAATCGGCCACGCGCTCTTCCAGGAAAGCTGTTCGAGGGCGCGCCCCACGCCGCTGGTCCGGGTGTAGTAGGTGGTGGGCAGGCGCCGTTTGTGGGCGGAGAGGAACTGAAGCCCGTGCGTGGTGCCACCGTGCACCAAGCGCAATTCGTGCGCCTCGGGGTCATCCGCATGATACTCGACGAGCTTGAGCACGCCGTAGAAACTGCGGGTCAAGGATACCGCGCCGCGCCGCTTGAGGGCCGCGTCATAACCCAGGCCCAGTGCCAGCGCGCCCGCCGCAAGCGCGACCCCCACCCAAGCGACCGGGCGCCGGCCCCGATACAGCGGGCTGCGCTCGTCTCCCCACAAGACCGCCGCCACCACCGCGGTTACTGCGCACAAGCCCAACGGCAACTCGAGGTAACTGCGAAACAGCAGAGGCGCAATCACCGCGACCGCCAACCCGCCGAACGCGCCACCGCCCGCGATGAGCAGGTAGTACCTAGTCAGCTCGGCCGGCGCAGGTCGCCGCCGATACAACTCGCCATGGCAAACGACGCAGGCAACGAACATCGCGCCCAACCACAGGGCAATCGCCTTGTACAACGACAACTCCCCGGCCTGATCGAGCCACCACTGCACCGGGCGCCAGAGTCCGTGTCCGGGAACATCCAGGTCGTTGCCCACCGCGGCCCACAGCACCGCCCCCAACGCCAAGGTCAGCACCGGCAGCCAGACCCGCCGCCGATACCACCGCGGTCCTTGGAAGGCAATCATGTACGAGAGCAGGTACAGACTTAGCGGTAGCACCCACAGAAACGGGATCACCGCCAGGTCCTGGCACATCGCGTTCGTCACCGCCAATAACAAGACCGATCCGCAGGCCGGCAACCCGAACCACCACACCCACACCCACACCCACCCCCGCCCCG
>VHCO01000066.1 GCA_016871715.1 Verrucomicrobiota bacterium
GCAATCGCCCTCCCCATTCCGCGACCTGCGGCTGCAACCGCCAGTCCCGGGCTCGCAGAGCTCGCCCCTCCATCGGCACCCTCTACCCCCCTGGAGGGCGGAGTTCCACGACGCCCAGGTCGCGGTTCGCAATCGCCCTCCCCATTCCGCGGCCTGCGGCTGCAACCGCCAGTCCCGGGCTCGCAGAGCTCGCCCCTCCATCGGCACCACCCACCTACCCCTGGAGGGCGGAGTTCCACGACGCCCAGGTCGCGGTTCGCAATCGCCCTCCCCATTCCGCGGCCAACGGCTGCAACCGCCAGTCCCGGGCTCGCAGAGCTCGCCCCTCCATCGGCACCACCCACCTACCCCTGGAGGGCGGAGTTCCACGACGCCCAGGTCGCGGTTCGCAATCGCCGTCCCCATTCCGCGGCCAACGGCTGCAACCGCCAGTCCCGGGCTCGCAGAGCTCGCCCCTCCATCGGCACCCCCCACCTACCCCCTGGAGGGCGGACTTCCACGACGCCATTCCATCGCGGTTGTTGCGGCACATAGGCGTTGACGGACGCGCGGTCGATCCAGCACCGGCTCGCGGTCGTACTCGGCCGAAAAGGCTCGGCCTTGCAGGTCCAGGCGCCGGTACCAGCCATGGTAGGTGCCGCCAGCAAAAGCAAGAATACCGTGGCGGCAACCGGCCTTTGGAAAACGCTTGCCAGTCCGCGTTTCTCGCCGGCGTGAGCGTAACGCAGACTTCTAGTCTGCTGGATCGCGGATTCCCCACTCCGCACACCCGTCCGTCAACCGGAGGCTCTGCCGACAAGAATGTCTGCGCTACAGGTGGGCGCCGCTCAGGCAGCAATCGGCTCAGCATGCCGGTGGTCATCATGGGGGCGCCAATCCTGTTCACAAACCCCTTCCCAAGGTTTGCCACAATTCCCAACTCGGGCGGTAGTCACGGCGGAGGAACTGGTCCGCCGCGGCACCATCGTGAATGCGCGCACAGATGCGGCGGTGGCCGTGAACCGGCATCGGGCGATGCCGGGCGGGTAGTTCGCGGTTCAACTTTTCTGGTCAAAGCCCAGCACGATGGACTCCGCCCAGGCGCTTCAGCGACCGTGGCGGCAGAGGTCGTGCCCCGGCAAAGAGACACCGTAGCGGCTGCCTGGGCTGCCCTTTTCAGGGATTTTCGGCGTGCGACAGTGTAGTTGGTCTTCATGGGTCATCGAGCGTTTCAACACGGAGCCGCTTCCCCGTGCGGATAGCGGTAGTCAGCGCGCGGGTTACTGGACACGCGCCGGGTCGAGCCGTCTTCCAGCCGGTAAACGTAGAGTTGGTTCTGCCCGGATTCGCCGGAATGGTATACGATGGCCGCCTCGTCATCGATCCAGCGTGGGTAGGCATACCACATCATCCTCCCAGCCTCGTTGGCAAACGGCCTGAGGTTGGTGATCGTGCGCTTCTGCGCGTCGAAATCCCCAAGGTAGAGCGTGTGGCCCGGTTCGGTGAATTGGGCTCCGGCGAGGTACTCGAAGCAAATCTTCTTCTCGCTGGGAGAGATGCTGGCCCGGTGCATTTGCCCCTTGGCTGCCAGCTCCCACTGAATCCGTTCGTAGCGGGGTTTGCCGTCGGCCTGGCGTGCGATCAGGAACACACCCCACCCCAGCGTCGGGTGAGCGGCATTCACGAGAATCCGGCCGTCGGTGAGGCCTGAGTGGGCCCAATTATGAAAACGCTCGTCGGTGACCGCGACCTCTTCGCCGGGTTTACCCCCCACCTTGCTCTGCATGACGAAGAACCCACCCGTGCGGTCGTTCTTCCGATTCCAGATGGGGGTGTTCATGCCGTCCCGCGTCCAGGTCGGATTGAAATCCGTGTGCGTGCCGTCGGTCAGTTGGTGAAAGCCCGTGCCGTCAGCGTCGATGATGAAGATCGCCGTCCTCCAGTTGACGACGACGGGATGGTCCTTGAGCCGGCGGAAACAGACCAGGTGGTTGCCGGTCTTAGACCAGGATGGCTTGAAGTCCGTGTGGCCCGTGGTGAGCGGCTTGCCTTCCGGTTGGCCGACCTCGCCGACGTGGATCTCACCGTCATAAAAGTACGAAATCCTGGAGCCACGTCGAAGCCCCGCTTCACCCGCTCGGGCCGAGAGTGGTGCTGCCACCGAGGCGATGCCCGTGGAGGCCGCCATCATCGTGGTTGTCTGCGCGGCCCTTCTCAAGAACTCGCGTCGGTTGAGCGGTCTGGTGATTGTTTTCATGATGTCGCGGGATGATACTCCTTGGGCAGGGGGTTCTGGTCAATGCGGCCGAGCAGGGTCAGCTTGACGGTGTGCCAGACGCCGATTTCCAGACTGTCGGCGATACACGGCAGACAAGAATGTCTGCGCTACGGGGGGACGCCCCTGGTGCCGCAATCTGCGCATGGTGTCGGCGGTGTTAACGGGAAGCAACATGGCAAACCTTATCGTTTGATACACAATCACTTCATTCGATTTTCATTCGCTGGATCGCGTCGCCCTGGTACGCCCTGGCACTAAACTCGGCCAGCAACGCCCGGTCGTCGGCGGTGTAAGTCGCACTGCCGGCCAGGGTTTCGAGGTTCGCGTCAAGCTCCGCCTTCAGCCGCATCCCAATCGTCAGCACATGAATCCGCTCGTCCTGCAAGACATGCCGGATGGCGGCGGCGGGTAGTTGCCGGAGACGCGCCTTGTCAAAGCCCGGCACGATGTACTCCGCCCAGGCGCCCAGCATGCCCGCCGCGATGACCTTCATGGCGATGATGCCCATGCCGCGCGCGTGGGCTTTGGCGAGGCAAGCGTCGCGCAGCGCCAGCATCCGCGCCGGATGCACCTGGTTGTAGCCGCGCGGGATGTAGCCGTAAGTCAACATGCACTGGTCAAAGCCGCCCGAATCCGCCAGCGCCAGCGCCTTGTCGAAATAGGAATGCGCCGAAAACCCCAGGAAGCGGATGGTGCGTTCGTCGCGCAGCTTGGCCAGTTCCGCGATGGATCTTCATCGCCTGGCTGACGCTCATTTGCTCGAGGCCTAGCGTGCCGTGAATCTGCACCGAATCCAGGAAATCCGTCTGGAGTTCTTGGAGCGAACGCTCGACCGCCTGGCGGACTTCGCCCGGCGCCGTCGTCTCGACTTTCGTGTTCAGGCAGACCTTGTCCCGGACACCCTTCAGGCCCTCGCCCAAGATCGCCTGGCTCTCCATGTAGTTGCCTGCGGTGTCGAAGTAGCGGATGCCCCGGTCGTAGGCGTAACGCACCAGTTTCACCCGGTCCTCGTACGAGAGGGGATTGCCCCAAACCTTGGGCAGACCCGCGCCGCCGTAGCCGAGGATCGGGAGTCTCAAGCCGGTCTTGCCGAACGTGCGGGTTGGGATTGCGCCGGACGATGGCCCAAGCGTTTCTGCGCCCGCGGCGGCGGAGTTCGTGCCACGGCAAAGAGCCACCGTGGCGGCTGCCTGGGTTGCCCTAGCCAGAAACTCGCGTCGTCCGAAGCGTTGGTTCATCGTCTCCTTCATGGTTGTTCTCCTTTCAAAAGTCGAGCGATTCGCGGGCGCTCGGCCTTGATGCGGTCGTAGTCCAGAGTCAGCCCGGCGGGCCCGAGCACCTGGCCCAGCAGGTCGTAGATGCCCACGACCAGTTCAAACGGGGCTTCGACAGACTCCAAGGCGGTGGCGCCGGCGTTGTTCCGCGCCGCCTTGTCCGCCCCCGCCTCTAGCAATGCCTGGACAATCTCTGGATGACAGAGGAAAGCGGCGGCGTGAAGCGCTGTGCCGCCATCCTTGTCCCCCAAATTCAAGTTAGCTCCGCCCTGGATCAAGGCTTTGGCGGCGGCCGTCTGTCCAAACGCGGCAGCCACGATCAGTGGAGTGGCGCTGGACTGGGGATTGCGCGCGTCCAGGTTCGACCCGGCGGCAACGTGTTGCCGGATGGCCGCGACGTTCCCCTGCACTGCCGCGTCTTCCAGGCTGACGGCCGGCGGTTGCGGTTGGCCACAGCCGGCAAAGAGGCCGAAAGCGACCCAGGGGACAATCCATAGGAGCAGCAAACCCAGGCCGGAGAAGAAGGCAACGTCTGGTGACTGCTGAACCAGTATCAGCACCAGCGCATTGAGCAGCAGCAGCGGAAGCCACATGATGGCCCAACGGCCCAACAGGTGGATTGCTGAGGCCCGCTCTCCTTTGGAGTCGACCACGGCCAACCTGAAAATGGCGTAACTGGCGGTGCTGCGGAACGGGAGTTCCAGCAGTTGAACGGCTGCGATAACACCCAGGACCGCCAGCGCCGTGGCCAGGGCCGTCCCCATCTCTGAGGACCAGATGGTCTCGGGACCTCCGCCTCGGCGCTCGTACTCGTAACCGACAAAGACCATGATCCAGAGATAGACAGGGAGTAGGAGCATGGATCCCGCGCGGATCTGCCGGGTGACCTCAACCGGTTTGTCGAGCAGTCCGCGCAGGTGGCCCGCCAGGAAGCTTAGTTTCTCGAACTTCCCAGCCCCGAGATTCTGCAACACCGGTCGTGCATGGAGGGGAAGCGTCGTGAACTCGGCGTAGGCGGCGACGGCGCTCAGGAATCGTTGTTGCCCGGCAAGATCACTCACCCGAATGCGTTCGGCATGGGGCGCCCCTTCCGGCCAGGGATGGTCGAGCAGGACGGCGTGGCCCTGTCGGGCGATCCAGATATGATCGAGACTTAATTCGGCCGGCAGGGTCTGGTCGCCCCTCGCGGCCCACAATTCCGCGGCCAGGTCATGCAGCCACTGGCGCAGCCTTTTCCAAGGCACGCGCTGGCCATCTTTGACCAGACTCAAGAATGGGGTGCCGGGAGTCGCTTCGAACGCGTTCCAGCCAGTTCCGTCGGCTTCAATCGTCTGCAACCAACGCAACCGGCCGATCCGCGACACGTTCTTCCGAGCGACTGAAAGCGCAGCCTTGCTGGGTCTGATCAGCCACACTGGACGACGCAGCAGCGCATCGAAAGCAACCATCCACTTTCCCGGGACCAACTGGCTGACGACCTGATAGGGACCCATCGAGGGCACATCATCGAGTGGCACACTGAATGGAGCGGCTGGCTCGAGCGGCGCTCGCAGTGTGCCTTTCAGTTGAACCACGACCCTGGTTCCGCTGATCCGGTCCCAAACCGTGGCAAAGCCATTCTCGCGTCGCGCTCCCCATGCCAGCAAAACGGCCAGCCACGGGCAGACATTGCTGGCGCCGACGTAAAGCCACACCTGCGCGCTCGTCATGGCGTTCACGTCCGAGATCGAGATCGTGGTCAGTAGGAAGGGGACGCGGACGACTTCGATGCAGCCGATGGGAATGAACAGCCTGAGCAGCGCCCGTCCGAGGCCTGGAAGCCGCCCGTCCGTGCCGACCACAGACAGCCCCAGCAGCCGTTTGCCCAAACCGCCTCCCCAGAAGCCTTCGGCGATACCGAAGTACAGAAATCCCAGGGCGAGAAAGAGAAAGTAGTAGCGCGCCGAGTAAAGTGTGCGATCCACCAACGGCTGAAGATGAAACTGCGCACCGCCGACCGAGAGCATGATGACCACATACGGGATCGCCAAGGCCGCCAGATAATCGATCCAGCCGGCCAATGCCCGAACCTTCATGGACGCGGGTTCCGGTTCCCTGGAGCTGAAGGGCAACAGGGCCTAGCGCAGGGTCGCGTAATCGGCGTAGCGAGCTTCGGGTTCCTTGGCGAGACATCGGGCGATGATCCGGTCGAGGCCAGGCGGAACCTCCTCGCGCAGTTCAGCCAGAGGTCTCGGCTTCTTGTTGACGGCGTTGGCGACGACCTGAACCGCGTTGTCCCCCTCGAAAGGCGCCCGGTTGGTCAGCAGCGTAAAGAGCGTTGCCCCCACCGAATAGATGTCCGCCCGGACGTCCAACTCGTCTCCGCGAAGTTGCTCCGGCGAGGCGTAGGCCGGAGTCCCCACGATGACGCCGGTGGCCGTAACCAAGGAGTCGTCCTTGGCCAACGTGGACACCGACAGGCCGAAATCGCCGATCTTCACCGACCCATCCGGGCTGACGAAACAGTTGGACGGCTTGATGTCGCGATGCAGCACCCCGCCCTCAAAGGCAGCTTCCAGGCCGGCAACCGCGTCGAGGATGGCATCCACCGCCTCGGTAGCCGGAAGTGGACCACGCTTCTTGAGCTTGTCCTTGAGCGTGCCGCTCCCGGCGATCTCCATGGTGATCAGCGGAATGCCTTCGATCTCCTCGGAACCGAAGACGTAGAGACTGTTCGGATGATTGACGCCCGCGGCCAGGCGGCCTTCCCGGAGAAACCGCTGCCGCATGTCGGGCGAATCGAGTTGTTGCCCGAGCATTTTCAGGGCGACGCGACGGTCGGTGGCCACCTGCTCAGCCTCGTACACCGCGCCCATTCCCCCGCGCCCCAGCAACCCCACCAGGCGGTAGCCCCCGAATTCGCAGGGGAACTCCGCGTGCCCGCGGCCCGGCTTTGATACCTCCGGAGCGGCCCTGAGGGCGATGGTATCCGCCTGCGTTCCGCTCGAGTCCAGGGCGCCCGACATGAGACAAGCGGGGCAGAGTCGATCCGCCGATTGGGCCGGGATCGTCGCGCCGCAGCGCGAGCATCGATGGCTCTCAGAAGTGTGCATCCGTCGGTCTTCGAGTTTGTCTTCCGACACTTCCTGACAGGAGACTTCATCTCAGGATGAGGCTCACAGGCGCAAAAGGCGCCAGCGGAATGTCCAAGCGGCCTTGGCGGAGGATTATGGATTCGCCGGCCGACTGGCCTCGCAGATCACAGGGTTGCGCGCGGGCAACCCGCAGCCCTTGAGGCAGTCGCACGCGGCAGGATTCGGACCTGCCGGCCTGTTCCCATAGCCGCAGCACGACGCCCGCGCCATCCGGGTTGGGGCCGAAGGCCGTCACCAGCACGCCCCGGCGCGAGAGTTCCAGCCCGGGTTGCGACGTGGGCAACCCGCCGGCGGCGGCGTCAACCGCCACGGCCAGACACGGGCTGCGCGCCTCCCAGGCCGGCGTGATCAACGCGGACTCATCGTCGGCAGCGTGAGCGTGGACCGCCCACAGGCGCACCCGCGACGACCAGGACCCGCCCTGCCAAATGCGGAAATTGGTGTTGTACTGGTTGTTGAACAGGTTGAAGAACACCATGGGTTTTCGGGCCACGAACCGCCGCGAATAGCTCCAGATGCCGGGCTGTTCGAGGCTCACCAGCGGTGTGTCCAGCGCGCACAGGCCCACCCCCGCGCCGTCCCGCCCCGTCACAGTCAGGCCGCTGCTTAGACAAAAATTGTGGTGGTTGGCGCCACGGATCACGTCGGTCGCAGGATCGACGATCGAGCCGACCCGGCCGAGCCGAAACCGCGGCTGCTCCACGCCCAGCGGAAAACAAAGCCAGCCCGCTTCCGGCCAAACCTCGGGCGGTTTGTCCGCGACCGTCCATTCCACGTCTACAAAGGGCAATCCCCGGTAAAGCACCACCCGGGTTTGAACCGCGTGCGGCACAGCAGCGCCGGGAGCCGCCGCCAGCGTCGCCGAGACGGCTACGGCGTTGCGTTCCACCGCGCAGGTGAAGTTGGCCGGCGAGGCCGCCACGTGCGGGTACTCGCTGGCCGGCGGCAGATTGGTCTTGCCCTTGTCCTTGATGGCCCAACTGGCGTGGAGCTTCAGGTAGGCATCGAGGAAAGCCTGAACCTGATCGCTGTCGAACCGCTCGTACAGGTACTGCCCTAGGCCCGACCCGCTCCCAGGCTCAACCAGTTCGCGGCCCGATTTCTTGTCCAGCAGGGAGGCAATCGTCCCCCGCCGAGAATCCAGGGTGGCTTTGAAGAAGGCGTTTTCCAGCGTGCCGGCGCTTGGGTCGGCCCGTAGATCGCCCGCCGTCGGGCGCGCGGTCGCCGGGACAAAAGTGCGATAACCCAGCGGCGGCAGATCCCGGGCGACGAAGCGCAGCGCCTGTCCGTCGTGGAAGGCGGGAACGATCTTGCCGCCGGCGACGTCCTTCAGCGCGGTGGTTCCCCCGGCTGCCAGGAGCACGGACACGACGCCGTGCCGTTTCCACGGCAGCGGGTTGAACACCACGATCCTTGGGCCGGCCACATTCACCGCGCGGGCCAGGTCTTGGAGGCGGCTTTCCAACGCCGGTCGGACGTGCTGCTCCGCAGTGCGAATGTAATCGCTGTGCTCCTCCCAGGACTCCTCCAATCTGGCATAATGCCCGCGGGCGCGCGCTTGCCGCCACTCCTCGCCATAGCGGTAGCCAAAGGGCTTGAGGTCGAAACCCCAGGTATGCTCGCCATACAGCAGGCTTTGCTCGTAGGCCGCCGAGATCGTTTTGTGGTCCATGTTCCCGCCAACACCCCAGCCGCGCAGCAGCGTGTCGAGCGCCTCCAAGGCGCCGATCCGCGGACGGAGGTTGCGCGCCAGCTTCGTCTCGATCGGCGCCGACATGATGCCGTGAATCCAGGTGTCCGGCATGTCGGCGCGGACCACCGGCAGGTCCGGCTTTTCCCGCAGAATTGCGTCGCTGAAATCGGACAACCGCCCCAGGCGCACGTTGACCCCCGGCAATTCACGCCGGGCCTGATCCAGCAGGGCTTTGACCTCGTCGGGTGTAGGTGGCCCGTGGTTGTCGCCTGTGTGAATCAACGCGAGCCAGGTTTCGTGCGGCCAGTCTTTGGGCGGATGCAGTCCGGTGCCGTAGGCCGCCGCCGAGTACATCGTCAGCAGCCGCGAACCGTCCGGCCCTGCCCACCAGAACAGCATGGGCACCTCAGGCGAAGAACAGGCTGCGTTGCAGCCAAGGTGCAGAAAATCCACGCCGGCGTGCTTCAACAGCGTGGGCACCAGCCAGGTGTGCGCCGGCACATCGGTCATCTTCGCATCGCGCGGCAACGGAAGATCGAACGACCGTGACAGCCCGGAAGAAAATCCCAGCCCGCGAACCAGGTCCTCCAGGTCGAGGGACTCGGTGTGCAACGAACCCGGCAGCGCGTGCCAGACCAACCGGCCGGCGCGCACCGCTTGCTCGATCTGCTCCCGCCGTTCCGATGTCTGTCCGGGCCAGAGCGCTTGGGCCATCGGCCAGCCGGCCAGGGTCCACACGAAGCGCTGTTCCGGCGGCATCTGGGTTGAGGCATCGCAAACCTCCAGCGCCTGGTCGATCATCGTCGTGCGGTACCGATTCACGACGTTGCGCGCCAGGTCCGTGAAGCCAATGTCGAAGTGGGTCTTGAAGACTACGACGACTTCTTTGAGCGCTGGGCCGCCCGCGTCCGCTGCGCCGGCACGGGGAGACGCAGACGCGTCAGGCAGTCGCGCCGGGCTCGCACCGGGTTCGGCCGCTGACGCAAGTTGCATCGCGAACAGCAGCGCCAAGGGAAGGAGGATCGGGCGCGTCATTCAAGTTCTTCAGGTTTGGAACGCGCGCAACCTAGCACGGTGGGCAAAGCGCCGGCAAGGGCGATGCCAGGTTCGATCGACCCGCGAGGGTAGATCGAAGGGTCCCCCAAGCGTGTCGGAAGATTCGAGCCCCGAGTCTGGGAACTAGGGCGTGAGGATTTCCAAGTCCGGCGCGGCGTGGGCGAAGTGCGAAGGATTCCGCGTGACGATGCGCCGGGCCCCCATGCGACGGGCAAAGGTCGCGTCCAGCGAATCGTAGATGCCGCCGCCCATGACACCTCGCCGCTGGGCTTCGACGGCCTCCGCCAGAGGCGTGACCGGCACCCTGCCGCTCCACACCTTCAGCTTGCCACGCTTGACGACCTTGCCCTGCGCCACTGGCTCCATCTCGAGCACGATCCGGCCCGGAGTGGCTGAGGCTTTGAGTTTCTGCCCGCGCGGCACGCCCGCCGCCCGCCGCAGTTCGAGGGGCAGGACGATTCGGTTGGACCCATCCAGTTGCACAAGTGTTGTCACGGCGAAAGTTTGGCGTGGTTATGGCGTGATGGCAAGTGCCGCTCGATCTCTTCTCGATCTCCCTCAGTGCGAACCGCATCGTCCAAGGTTGCCGCCGGCTGACCACAGATTCCCATTGACGGACGAGCATCCGCCCGCTAGCCCATGACCGATGCGTTTGCATGCCCTCGTAAGTCCGGGTCGCGGCGGCGTGGCGAAGGCAAGCGTGCCATGACGAACCCAGGGCAGCGATTGGCCTCCCGCTCATGGCCCGGGGCTTGCCTCTCCGGTAGGCACGCGGTTTGGTTCGCGGTGGCCGCTGCCTTCCTCGCCGCCGCCACCGGTGACGCGGCCGATGCTGCCGAGGGGTCGTGGGGACTTCCCCTACCGGTGCAACGTTCGCTGGAAAGAGAGGACTGGCCGGCGCTACTGCAAGGTTTGGCAGGCAATCCGCTGGCCACTGCCACCGTGCGCCTAGTAGCCGCCAGGGCGCTTTTCGAAACGGGGCGACTGCCGGAGGAGCAGTTCTCGTGGTTTCGCTCCCCTGGCCCCGAGCTGCTTTCAACGAGCGATCTGAAGGACTACGCCGGCTCAGCACACTTCGCCGAAGCCCTCCTGCAGCTCGGCTACGCGAACGGGGCTGAACGGTTAGCCTTCGACTCGCTCGAGATGGAAGGGGAAAACGCTCCGGCGCTCCGCACCTTGGTCCGACTCCACCTGGTCAAAGGCTTGACCAATGCGGCCCGGATCTTCCTCAACCGGCTTGACGCCTATCCCGAACGCCAGCCCTGGGTCGCCCGAGTTCGCGCAGCGCTCGCCACCCACACACCCGCCATGGCCGACCCGACCCTTCTCCGCATTGGCACGAATCTCGTCACCCGCGACCGAATCGCGGCCGGGCTCACCACGGAGCGGTTGCTGCGGCAGGCGCTCGAGGCAAATCCGGAGAACCGGATGGCTTTCGAGTTCTTGATGGCACATCAACTGGTGACGCGGCGATTGCTCTACGCTGTGCGGACTTTGGCCACGACTCGCCCTGGGAACCAAGACCCTCTGCCGCGCCATCATGCTGAAGCGGTCGTGCTCCACCGGAGTCTCTATCCGGGCATCTCCCTGGACGCGCTGGCGCCGCGAGTGCCGCACGACGTCCTCGCCCGCTTCCAGGGTTTCCACGAGCTGATGCAGCGTGCCGCCGGGTCGCTCGAACAAGTGCGTCCCCAGGCCCAACGCGAATTCGGCAATACGTATTGGTTCTTCTACTTCTTTGCCCCGCCGGAGCCGGCCAGCGTCGCCCCGGCCCCGGAAACCCCGCAAGCTCGTGAGTAGTCCCCAAGCCCATCCGCTCGCGAGCCTGAGCCGAAACTGCCCAACGGGCGACCGTGGGGCGCGGAGTCCGAGTGCCGAGTGGCGCTCGCTTGGGTGCGGATGGCTGCTCCTGGCCGCAGTCCGGTGCGCCGCCGGCCCGTGGGCTGAACCGGCCTCCCCCGCAGCCCAGACGTCGCAGCCCGATGTCTCTGGAGCCCGGCCGGCGGCCGAAGCGCCGCGGCTGCCGCGAGTGGCGCCGGATTACGTCGGCGCGGTCATCCCTCCGAACCTGGCGCCGCTGAACCTGAGCATTCAGGAACCGGGCACCGAGTATCAGTTGAGCCTGAGCGGTTCCCGGGGCCGACCCCTCGAGATCCGGCAATCGCGCCCGCAGGTCCGGTTCCCTCTGCCCGAGTGGAAGCGACTGTTGGCCGCCAACCGGGGAGGCACGCTGCGGTGGGACCTCGCTGCCCGCCAGCCGGCGGGTGAGTGGATTGCCTATGCCCCATTCGAGACCCGGGTCGCCGAGGAGGCGATCGATCCGTATGTGGTTTACCGGCGGCTCCAGCCACTGTATTCGACCTACAAACGCCTGGGGATTTACCAGCGCCACCTCGAGACCTTCGAGGAGCGGCCGATCCTGCGCAACGAGTCGATCGGGGGCGGCTGCGTCAATTGTCACACGCCTTACCAGGGCGCCTCGGACCGGTTCGCCATGAGTTTCCGCGGCAAGTTCGGTACGCCCACCCTGCTGATCGACGGTGAGCGCATCTCGCGGGTAGACAAGAAGCTAGGCTACCTGGCCTGGCATCCGAACGGGAAGGTCATCGCCTTCGCGGCCAATGAGATCACGCAGTTCTTCCATGTCGCAGGCCCGGCCAACCGCGACATCTTCGATGCCCACTCGGACCTCGGCCTGTTGCATGTCGAGGAGCGCACCATCGAGAAACCTGCCGCCATCGCTACGTCCGATCACAACGAGAACTGGCCCTGCTGGGGGCCGGACGGCCGGCACCTCTATTACTGCAGCGGTCCCAAGGTGCCGTTCGAGCAGGTGGGCAGTCTCCGCTACGACCTCCTCCGCATTCCCTATGATCCGGACCGGAACGAGTGGGGCAAGCCGGAGACACTCATCTCCGGCAGCGAACACCGCCTCAGCGCCCATCAACCGCGGGTGTCGCCCGGTGGTGCTTACCTCGTGTTCACGGCCACCGAGTTCGGCAGTTTCCCCCTCTTTCGATCGGACAGCGATTTGTTCCTTCTGCATCTGGACCGCCGCGCCATCGAGCCCTTGCCGATCAACAGCCGTCACGCCGAGACCTGGCATTGCTGGTCGAGCAACGGACGGTGGCTGCTCTTCTGCAGCCGCGGCCTCGATGGCGTCTTCGCGCGCCTCCTGATCGCCCATGTCGATGCGGCCGGCCGTTTCTCGAAGCCCCTGCTCCTCCCTCAGGAGGACCCCACCTACTATGACACTTGCCTCGACAACTTCAACGCGCCCGAGTTGGCCCTGGGACCGATCCGGATCTCCGAGGCGGACCTGGCTCGAGCGGTCCTGGAGACCGACACCCAAGCCGCACCCTCCGGACCGTCTAGGCCGGCCACGTATCGGCCTCCCGATCGGCGTGCCCCTTCGGATAAGCCCTACCCCTAACGGAGAAGGAGTTTCCCCCGGCCGCGTTGTCACCTGCTCGCCATGACCCAGACCTTCACCCGCAACCGAGGTCGAGACCTGCTTGGCGCCGTGATGCGGACCGGTTGGCTGCTGGTCGCTCTGGCGCTAGCCAACTGGACCACGACAGCGGCAGGCGACTCCGCGAGCGAGGGACTCCGCATCGAGGCGCTGCGACCGGCCTCGGGTGGGAGACCGGGTTTCAGCCTGGTGGATCCCGAGCGCACGGGCATCGCCTTCACGAACGTCCTGCAAGGCGATGCGTACCTGACCAACGTCGTCGCCCACAATGGATCGGGAGTCGCCGTGGGCGACCTCGATGGCGACGGCTGGCAGGACCTCTACTTCTGTGGTCTCCAGGGGCCCAACCGGCTCTACCGCAATCTCGGGAACTGGCGCTTTGCCGAGGTTGCGCCCGGCGAAGCCGCCTGCGCCGGCCAACTCTCGACGGGCGCCACGTTCGCCGACGTGGACGGGAACGGCACCCTGGACTTGCTGGTCAACGGCATCGGGACGGGCACGCGCCTGTTTCTCAACGACGGGCAAGGCCGGTTGGCCGAGCGTGTCGAGGCCGGCCTGTCGCGGACCGCGTCCGCCACGTCCTTGGCCCTGGCGGACATCGATGGCGACGGCGACCTGGACCTCTACTGCACCCACTACAACGACGCGATGCTCCTGTGGGATCGCACGATCAAGTTCGCGTTGGCGAAACGGGGAGATCAGTGGGTGGTGACGAAGGTCAACGGCGAATCCACCCAATTGCCGAGGTGGAAGGACCGCTTCGAGGCGCTGCCGGATGGGAGCGTCCGCGAGCTTCCCGAATACGACGGGTTCTACCGAAACGACGGCCAGGGCCGGTTCGCCCCCATCCTGTTTGCGCCCGGCCTGTTTGCGGACGAGACCGGCCAGCCCGCGGGGCCGTATCGCGATTGGGGACTCTCGGTGATGTTCCGCGACCTCAATGGCGACGGCGCGCCGGACTTCTATGTCTGTAACGACAACGCTTCGCCCGACCGGCTATGGATCAACACCGGTCGTGGGACCTTCACCGCCCTGCCGGGTTGGAAACTCCGGCACACCAGCCGCTCGTCGATGGGCCTGGATTTCGCAGACGTGAACCGCGACGGTCGGGACGACCTCTTGGTGCTCGACATGCTCGCCCGCGAGCATCTCAAGCGCATGACGCAGTTGGTGCGCGATCGGCCGGACCTGAGGGAATGCGAGCGCAGCGAGGCGCAGCCGCGCTATAATCGCAACACCCTCTTCCTGGGGCGCGAGGATGGCTCGTACGCCGAGGTGGCCTTGCTGGCGGGCGTGGCCGCCACCGGTTGGTCGTGGTGCCCCATGTTCCTGGATGTCGACCTCGACGGCTACGAAGACCTCCTGGTCACCACCGGGTTCGGCATGGATGTCATGGACCAGGACAGCCACGATCAGATGCCGATGCGGCTGCGCCAAATGACCCTCGAGCAGCGCCAACGCGCTCGCCAACTCCATCCCGCCTGGCCCACCGCGAGCCTCGCCTACCGCAATCGTGGCGATGGCACCTTCGAGCTCGCCAGTTCATGGGGATTCGACCGCGTCGGGATCGCCAACGGCGCGGCCCTGGGCGACCTGGACAACGACGGCGACCTGGACGTGGTGGTGAACCACCTCAACGCGGTCGCCGCCGTCTACCGTAACGACACTCCGGCAGCCCGAATCGCCGTGCGACTGCAAGGCCTGCCACCCAACACCCAAGGCATCGGCGCCCGCGTCAGCCTATCCACCCCGACGCTCACCCAATCCCAAGAGATGATCTGCGGCGGCCGCTATGCATCGAGCGACCAAGCCCTGCGTGTCTTCGCGGCGCCCACTGATTCCAGTGCGCCGCTCAGACTCGAGGTCCGCTGGCGCAACGGCGCCCGCAGCGTCGTCCCAGGCGTCGAGGCCAATCGGCTCTATGAAGTGCGCCAACCGACCCACGCCGCGGCGGCACCGGCTGCGCCTGGGCCGGCGCCGGCCCCGCTTTTCGCCGACCTCAGCGCGCTGATCGGCCACGTCCACACCGAGGCGCCCTTCGACGATTGGGCGCGCCAACCGATGCTGCCCCGGCGCCTGAGCGGCTTGGGACCGGGCGTGAGCTGGTGCGACCTGAACGGCGACGGGTGGGAGGACTTGCTCATTGGGGCGGGCCGGGGTGGGAGACTGGCGGTCTTTTTGAACGAGCAAGGACGCGCCTTCCGCGGCGCCGACGGCGGGATGCCGAGCGTCGGCGACCAAGGGGCAATTCTGAACTGGCCGGACGGGCGCGGCAACCGCTACCTGCTGGTCGCGACCTCGAACTACGAATCCGCCCGTCCGAGGGACAGCCTGATCCTGGCCGCCCCCATCACGAATCTGGCGAGCGCCCAGTTCTGGCCCGCAGGCCACGCCAGTCTGGGACCCATGGCGCTGGCCGATGTGGACAGCGACGGCGACTTGGACCTGTTCGTGGGCGGTCGCACCGCGCCCGGCCGCTATCCCGCGCCGGTCGCTTCGGCGATTTG
The DNA here is from genome assembly GCA_016871715.1 of Verrucomicrobiota bacterium. Taxonomy (GTDB): domain Bacteria; phylum Verrucomicrobiota; class Verrucomicrobiia; order Limisphaerales; family J093; genus VHCO01. The sequence goes on from VHCO01000066.1 coordinate 15,394, forward strand.
GCTCAATGAGCAGGGCAAGCTGGCCCCCGGCGGCCGGATCAACGAGGCTTTCCGAGCCGCCGGTTTGGTCAGCGGAGCGACGTTCGTGGATGTGGACATCGATGGCGATGCCGACCTGGTCCTCGCGACCGAATGGGGACCGGTTCGGCTGTTCCTCGATCGCGGCGACCGCTACGAAGAGGCGACTGAGCCCTGGGGCCTGGCCGAGCTGACCGGATGGTGGACCAGCGTCGCGGCGGGCGATTTCGACGGCGACGGTAGACCGGACCTGGCTTGCGGCAACTGGGGCCGCAATTCGATCTATGAACTCTATCAGCCAACCGCGCTGCGCGTGGTCTACGACGATTGGGATGGCGATAACGTCCTCGAACTCATCGAGGCCTGGCAGAGCGACGGCCAGTGGCTGCCCCTACGCGATCGGACCTGGCTGGCCCGGGGTTGGCCGGAATGGGTCGGCCGCTTCCCCACGCATCGGTCTTTCGCCCAGGCCACGGTCGACGAACTGCTCCCGGAGAACCAGCGGAACAACCCGCATCTGGAGGCAACCTACCTCGCCTCGGCCGTCTTCCTGAATCGAGGCTCGCGGTTCGAGCCCGTTCCGCTTCCCCAGGAGGCCCAACTCGCCCCGGTGTTTGCGGTCAATGTAGGAGACTTCGACGGCGACGGTCTCGAGGACCTCTTCTTGGGGCAGAATTTCTTCGGCTCCGCCTCCGACCTGTCGCGCGACGATGGCGGGTTGGGTTTGTGGCTGCGCGGAACCGGAGGAGGACAGTTCGAGCCCATGAGCGTCTCCCGGAGCGGCCTCCGGATTCTGGGCGAACAGAGGGGTGCCGCGCTGGCGGATTTTAACCACGACGGGCGGCTCGACTTGGCCGTTTCGCAGAACGGCGGGCCAACCAAACTGTACCTGAATCGCGAGGGAAAGCCCGGCCTGCGTGTGTCGCTCCGTGGATCGCCCGCCAACCCCGACGCCGTGGGCGCCCAGATGCGGGTCGTGTACGCCGGGGAACGCCGAGGTCCAGGCCGGTTCCTGCAAGCGGGCTCGGGCTATTGGTCGCAGGACGCCTCGACCCAAGTGCTCGGTCTGCAGGCCGATCCCGTGGCGCTGTGGGTTCGCTGGCCCAACGGCCAAGAACAAACCGTGCCGCTCGAACCTGGCGCGGCGACGGTGCAGGTGGATTTCGAACCATGAACTGCCGAGCTAAGACCAAGACGAAGCGTATCGAACGAGTTCCCGCCAGCGTGCTCCTTGTGGCGATGGCGTGTTTGAGTCTGCCAGCCTGCCATCGGCAGAACTCGGCTCCGCCCGCCCAAACCTCGACCCCGCCGCCCGAACCGCCTCGCCTCGAACTGACGGCGCTGACCAACATGGTGTCGATCAAGGCGGGGTCCTTCGTCCGCATCCGGCATCCGGTGACCCTCACGCGCGATTTTTGGATCGGGAAATACGAGGTGACTCAGGCCGAATACGCGGCGCTCATGGGCCACAACCCGAGCCACTTCACGGGCGACTCGAACTGCCCCGTCGAGAAACTGACCTGCTTCGAGGCGGAGGCCTATTGTGTCGCCCTGAGCGCCCGGGAGCGGCAGGCCGGACGTTTGCCGGCCGGTTACGAGTACCGGTTGCCCTCCGAGGCCGAATGGGAGTATGCCTGTCGGGCCGGAACCACAAACCGGTTCAGTTTCGGCGACGATGCGCAAGCGGCGGATGCCTTCGCCTGGACTTCTGAGAACAGCGAGGCCAAGACCCACCCGGTCGGGCAGAAGAGCCCTAACCCGTGGGGGCTGCATGACATGCACGGCAACGTCTGGGAATGGTGCCGCGACTGGTTTGCCCCCTACCCCGCCAGCCCAACGGTCGACCCCGTCGGGCCCGCTAACAGCAAGTTCAAGGTCTTCCGGGGCGGCGGCTGGAACCAGGAGATCGATTTCGCCCGCTCGGGCAATCGTTTCATGATGTCGCCCTCGAACGGCATTCACTTCGTCGGCTTCCGCCTCGCCCTCGGCCAGAGTTCACCCGCCCCCGGCCCGGACTGATCGGGCATCGACGTGAACGACAGATTACCCCTGTGCCATCGCCGCAGAACGGCGCAAACAGACGCGAAGAAGCAGTCCTTCTTGTATGTTCCTGTGCCTCTTCGTGGCCATTCGTTCGTCCTCTCAGACCTCAAAATGGCGGTGAGGGAGCCGGTCGGTCGAGAAGGTTGCCCTTGGGCATCCACATCCGTGCTTAACCTCTCGCGAAACACACCGACGCCCTCGGCAAGCAAGGGTGACTTAGATGAACCGAATTTGACAACGCACGTCTGTTGCGAACGCCGATCCGGAGCGTGGAAGCGGGGAAGCTCCTCGGCTGCCCGCCCGAGGAGCACGTATAGTGGCGCGATGTAGGCTTCCTTCGCCATGGTTTGCTGCGGCGAAATCTTCGCAAGCCAGGGGCAACTCGGCAGAATAAAATCCAGTTGATTGCTCAACCACGCCTGCACCGGAATACCAACCGTGCGACGCCAAACGCAATGCCCTTCAACGGAACTTCCATTAGGATTCGAGGTCGGAATGGTCACTTGGGCCTTATATTACGCGGGTCTTGCGGACTTGGTTGATTTTCTTGCGCGTGCCTACGGTGACTTGGGTTGCGGCACCGTCGTGGGGAGCACCACCTTCAGTGCCTCCAGCAGTTGCTGCTGGCGAGCACTAGGTTCGGGCACCTGGCGCGCTACCACCTTGGCGCTTTGCGGGTGAACCAGTTCCATGACGCCGAGTTGCTCCAGTTCGCGCAGGCCTTCCTCGACCGTCACGTCCAGCGACCACCAGGCTTGCTCCAAATGACGGCGTACTTTGAGGGCCAGCATCGCTGTCAATGCGTGGGCTTGGGTATTGTCCTCGGTGCAAACAAACCACGGTCGGAACTCCAAGTGCCCGGTCTTGAGCGTGCGGAAGTCCCGCTCCACCAGGGCCAGGTCTTTGTACCGGTCATGGATGGTCTGCGCGTCAGCCTGAGCCCTCTTGAGATCGGTCTCGACCACATAGCAACCGTCCAACTGCGCGGTGGCCTCCAGCGCGGCAGTGTCGCGGGTCAAGAGCAGCCGTTGTTCACTGACCTCCAATTTGAGCCACTCGGCCACGTTGAGGGTTTCCAGCCGGGCGGCTAACTGTCGCTGCTGGGTGGCTACTTGGGCGCGCGGGTGTTCATCCAGATACCGGTTGGCTTTCTGCAGGGCCACTTCCAACGCCTGTTGTTTGTGCTCCCGTGCCCGCTGCAGTTCGGCTTGCCGAACCGGGTTGCGGCGCAACACAAAACGCCGACCCTCTTGGCCCAGCACTTCCTGGACCTGCTCGTCGAAGAGCTCCAGTTGGAGCACCTTCTCCGCTAAGAGCTTTTCGATCTGCGGCTTGGTCAAGGCGGTGATGAAATGAAACTGGGCCTTCTGCGCGGCCGCCTTCTGGTCGGCGCGAATCATGCCCCGATCACCCACCAGGGTAACCCCCTGGCAGCCCAGCTCCTTTTTGATCGTATGCACTTGCCGGTCGAAGGTCTTGAGGTCCCTGGTGTTGCCGGGATAAACCTGAATCGAGACCGCCTCTCCCTGACTGTCGGTCAACAATCCGACGACGATCTGCTTCTTGCCGGCCTTGTGGTCCCGATTATAGCCCCAAGCCGCCAAGGCATTGGCGTCGCCCTCCAAGTAGCTGCTGGTCACATCGTAGAGGAAGAGTTGATCCTTGGGGGGCGAAGGCCGAGCGTGCCAGAGGCGCCGTTCGATCAGGGCGTGGCGGCCTTCCAGCCAGGCGCCGTTGGCATAGAGATCGTCTTCGGTGAAAGCGCGCTGCCAGCCCAAGAGCGCGGGGGCGGCACAGCGGGTGGCCAAGCGGACCATGGCCAAGAGGGAGGTGCGGGGGCAGAGCACGCGAGCTAGAACCTGCCAGTAGCTCAACTGGGCTTCCCGGGTGACGCCGAGGGCTTTCATGATGCCCAGTTTCTGTGCCACTTGGTCAACGGCCCAGAGGGCACCGAAACTGAGGCCCTGACGCAGACGCAGGGCGCCCTGGGAGGTATCGGCCAGTTGGGCCAATGAGTCGGCAGGTTGGGCGAGGGCACGCCGTACGGCATCGAGGACGTGGGCTGGTAGATGGGTGAGGACGGCGAGGGTCTTGGATTTGACGGCGGAGCCGACGCGGAAAGACTCGCGCAGGAGGATGGAGGTGTAGGACTTGCCCTGTTTGCCTTTGGAGCGGACTTCGGCAATGAACATGCCTACATAATACTGCTATAATATGTGCTGTCAACATAAATGTATCTGAATGCTCTCGACATCAACATGCCTACATTTTGGACAAAGCGGGAGGTGAAGCAAACCCGCGTCAAATCGAAGCCAAATGAGGATTTAGGGCCAGAATCCTAATGGAAGTTCCGCTCAAGTATCGAGGATTGTTTGTGCGGCACAATTCGAATCGAGCCAGAACGCTAAATATATCGGAATTATCAGCCAATTCGCTTGAAGCCTGCCTACGTTTTGACCACGTTTGGCGGCATGAAGCACCGCAAACGGCGGATCGAAACGATCCGCGTCGGCAATGCTGCGGTGAAGATCTACCGCCGCACCCGTGCCGTGGACGGCAACCGGTACCCGACCTTCGAGGTCTGCGATTACACGGGCGGACGCCGCAGGCTCCGGAGCTTCGCCGATCATCAAGCCGCCCAGAGGGAGGCGCGGCGGATTGCCGGATTGCTGGCGAAGGGTGATGCCGTTGCGGCAGCCCTGTCTGGCCAGGAGGCCGCCAGCTTCGCCCGGTGTCTGGAACTCCTGCGGGCCGTGGGCGCCCCCCCAGAACTGGCGTGCGCTCGGTACGCGGAGGCCGTCGGCGTCCTGGGCAACGGCAGCCTGCTGTCCGCTGCCGCGCGGTTCTACCTGGAACGGCATCCGACTACGCTGCCGCAGATCACGCTCGCCGAGGCCGCCGCCGAAATGATCGAGCTGCGCCGGCAGGCCCAGGCAAGCGGGCCCTACCTGACCGACCTGCGCTGCCGAATCGGCCCCTTCACCAAAGCCTTTCCCGTCCATCCGGCCAGCGTGACGACGGCACACTGCCAGCGGTATCTCGATGGCTTGAAAGGAGCGGGCAGCACCAAGAACGCCACCCGCCAGGTGCTGTGGCGCCTGTTCGCGCATTGCGAGAGCCGAGGTTACATCCCCCGCGGGTCCAACCCGGTTGCGGAGACTCAGCGGTTCAACGGTCCACACGAGATGGCGATCGAGGTTTGGACGCCGGCCGAGATGGCCAAGTTGCTCGCCCACGCGACACCCGACTTCCTGCCCTCCCTAGCCATCGGCGGTTTCGCAGGGCTGCGCACCAGCGAAATCCTCGCTTTGGACTGGCGGGACGTCCGGTTGGCCGAGCGGACCATCAAAGTCACCCACCGCAAAGCGCGGTGCGCTGGCACGCGCTTGGCGCCGATCACCGACAACCTGGCCAAATGGCTGTCGCCGCTGGTCAAGGAGAGCGGTCCGGTGTGGCCGACCGGTCAGACCTGGCGGGAACGGGCGCGAAAGATCTCCGTCGCCCAAAACGCCACTGCCGAGGCTGCGGGACTGCTCCCATGGCGCCACAATTCCTTGCGCCACTCATTCTGTACCTATCGCGCTGCCGCCACCAAGAACGTCCCGCAGGTGGCCTTGGAGGCTGGGAATTCCGCGGCGACCATCTTCTCGCAATACCGAGCCCTGGCGACCGAGGCGGAGGGTGAGGCGTGGTTTTCGATCATGCCGCGCGACTCAGCCGCGAGGGCACAGCGCGTACCTCGAATGGCCAAGGCGTGATGGGGCCGTTGCATTCAGGTCGTGTGGCACCATGCCGAGACCAACGTGCTGGGGCTGGAACTCGATCCGGGCTGCGCCGAATGGGTTGTCTTCAATCCGGAAGGCTGGCGCTCAAAGTTCACGCCCTTGAAACGAACGAAACTCTCGTCTATCAGCTCTCGGACTAGCCATGCAGACAAGGAATCGCGACCTTGGTGGAAAGCGCACGGCGGTCTCGCGTCGCACGGCTCTCGGCATCGGCAGCGCTGCGCTCGCGGGCTTCGCTGCCGGCGTCATACGGGCAGGTGAAGCGCGGGAAGCCAGTCTGTTCCCGCCAGAGGCACCGCGCCCCGCGAAAGGACTTCGGGCGGCCACCTGCCAGTTCCCGGTCAGCGCCAGCGTCACGGAAAACGCCCGCCACATCCGCGACTCCATGCGGCGCGCGGTGAAATCCGGTGCGCATCTCCTGCACACCTCGGAAGCTTCGCTCTCCGGCTACGCCGGCATCGATCTTCCATCGCTGGACGGCTACGACTGGGAGTTGCTCCGCTGTGAAACGACTGCCATCCGCGGCCTGGCGAAGGAACTCGACCTCTGGCTCGTGTTGGGCTCCACGCATCACCTCGATGCCCACACTTAACCGACCAACTGCCTTTACCTCATCGGGCCCGACGGCGGACTTGTCGACCGCTATGACAAGACCACGACGTGCAGGGGGACGCGCCGGATGCGGTGGCGCGGATGCGCCAGGCCATCCGTCGTTCGGCCGACGACTCGGCCATGCACAAGAAGCTGGCCGACGCCGCCGGGCTGGCCCTGATCGCCTGCGAGGGCGGGCAGCATTGCACCCGGCGGGGCGCAGGCCTCAATCGTAACCCGGCCATGTATGATCTCTACGCCGAGTACCTCGCTGAGATGGCCCGTTATTTCAGCATCTTCTCACACTACTGCCACGTGGGACAGGCTGGGGATGGCGGATCGTGGGGCGCAATGGAGTTTACCGGCCAACCGATCGAGCAGGCCCACAAATACCGGACGCTGGTGGAATTCGCCAGAAACCCAGCCGCGCTGAAGCCGCCAACGGGCGAAGCGCCTCCAGCCAACACCAGACAGAGTCCTCGTTCCCTATGAATCCCACGCTCAATCTTCACGTGTCCCGCCGCTACTTCATCAGGACGGGTGCTGTCGGCACGGCCGCTCTCGGTCTCGGTTTGCTGGCCTTTTCTGCGCCCGCCAGGAAGATCCCCATCGGTCTTCAGCTCTGGTCCATTCGCGAGGCGTGCAAGAAGGACCTGCCGAAAGCACTCCGCACGGTGGCGGAGATCGGCTACCAGGGCGTCGAGTTTGCGGGCTACCACGACCTCCAGGCGAAGGAACTGCGCAAGATGCTGGACGACCACGGCCTGGTCTGTTGCGGCACGCACACGCCCCTCGAGACGATCCAGCCGGAAAACCTCGCGGCCACCATCGAGTTCAACCAGGTGCTGGGCAACAAATACCTCATCGTTTCGTGGATGGACCTCAAGTCCAAGGACGCTTGGCTGGCCAAGGCCAGGCTGTTCTCCGAACCGGTTCCGAAGGTCAAGGCCGCCAAGATGGTTCTCGGCTATCACGGTTACCAGGGCCAACTCTACGACGGGGTGTCCGGCTGGGACCTGTTCTTCGGCAAGACACCGCCGGACGTGGCGATGCAAATCGATACCTCCAGTTGCGTGCTTTACAAGGTGGATCCCGTCGAGGTCGTGAAGAAGTATCCCGGCCGCTCCCGGACGATTCACTTGAAGGAATGTGGCGGACCGCCATTCGCGGCCATTGGCGAAGGCGACATTAATTTCAAGGCCCTGCTCGACGCTTGTGAGCAGGTCGGTGGGACCGAGTGGTATATCGTGGAGGACGAGCGTGGTGGCGATGCCCTCGACACCGTCCGCCGCTGCTACAAGGGGATGAAAAAGCTGGGGAGAGCCTGATGAACACCGCCCAAGCACGCTCCACGTTCGGACCAAGGATCACCGTCCGCGTCTGCTACGTGGTCGCGGCATCGCTTCGGGGCTGCCGGTGCAAGTCAACCGCAAACCATCTCCTGCCATGAAACCCTCCACCCTCCTTTTCAGTCTCGCTGTATCGGCCGCCGTCGGCGCATCGCATCCCAGTGCAACCGCCGCTCAGCCAGCGGCTCCCACATCGTCAGGCAAACCGGGGAACAACGCCGACACTTTTTACTACAAGGGCGACCTGCCCGCTGCCAGCGCTCGGCAGGAGAAAGCGGCAGCGAACAAGCCGAATCCAACCCCATTCATCCGCGCTGAGACCCAAAAGGTGTGTGACCACCTCCAGAACCTCACGGCCGTTTCGAAGGAAGAGTTGGCGCGGGATATTGCGGCTCTTGCGCCCGGAGGGTTGCTGAAAGCCGATGACAGGTATCTCGCTACGTTTATTCAGGACCTGGTTCAAAGCCTCTCGGGCAAGGAGCTGTCGGACGGCAACGCCGCGATCTTGGCCGGAAACCTGGAAGAGGTGCTCAATCCTGGCCAGGGCAGCGTGCGCCAATCACAAGGGGCGGTGCGTAACTTTGCCCACACCCTGAAACTCAGCCAGGTGGACCACGCACGGGCGGACAAGGTTGGAGCCGATTTGACCGTGCTCGCCAAGGTCCCGACCGATCCGGGTCCATTCGACGGGCCCCGGCACCCGTTCCGTTTCGCATTGTCCGAGGCTCCCAGGTACGACAAGGCCGTGCTGGTGGAGGATTTCGAGGTCGGGACGGACATCTTCAAGACGTGGTACCAGCCCTACTGGAGCACTGGCATCGTCGCCACGTTCGACTCCCAGCACAAGAGCGGTGGGAATCGCGGTCTGACGATTGCCAACACCGGTCCCACGACCAAGCGGAGGAGCATGGCGAAGTTCCCCCGGCCAAACCAGGACCTTTCCGGCTGCAATGCCCTTCGCCTCTGGTTCAAGCCCTACGGATTGAAAGATTCCGAGGGGACGATCTCCATGGGCTTCATTGACGGTTCAGAGGAAATCTGGCAGGTGGATCTGCCCGAGATGCTGTCCGGCACGGAACCGTGCGTCATTCAGGTTCGTCTGGCGGATTTTCAGAGGGTGCTGCGCACGAACAACGGCAGGATCGATCTGGAGAACCGGGATTTCTGTTTCTGGATGACCGGCACGTATAAGTTCACCGTGGATGACATCCTGTTCGTGCATGACCCGGCCGTGCCGGAGTTCCCCAAGCCCTCGAAGTGATTATGAAATCCATCCTCACCTTCCTCGCCGCCCTGCTGCTGGTTTGCGGCACGGGCCTGTCCGCCCAGAACGACAAGCCCCGCGTCTTCGTGCTCACCGACATCGAGAACGAACCCGACGACGCCATGTCCATGGTGCGTTTCCTCACGTACTGCAATCACTGGGACGTCGAGGGCCTCATCGCCACCACCTCCATTCATCAGCAAAACCGGACCGCCGCAGCGCGCATTCGCCGCATCGTCGAGGCTTACGGCAAGGTCCGCGACAACCTGCTCCTGCACGAGCCGGGTTTTCCAACGACCGGGCACCTGCTTTCCGTGGTCAAGGAGGGCCCGGCGCTCTACGGCATGAAGGCCGTCGGGGAAGGGCATGATTCGTCCGGCTCGGAACTGCTCATCCAGGCCGCGGACAAGGCGGACCCACGTCCGCTCTGGGTGCCGGTGTGGGGCGGCCCCAACGTGCTGGCGCAGGCGCTCTGGAAGATCCGCGCCACCCGCACGACCTCGCAACTGGATCAATTCGTCGCCAAGCTCCGCGTCTATACCATCTCGGACCAGGACGACAGCGGCCCGTGGCTGCGACAGAACTTCACCAATCTGTTTTACATCGCCAGCCCCGGCTACCATGACGGCGGCGCTTATCACCATGCGACGTGGAGCGGGATCAGCGGCGACAATTTTCACGCGCGTTGCGACGGCGCCGACTTCGAACTGGTGACCAACGAGTGGCTCGACCGCAACATCCGCCGCAAGGGACCGCTCGGCACCGAATACCCGCTCTGGGAATACCTGATGGAAGGCGACACGCCGTCGTTCCTCAACTTGATCCACAACGGCCTGAGCGATCCCGAACACCCGCACTGGGGCGGCTGGGGTGGCCGCTACGAGTTCTACACGCCGCGCCTCCAGAAGTGGCATCCTCAGGCCGAGACCCGCCCATTCTGGAGCGACGCCGACGACGAAGTGCTCGGCATCGATGGACGCTGGCACGATGACAACCACGCCACCATCTGGCGCTGGCGCTCGGCGTATCAGAACGACTTCGCCGCGCGCATGGACTGGACGATCAAGCCCTACCACCTGGCCAACCATCCGCCCGTGCCGAAGCTCGCCCACGCGAGCCGGCTCACCGCCAAGCCCGGCGGACGCGTCAACCTCAGCGCCGCCGGTTCAACCGACCCGGACGGCGACGCCCTTTCGTATCAATGGTTCTATTACCATGAGGCGGGGACGTTTCCCGTTTCCAACTCACGGAGCGGACAGCCCCTCGTCATCCAGAACTTCGACCAATCGCAGGCCTGGTTCACCGTGCCCACGCGCGCCGTCATGGCCCCTGGCTCCGGCACCATGCACGTCATCCTCGCGGTGACCGATCACGGCACACCTCGCCTCACCCGCTACCAGCGTGTATTGGTGGAGGTGAAGCGATGAGCGACGTCGCCACCCATTTCAGCAGCTCCTCAGAATTCAAGGACATGAGAACCTCAATTCCGGTAGCATGCAGCTTCACCTGCGTGCCCCGGTGGCAGGTGGGCGAAGAATCAACGGACGACAAGCGCGGGCCGCAGTCAGCCAATCCACAATGAGTTCTTCGATGAAACCCGCTCTCACTTTCCTCGCCGCCCTTCTGCTCGCCCCGGTTGCCGGCCTTCATGGCGATGGTGTCACCGGGGGCCGGGTTGATTCGGTTCCCTTCGTGGGAGGCAAGGAGGGCTATGCGGTTTACCGCTGCCCGACTTTGGCGGTCAGCACGAACGGCACGGTGCTGGCCTTTTGTGAAGGGCGCGTCAACAGCCACAAGGACGAGGACGACATGGATGTCGTGCTCAAGCGTTCCACGGATGGTGGGCGCACCTGGGGGCCGCTGCAGGTGCTCGCCAACGATGGCCGCAACCCCTGCAAGAACCAGTGTCCCGTCGTGCTGCCCTCGGGGCGGATTCTGCTGGTCTGGCTTTGGAACAAGTGGATTGCCTCCGAAAAAGACCGCACGACGCGCGAGGTGTTTGTCATGCACTCGGATAACGACGGCGTGACGTGGTCGAAGCCGCGCAACATCACGACCTCGGTTTACCAGCCGGAGTGGAAATGGTATGGCACCGGCCCCTGCCACGCCATCGTGAAGCGCAGCGAGCCGCACAAGGGGCGCATCATCGTTCCCGCCCGCCACAACACCAAACGGACGCACATGGCCTCGCATGTCATCTACTCCGACGACAACGGCGAGACCTGGCACATCGGCGGCAGCGTGCCGCGGCTTCAGACCACTGAATGCACGGTGGTCGAGTTGAGCAACGGCGACCTGATGCTCAACAGCCGCAACCAGAACGACAGCGAACACCACCGCGTCGTGTCCATCAGCACGAACGGCGGCGTGGCGTTCACGAAGACCTGGCTGGAGCAGGCGCTGGTCGAGCCGCGCGGCTGCCAGGCGAGCCTGCTTTTCCATTCGGTGAACCCGGCAACCGGCAAAGGCAATATCCTGTTCTCGAATCCCGCCAACGCGACCGTCCGTGCGGATGGCACGCTGAAGCTCAGCGAAGATGATGGGTATACGTGGACGAAAGCCTTCCGCTACGCCAGGAAACCGGCCCCCAACTTCACGGGGTATTCGGACATCGCGGTGATGCCGGACGGCAGCGTCGGCATCCTGCACGAGCGCGGCGATCTTCACCAAGGGGACAGGAAGAAAGAGCGTTACGACCAGGTCGGCTTCATCGTCGTTCCGTTCGCGGACATTCGCACGCCACTGCCAACAACTCCCACAAAGGCTTCAACAGAATGAAATGCACCCTCACACTCATCACCGCCCTGTGGCTCGCGACGCTGGCCGCGTTCGCGGAAGCGTCCACGCCTGAGGTCAACCTGATCGCAGATCCGGGGTTTGAAGAGCAGCCAGGCGCCCCCCGCGGTAGCTGGCTTGGCACTCAAAACGCAGGAAAACCCGTGTTTGAGCGATCCGCAGAGCGGCCCCACTCTGGCCGCTGCGCCGCGAAGATGGTGTGCCGGAGCGGCGACGTCTATGCGCGGTGGGTCTACCGGGCTCCTGATCTGTTCGCCACCGTCAAACGCGGCGACCGTCTGAAGCTGAGCTTCTGGTATCGCGCCAGCGCAGCCCTTGGCGATGCCTTGGTCATGATCAGCCAGGATGCGCCGCCCGGCTATGCGCAGTATCCGCTGACACCGCTCAAGGCGACCGGAAACGCCTGGGTCCGCTACGAGGCGGTGTTCACCGTGGCTGACCATCCAACCGGCGGCGGGGAGGTGCAGTTGCGCGGCACGACCGATCGGACAGGCGATCAAGAAGTGTCTTTCGACGACGTCTCGCTGGTGGTGGTTGGGAACGAGCAGCCCCGACGCGACGTGGTTGTACTGGGCGATGCCGCGCTGGGCCTGACCGGCGTCTATCATCCCGACGGACGCATCACCTTCGACGACAGGCCAATCAAGGAATGGGAATTCATGGCCACGGGGACGGGCGTGTCCGGCCTGACCGTCAGCTTCCCGGACGAGATGGTGATGCAAGTGAACCACTCGGCGTCGATAGACGAGAGTGGCCAACTCCGGGCGCTCGCGCGCTTGCACCTTGACCTTGGGGGACGCCCGTTTGCCACGGCCACGAACTTCCGGATGGAGCACGACTTGCGGCGCTCGGTCATCCGAGCCTTCGCCCAGACGTCCAACGGACTGGTCCGTGTCGAGATCCGGGCCCATGTCCCCGACGACATCATCCGCCTGGATATCATCGACGAGCGGAAGACGCCGGAGCCACTGACGATGCGGCTGGAGGAGGACGCGCCTTCGAGCGTCACGGTCGCGAGCGACGGCAGCGTCCGCCTGTGGCACGAGAATCCGGCTGGAACCGTGGCGCCGATCAAGCGCGAGAGCCCGGCTCGTGCCGCCGAGGTTCAGGCAAACAACCGGCCCTGGCTGGCAGGCCGGACGTTCGGCTTGGCCATCGGCGTGAACGGAGCCGTTCCCGCGGTCGCCGAACGGACCCTCACCCTGCCTGCGGCCGCCCGCCACAGCCTCCTGCTCGCGGGCGTCTCCACTCTCAGAGGGCGCGATGCCTTCACGGCCGCGGCGGCCGGGCGTTTGCGCCAGGCGCTGGGCGATGGCCCGGAGGGTTTTGTGGCGGCCCACGAGACCTGGTGGCGCGATTTCTGGGCGCGTGCCTCCTTCGAGCCGGACGACAAAGACGGTTCTCTGCTCCGTCAGAAAGCCGCGTTCGATCTTTATCGTTACTACCTGGCTTGCTGCGCAGGCGAGCGCCGCGAAACCCCCGTGCGCTTTCAGATCGACCTCTTCCGCTATCACCTCCGCTACAACTCCTGGATGACCGGCCTGATCTGCGCGGTGGAGCAGTATCAATCCTTCTATGTGTTGCCCTGGTCGCAGGGCAAATCGTTCTACCAACTCAACGCGCAACAGACGGAACTCTACGCGGTCTGGCCGGCGAAGCTGGTGCTGCGAGGCGAGACGGATCGTGACCGTGCCCTGCGGTCCTACCGCGACCGCCTCTTTCAGCACTCCTTCCACGCCTGGGACCTCGACGTGGTGTTCGCCGCCTGCCTGGGTCTGCGAGAGGAGGTGGCCCAGTGGCATGACCGGCACTTCTCCCGCACCTTCGTCCTCCCTTGCGGATTGGCACGTGAGACCGCACAGAACAACCCCGCCGCTCCCTCGCTGCCGGAGTGCCCGAGCCTGCAAGGAATGGGAACCGGCGTGCTCCCCGTTCTGGAGATGTTGCTGCAGGATTACCCGGACGAACTGGTCGTGCTGCCCTGCTGGCCGGAGGATGTTGCAGTCGACTTCACGCTCTACAGCCCGTATGCTGGCCGCGTGGAAATCCACTACCGCCCCGGCAGCACCCTGCGCGTTGCGACCCAGCGCGAGATCCGCGTGCGGACAGGAGTCGGCGGCCCCGTGACACTTCAGGTCAAACGCCTGAATCCCGAAACCGACGGGCTGGGAAAGGGAAAGTGAAACCCGCCACCCAGAACCACGAAATGACCATGAAGCCCAACCTCACCCTCTTCACCACCCTGCGGCTCGCGCCGCTGGCCGCGCCAAGCCCATCGTGACGAAACGGTGCTGCGACAAATAGAACGGCGTCAGCAATGAAAGACACCACGAGCGGGTGAAGTTGGTAATTGCCCGACTTGAGTTGCAGGTAGAGCTTCGCGCCGGTGGCCTTGTGCGCGTCGTCCGTGGACTCGATCTGGAAAACAGCAACCGCGAAACATGCGAACCACGCGAAAAAGGAAACAGGGCGGAATACGAAGTGCAACTCCTTCTTCCTTTCGCGTATTTCGCGTATTTGGCGGTTAGTGATCTTCTCATCCATCGCCACCGCCGGATCGAAATACACGTCCAGTTCGCCCACGCCCGGCGCGCGCCGGGTCAGCTTCACGCCAAGCTGCCTCCCGGTGTTCGTCTTGAAATCGGCGGCGTAGCGCCAGAGCTGATCCTGCTGGAACGGCTCCGTGTGATGCAGCCGCACCACCAGCGTTGCGTAAATCTCGTCCAAGCTTCAAACCGCGAAACACGCCAAACACGCGAAAGAAAGACCAGAGAAGGCAACGCAATCGCACGAGTTGCTTAAAGCAGTGGTCCCGACTCAGAACCTGTTTCCTTTTCGCGTATTTCGCGCGGTTCCAAATGCCTTCTCCAAATCCAGACGCCAGGTCGCCCTTCAAGACCCGCTCCTCCATCAGGCAGCCGCGCTGATGCTCGTCTGCCTGCAACGTCCGGATCACGGCCTGCGCGTAGGCGTTGATGCGCTCCGGCTGGAGCAACACCCAACTGCCGAACGCCAGCTCCCACACCATCCCACCGAACTGGGACAGGATTAACAGGATGGACAGGAGAGAAGGCGGCCCGGGCCGAGGCTGCTTGGCCTCCGCGAGCACATCCTGTGAATCATGTTCATCCTGTCTTCCCACCCAGGTCCCCGTCCGGCCACCACGCGCAGTTCCTCGTCGGCGAACCGCTGGAACTCGCCGGACAACCGCAGTTGCAGCGTCTCGCGCAGTTCGTTGAACCGCAGCAGCACCCGGCCTTCGTCTTTGAGGCGGATGATCTCCTCCTTGAGCCGCTTGAACAGCACCTCCGTGGTGCGACAGGGAATCTCGTCCCAGTTGATGCCAGCGAGGATGGCCTGCTTGAGTTCCTCGCACCCCGGGTTCTTCTTCGCGCTCGTTTCCAGAAAACCCCGGAACTTGCGTTCCGCCGCAAACTTCTCAACGTCGCCCCGGCTGACGCGCAACCCGCCCGCGTTTAAGCGCGCGGCGGCGAGCCAGCGAGCGGGACGATTCAGCAGGAACCGGAGCCGGAGGGGCTGCGCCGAGCCATAGACTTGGCCGCCGGCGTCGGAGGATCCTTGTGGTTCTGACCTGTGTGCAGAGCGCGGATGACCTTCTCAAGTTCGGCGTCAAACAGTGCATGATCTTGCTCCCAGCCGACGAAGTTAGCTGCTACGCGGCTGGTGATCTCTGCCTTCTTGCCACTCTTGTAGTCCGTGCTGAATAGAAAGCCGTCCAAGTTGAGCGGAATCAACGCGAGGACTTTCTCACCGCGCTCCTTTGTGAGTTCCACCTCCTTCAGGAACGCGCGGTTGATTTCTCCGTCCACCCACCAACTAGTGAGTGATGCCTTGGAGGCACAGAGCAGTACCTTGTCCCAAAGCCGGATGCCTCGGTCGATACCGTTGTGCAGATCGTCACCGGGTAGAAGTTGATGCTCGTCGAGCCAGCACCGAATTCCCCGCTCCTGAAGCCGGTCATGCAACGAACGAGCAAACCCCTTGTCCTCGTGGCTATAGCTGATGAAACAGGAACTTAGGCTGTGTTCTCTCCGGGAAAGGCGCGGCCGAGATCGTAATCGTT